>JAHBSH010000046.1 GCA_019639215.1 Acidobacteriota bacterium
TTCCACAGTTCGGTCTGCGGAACGGTTATGAATAAAACTATCTCTAGTGTCCACAACAGGAAAAACACAAAATAGGGGCTTTGCGTTATCGGGCGTTTGTAGCTGATCTTTTCAAAGATGAAGATCGAGATCGAGACTATGAACGGCGTCAGAACCGCAGCCAGCAAACCCAATCCAACAGTGATCTGATCAAAAAGCCTCGCCAGGCCCGGATTCAAAGCTATCAGCGTTGCCCCGATGATAAATGCAACGTGCCATCTGGTGTCGCTGCGTTTTATCATTGCGATCAGGTAACAGACCGAAAATGAGACAGCATCCATCAACCCGATAAATGCCGTAATGGACGCATTTGCCTCAGGATCGGCGACCTCTCGCATCATCTTTTCGCGGGTCAACAAAAGAATGGTCAGGATGAGGATGGGAGCAAGAAAATAAGAAAGCTTGCCGAGCTTTCGATGAAGAACATACTGCTCTTTGTAGATCAATATCGGCTGTAATACGACTAAAACGAACCAGCCTAGAAAAGCGACGAAATGAATATGGATCAATGCCGGGAACCGAGCAACATCCGGAAAATAGCTGAAGTATGTGCGATAAAATCCGGCAAGGCATACAAGGGCTATCACTGCAAAAAAGACTATCAGTATCCTGTAACGACCCTCCATCGTGATTAGCTCCGAAAATAATTGCTCAAGGATTCTACCGCATTCAAAAGTAAACTGCCGCCCCAAGCGAAACGCAAAGAGCGGCAATTTGAGCGTATTTTCCAACCATATACGAAGATCTTGCGACTTAAATATGTATCGTCAGATCGTGGACGCCTTCGGCGGCTTCCATGATCGATTCCGAAACCGTTGGGTGAGCGTGGATCACGCGTCCGAGTTCATCGGCGGTTGTCTCCAATGCCATGGCAACACAGGCTTCGGCAAGCAGTTCCGTTGCGTGCGGGCCGATGATGTGAACACCCAGCACCTCGTCATATTTCTTGTCGGCGACGATCTTAACAAAGCCGTCGGTTTCGCCCAAAATACGTGCTTTGCCCGAAGCCGAGAACGGGAATTTGCCGACCTTTACATCGTAACCGGCATCTTTCGCCTTCTGTTCGGTCAGGCCGACCGATGCTACTTCCGGGTCACAGTAAGTGCAGTTCGGCACGAGGTTATGCTTGATCGGTTCGACCTTTTTGCCGGCGATCTTTTCCACGACCAAAATGCCTTCTTTCGAAGCAAGGTGTGCAAGCTGTGCCGTCGCAACGATGTCACCAATGGCGTAAATGCCCGGTTCGGCGGTCTCGTAATATTCGTTGACCTCGATCGTTCCCCTGTCAGAAACCTTGACCTTTGTTTTATCCAGGCCAAGATTTTCCAGATACGGCATGCGACCAACTGCTACCAACAGCATCTCTGCCTCGAGAGAAACGGTGTCGCCTTTGGCGTTTTTGCCGGAAACTTTAACGCTCTTTTTAGTCTTCTCAACCTTGTCGAGCTTGAGGCCCGTCTCTACCTTGATGCCCTGTTTTTTGAAAGCCCGCTGAAGCTCTTTTGAAACTTCTGCATCTTCGAGCGGAACGATGCGGTCAAGCAGTTCGACCAACGTTACTTCCGTTCCAAAGCGATGATAGACGCTGGCAAATTCAGAACCGACAGCGCCCGAACCCATCACGATCAGCGATTTCGGCACTTCGGTCAGTTCCAGAATGTGATCGGAATTAACGACCTGTTTGCCGTCCGTCTCAAAACCCGGAATTGGCCGCACGACAGAACCCGTAGCAAGAATAATGTTCTTTGTGCTGATAGTTTCCTTTTTGCCGCCGCCCAGATCGACCTCTACCTTGCCCGGCCCGGCAACTTTGCCAAAACCGTTAAAGACAGTGACCTTATTCTTTTTCATCAGATAGGTCACACCCGCGCTGTTTTTTGTAACGATGTCGGATTTATACTTTTGAACTCCCGTCCAATCAAACGAAACATTTTCAGCCTTGAGGCCATAGTTTGGAAAATGCTGTGCCTTGTCATATAGATGAGCGGCGTTGAGCAATGCTTTTGTGGGAATACAACCGCGAAGTCCGCATGTTCCGCCCAATCGGGCATCTTTTTCCTTTTCGACAAGCGCCACTTTCAGCCCAAGCTGTCCTGCACGAACTGCCGCCACGTATCCGCCTGGTCCTGATCCGATAATTGTTACGTCAAATTGTTCAGCCAATGTATTAACCTCGATATTCAGAAAATATAAATGTTAGCGAAACAGTTATTATATGTATTTAATTAGCTCTAAGCTAGTTTGCCCGTTATCGTTGCTGTAAACTGGCTTTATGGAACATTCAAAAGAGTTCGTCGAACTGGTGGAAACAGCGAAAGTAGCCGTCCGCGAGGTAACTGTGGCCGGAGCAATAGAGATGGTTGAAAATGGAGCGATCCTGATCGATGTCCGCGAAGATAACGAATGGGAAAAAGGCCATGCAGCCGGAGCCATTCATCTTGGCCGCGGAATAATAGAGCGCGATATCATCTCGGCTATTCCTGAAAAGAATGCTGAGATCATCCTCTATTGCGGCGGCGGATATCGCTCAGCTCTTGCGGCGGAAAGCCTTCAAAAAATGGGTTACTCAAACGTTCATTCGATGATCGGCGGATGGAAAGCCTGGAAAGGTTCTGATGCTCCGACACAAATAGGTGAATAGTTTTATATGACCGGTGAGGAGTAAAAATGGCGAACGTGGAAGATATAGTAAGAGAAAGAACTAAACAGGTCGCTGCCGAATTTGGTGAACGCGGCGATCATTTCGGCTGGTTCGACGAGATCTACAGAAATGCTCAGGGCGACAATGAGCAGATACCGTGGGCAGACCTTGAACCGAACAAATATTTCAAGGTTTGGGCGGACGGCTCAGAGCTAAAAGGCGATGGCAAAAAGGCGTTGGTCGTCGGATGCGGACTCGGCGACGACGCGATATTTTTGCACGACCTCGGGTTCAGGGTCACGGCTTTTGACATCGCACCGACAGCCATCGAATGGGCGAAAAAACTCAGCGAAGGCCGCGATATAGATTACTCCGTCGCCGATCTTTTCAAACCCGATCCGCAATGGCCCGGAGCATTCGACTTCGTTCTGGAGGTATATACCATTCAACCATTGCCGCTGGAAATGCGGAATGATGTCATAGACGCGATAGCCGCCTTTGTAAAGAATGACGGCGAACTTGTCATCGTTACCAGAGGCCGCGAGGACCACGAAGAACCCGTCGAACTTCCCTGGCCTGTCTCGCGCAAAGAGCTTTCCCGTCTTGAAACGCACGGTTTCAAACAAACGTTTTTTGAAGAGATGCCGGGCGGCGAAGACGATCTGCCGATACCGAGGTTTGTCGCAGTTTACACAAAAGGATAAGAATACTGCCGCACCGGCCGAAGCTGTAGATAAAATAATGTTCCTTAATGTTTCGGAGAGTGCCTTTATGAGGATAGTGGGATTGATAGTCGCTTTGATCATCGCCTTCGGGTGCGGAGATGCAACCAATGTATCAGAAAATACAAAGTCACCAGCGACAGATACCGTTAAAGAGACAGAAATTCTGAATGTGTCTGTACAGGAAGCTCAGGCGGCTGTTTTAGAAGGCAAAGTTCAATTCATCGACGTTCGCACACCTCAGGAATTTGGCGAGACTCACGCAAAAAATGCGAAGAACATTCCGCTGGAAATATTACAATCCCGTCTTGACGGCCTGAACAAAGAAGAACCTGTTTATTTAATTTGCCGAACCGGTTCGCGTTCAGCCATGGCCGCGGAGATCTTAAAGGAAAAAGGTTTTACGAACATCCATAACATCAAAGGCGGAATCACGGACTGGATAAGTGCAAAACTTCCTGTCGAAACTGTGTCGCGATCTTTTTAGGAGTTTACACATTATTGAAGAGGTGGCGATTTTTTCCCTGATATGTTTCGGGGTAAAATCTAGGCATACTATAAAACCATTTTAAGGAAATTTCCTAATGTCAGAAGCAACAAAACAAGAAACCAAAATGCGTATAGAGACCGATTCGATGGGCGAGATCGAGGTTCCATCGGATGTTTATTGGGGAGCACAGACCCAGCGTTCATTGAAACATTTCAACATCGGGTTTGATGTGATGCCGCGTGAGGTCATAAGAGCGTTAGGTGTTTTGAAAAAGGCAGCCGCGATAACTAATTGCGGCCTGGGCAAGCTAAGTGAAGAAAAACGCGATCTTATCATTAAGGCTGCTGATGAAGTGATCGAAGGTAAACTGGACGCCCATTTTCCGCTGCGCGTGTGGCAAACGGGTTCGGGAACGCAGACGAACATGAACGCCAACGAGGTCATCTCAAATCGTGCGATTGAGATAGCGGGCGGCGAGATGGGTTCGAAATCACCGATTCATCCCAATGACGACGTAAACAAATCACAGTCATCGAACGATACCTTCCCTACGGCGATGTACATTGCCGCTGCCGAACGCCTGACCGCTCTTATTCCCGAAGTCAAAAAGATAAGCGACGCTATAAAGGCAAAGGCGAAAGAATTTGAAGGCGTTGTAAAAATAGGGCGAACGCACCTTCAGGATGCAACGCCGGTGCTGGTCAGCCAGGAATTTAATGGCTGGGCGAATCTGATCGACCGCGATGTGGAACGTCTGGAAATGGTATTGCCGGGTTTGCTCGACCTTGCTATCGGCGGAACTGCCGTTGGGACAGGGCTGAATTCGCATCCTGAGTTTGCCGACCGTGCGGCAGCAAAGATCGCCGAGATAACCGGCCTGCCGTTCAAGGCTCATCCTGATAAATTCGCTGCTCTGTCAGCACACGACGAGGTGGTTTTTGCGTCGGGAGCATTAAAGACGCTGGCGGCTTCATTGATGAAGATCGCTAACGACATTCGCTGGCTGGCTTCGGGGCCACGTTGCGGCATAGGCGAAATTTCGCTTCCCGAAAACGAACCAGGCTCATCGATCATGCCCGGAAAGGTCAACCCGACGCAAAGCGAAGCCATGACCATGGTCGCCGTGCAGGTTTTCGGCAACGACGCCGCGATTGGCTTTGCCGGTTCTCAGGGAAATTTTGAGCTTAATGTTTTCAAACCGGTGATGATACACAACTTTCTTCACTCGGTGAGGCTGATACACGACGCCGCTCACGGTTTTGTCGATTACTGCATTGCCGGCATCGAACTCAACCGCGAACAGATAGATGAATACCTTAACGATTCGCTGATGCTCGTAACCGCTTTAAACCAGCACATCGGTTACGACAACGCCGCCAAAATAGCCAAGAACGCACACAAAAAAGGAATTTCGCTAAAGGAATCCGCCATCGAACTCGGCCTGCTGACAGCCGAACAATTCGATGAGTGGGTCAACGCTGAAGATATGACACATCCTTAACCCAGAATAAAAACGTGAAATAAAAAAGCCTCGTCATGAGAAACGAGGCTTTTTTATTCTTATTCGGCGATGGCTCATCCGCCGATGAATACTTTGCGCAAGGCCATTAGTTTGGGGTCGCCCAAGAACACTCCGCAGCCTGCAAGGTCGCCTGACGGCGCCCAACGAGCCGCAGGACGAAAATCTATCATAACCGTCGTTGATCCTTTCACGATCGGTGTGCCAAAAGGCGGTGTCGGGACCGGAGGATGAACGATGCCCCCTGTTACTGCACCCGTACATACGGCTATATCGCCCATGCGGGCCGCGGGCATGAATTCGATCATCACCATGGACGGATTGGGCATCGGAGCGATCACTCCTGACGGCACAAGCATATCGTGTGTTATCGGGTCGGCCAATCTTGCTGCTGGGAACATCTGTGTTTCTCCTTAAAATGATCAATCGCGCCAAACAGGCACCTGTTAGTTGACGCTTTCGCTTATATCTTTTGCTCTGTCAAAAATATAGCCGTTTCAGAATGTCGAAAGAAGTTTTCTTGTTTCTTCTATCTCTTCCGGCGTAAAATTTCTCAGATAAGTGGTTTCGAAAGGCAACTTTACCTTCAACAGGTGAACCGTCCAGACACCAACATCACACATACGCGCCTGCGAGTTTTGCCTGTCGCTGCCAAGCCTCATAACGCCTTCCTCATTATCAAGCCAGGTGATCACACCTTTTGCTAAATTCGCCCGCCCGATATAAACGAGAAGATCCTGCATCTTCAGCGCATCATCCGGAACGGTTTTGCTTACGATGCTGACAAACTCTGAAGCTTCCGGGCCGCCGCCTTGTTTGGCACGAGCGGCAAGCGAATGCAGCTTTACGTCTTCATCCTTTTCACCGGCTGATGCCCTGCGAAGTTGTTCAAGTATGCCTTCTTCGCGAAGATCGCCCGTCTGAAGATACAGCTTTGACCTGATGAACGGATCGGGCCGGCTGGGTATGATGGCGATGATCTCGCTTGCGGGTGGTTTCACGATTATCTTTGAAAGGTTCTCCACAGCCAATGTCGCAACATTTGCATCAGGATCAGCAGTTCGCCTAAGAAGAAACTTTGCCGACATACTGCTGTCCTGCAGCGTTACCAATTCAACCGCTAATTCTCTCGATTCGGCATCAAGAGTATTTATTATGGCATCAATATCGCGCGGAAGCCCGGGCGGAGCACTTGAAACTCTTTCCAGAACGCTTCGGTCATGATTCCTAATAGCCTCTATAAATCGTTCACTCATCTCTTTTTGCTCCTTGACCGGAGTGGGTTCTGCAACGACGTCTGAGCCTTGAGAAAAGGCATGACATGCACTGACATTGGCCAACAAAAAAACGATACATCCGATCATCAACCCGTTTCTCAGTTGATAGCGGCACTGCATACGGTCTCTAGATCGGTGCATATGTACGGTTCCTCACTGAAGTTCTAAGTCTTTCTATCTGGTCGCTCTGCCTAATGTGTTGAAGCTTTTTGGTCGTGAAAAGTTGTCCGCGACGCGTTCCGCCGCTGGCATGTGTTCCGTAACCGACATTGTTTCTGGCAGCAGTAGAACTCAGAGAAGAGAAATTGAACATCAGATTGCGGTGAGCCCATATCTCTTCACGCACGGCGTTTCCGTTACGACCCGCGTAATGAGAAAGACGCAGCGAGTGCCCGATCTCATGAGCAACTGTAGCAGAAACTTGAGCTACATCTGCATTATCACGAAAGGTAATTCCGGCCTGACAGCCGGGAAATCCTGTGGCCGGTATTGCCGGATGTGCCCTCGCATCATCACGAGAAAAAGCTACGCCGAGAACGCTGTCCTGAACATTGTCAGGTATCTCAAAGAAATGCGCAAAGAAATATGCGTTGAGTCTGTTTGCCACAGGGTTTTGCCGCAGAACGGTCTGTAGCTCGGTGTTATCCTGGTCATTTATTGAGTTGTCAAGAGTAACGGTTCCCGCTCGAGCAAATCCATTGACCGTTTCCACCATCATATTGCTCGCCAGCGAAAAACGCACTCCGGCTTGAGAGTATATTCTGTTGACCCGGCGAAATATCTGTCTTGCAATATCAATGGTCGTTCCCGAAGCCGTTCCGTTAATTGTCACCGCGTGAGCCTGTACTTGTACAACTAGTTCCGGATAAACTCGTACGGCCATTTCGGCAAGCACCGGTCCGTCCGCCGCACCGAAATGCACTTTTAATTTCGTTTCCTGAACAGAACTGCCTGTGGCTGTTCCGGTCAGATATACACAGTCTGCTTTCCGATCGCCGACATCCGCATTCGGCAACAAGTCGCCCGGACTAGGAAAATCCAGAGCCGCGATAGAAGCATCATCCACTGATAAGAAGAGACTTGTTGTCGGGTCAACTCGATCCCGCATTACGCGAACCCTGATCGTTTTTCCCTGTGTGACCCCAACAACCGGCCCAAGTGCGGAGCAGAAATCCTGCGGCAACACAAAACCATGGTCGTCAATATCAGGAGCGTCCGTGTCGGCAAAACCGCTTACCGCACGCGCAAATCTCACCGGCACGATCCGATGCGGGACAACATTTGCGTGCAGCTGAGGATTTGTAACCTTTATATCAAACGCCATACAAATTAATATGCGGTTCTTTTCTGCTCTTTATACCGGCGCGTACGTCCGATTTCTTATCGCGGTTCTCAAAGTTTCAACCTGATCACTCTGTCTTATACCTGATATTTTTTTAATGCCAAGATTTTGCCCTGCCATTACACGGCCATCAGAATAGCTTCCATACCCGACCTGACCACGAGCAGGAGAATTTGGGAATCTGTCATCTCCGGGAGCAGATGAGTTTATAAGATTCACAAAATTATGCATCAGGTTTCGGTGTCCCCAGATATCATTTCTTATATCTGAAGGTGTGCCGGCCTGTCCGTCAGCGTAATGCATAAGCGTCAATGCATGACCGATCTCATGCGCCGAGGTATGTGCCGATTCTTTTATATCTGCCGAATCACGCACCGTAATGCCGGCCTGACAGCCAGGAAAACCCGTAGCAGGATTTGGTGGATTCGCGTTGGCGTCATTTCTCGAAAAAGCTATGCCAAGCACCTGATCCTGCTGACCGCTAACAGTATCAAAATAGTGTGCAAAGAAATATGCATTCAGTTTGTTCGCCACCGGATTCAGTCTCATAACGGTCTGAAGTTCGGTATTTCGTTGATCGGCAACGTTGGTCAGCGTGACGGTTCCGGGCGTGGTAAACCCATTCACAGATTCCGCCGCCAGATTATTCGCCAATGAGTAACGCACTCCGGCAGAAGCATAGATCCTATTGATCCGCCGAAACATACTCTGAACGTTTGCCAATGTCGTGGTCGGGGCCACCCCGTTGATCGTCACTGCATGGGCCTGAACGCGTATCACCAGTTCTGGATAGACCCTGACCGCCATTTCAGCTATGACCGGACCGTCAGCTGCTCCGAAATGGATCTTTACCTTGGTCTCCTGTGCCGAACTGCCGCTCGCAGTGCCTGTGAGATAGATGCAGTCTCCTTTTCGTTCTCCGACATCGGACGAGGAAATTGCCGTTCCGGGCGATGGATGTTCAAGAGCAGCGATGGCAGTGTCCTCTACAGAAGCAAATATCTGGGTTGTCGGCTCCAAACGGTCACGAATTACCCGAACGCGAACGGTCTTGTTCTGCGTTATTCCCACAACAGGACCCAATGCATTGCAGAAACTCTGCGGTATGATAAAACCGCGGTCATCTATGTCCGGAGCATCCTTGTCAGCAAAACCACTGACCGCACGCGCAAATCTGACCGGAACGATGCGATGCGGTATAACACTTGCGTGCAGCTGCGGATTTGTAACCTGTATATCAAACGCCATAATCACTCGCCAGTCTTGCTGGTCAACTCAGTCCTTGTCTGATTTCCTACTGTGCCGTCTATTGCCAGATTGCCGTCCGTCTGGACGTTCATGATGCATTGTTGGGTCTTGCTGCCATCTGTCCCGTCATCAGGAGCACTATTTCCGACCGTGTTTCTAAGGTATCCGGTCATATAACCTAAAATGTCATATCGCTTTTGCTGTCCCTTCAGTGTGGTCACAGCTTCAAGCCCGCCGTGCAGCGTAAGATTAAAATCACTTTCGAATATCCGAACCGTGACAGTTCCGGTCAGCAAGGGATGAAGAGGCACCTCAACTTCACCGTCTGCGTTCGTTTTGCCGGTTGCTATCTCCGCTCCGCCGGCTGAGATCTTATAATCGGCATCTGCGATCCCAAGTCCGGCAGCAGTGCCGGGAGCGATCTGAAACCGTATCTTAACGACCTCCCGGACGGTAGTTAAAGTGTTGACGAGATCCTCGCCTTCTGATGTACGAGCTACAGGAGCTCCGATTGCAGTGCTCATGAAAGTTTTGTCCTCTTAACCCTTCTTATCATGCGAATCACGCAGCTTTCCGCGGAGTTCATCGTCGATGTCCTCATTCACCGTCATGTTGTTCTTTTTTCTATATGCCTTGATCGCAGCTTTGGTCCTTTTGCCGACCCTTCCGCTGGCAGTGCCATAATAGAAACCAAGATTTTTCAACCTTTCCTGAACGCCCTGCACCGTATCTGTCGGGTCGAGAGCTCCAATGTTCAGGTTCCATGTCAGAACTTTCAGCTTTTCGTCCTCTGTATGAAGCTTCAGTTCTCCGGTCTTGGCAACAGGCTGGATCTCATGCTCAAAATAACCGGTGGAATCCGTGTTGCCGGAGTATTCTTTGTTGCCTATCTTAAGCTCATACTTTTTGTCAGAGAACGGCTGATCCTTATCATCTTTGAGTACAAGACGCAGTTTGACCTTTTTGGTGATTATCTGGAATTTGTGTGTTTTATCCGTTGCACCGGACTCTTCCTTGAGTTCCTTTTCCGGGATAAAGACCTTATCACCCGCAACCAAGAGATTAGGCTTTGGCCGTTTTTGTTTCAACTCGGCGTTATTCGGATGATCGAATATGATCTTGAAATCGCCAAAGCCGTATTTACGGGCAATGCTTTCAATGCAGTCTCCACTTTGTACCGTATGTGTTTGAGCCATATCTATTTCTTCTTCCAGCCGCTCTTGTCGAGATTTGGGAACGTGATCTTACAATTGCCGGGGTCAATGTTCGTTACCTTTGCTTTGCCTTTTGTGTCGGTGGTGCCTTCGGCAACCGTGGAACCGTCAGGCAGAGTTATGCGGTAGCGTTCGCCGGGAACAGGATTGCCGTCATCATCCTCAAGTGATATTGCCACCCAGGACTTTTTATCCTTATTCTTTGGATCCGTCGGTTTATGCGACGGATTGTCAAAGCTCGGCTTGTTCCTCTTAGGAACATTATGTTCCTGGTTCTTATAGGTCGGCGATTTGCTTCCCGGATCCGCATTGTCCGCAATATGAGCTTCTTCCGGATCAAGCGGTGAAACCAACGGGCCTGCCATAGCCATTCCCGGCATACCGCCGCTGTTGATAAGAACCATCGTTCCCTGGATAGAGATGCCCGCCGGGTTGATATCAATAAAATTGCCGCCTACCTTTAGAGTCAATTGTGTTCCGGCCTCGATGACAACATTCATTCCGGCCTTTACATAAAATGTCTGGCTGACATCTTCCGTATGGCTGCCGCCGACGCTTTCGCCCAAGCTGCCGCCGATGTTGTGCGACACAGAGTCTGACGTATCGAACGCTATCTTGCCCTCGACCTTACGGTGAAGGTCGCGTTCGATCTTTTCGATGACATCGCGTTCGACAATGATGTGTTTATCACGTTCTACCTTTTCACGCTTGTCACGTTTTACTATAAGGTGTCGGTCATTGCCGATCAGTTCTCTGCGATTATTGCGAACGCGTATATCCTGATCTTTCTGTGCATGGACAAATATCTGCTCTGAGCTTTTCTTATCCTCAAAGCGTATCTCGTTAAAACCGCTGCCGCCCTTGCTCGAGTTCGTTTTAAGGGTCGATTTGGTCTTATGCTCAGGCAGTTCATACGGAGGCATATTCTGCGGATTATAAACGCAGCCTGTGATTATCGGCTGATCCGGATCGCCTTCCAGGAAATGCACCAATACTTCCATTCCAATACGGGGAATGAACATTGAGCCCCATTTGTTTCCCGCCCAGGGCTGTACGACCCTTAACCAGCATGAACTGTTTGATTCATATTTGCCGGAACGGTCCCAATGGAACTGAACCTTTACACGTCCGTATTTATCCGTGAATATCTCTTCTCCGCCAGGACCAACAACCGTTGCGGTCTGACTTCCGTGCAATATGGGTTTCGAGATCGAACGTTTCGGACGAAACGGCGGTGACCCCGATCCGTGATCGAGAGCCTTGAATTTGTTTTTATATGCTTCCCCGACAACGTCATCTGAAACGTATGACGGAGACTGAATGGCCTCGTGCCGAACCGAAGTGATCACATATGCTCCGTTCGAAGCCTTGTTGGGATGCCCGGTCATGTTGAACCTGTATCCGGCTGTGATCGACGGACAGTCGCTGGTTCCTGCGGCTGTTTGAGCATCAGCATCAAAAGCCTGCATCAAGACCTCTGCCGTGTGTGTCTTGTCGGTATAAAGGTGCTGTATCTCACCGGACTGTTCGCCGCCCGATTTATCTATTCCGTCATACTTACGGGCATGGCCGCCCGGATACATATATTGTTCCAGGGTCTGATTACCGCCGATGTTGAAACGTGACGGCTGCTGCGCATCGAGTTTTGTCGTCGGCGTCTGAAAATTATGATCCCAAACAGTGACCTTACCCGTCTGCAGCTTGTAATCCTTTTGAAAACTGCGGATCGCCGTGACCAGATCTTCACCTTCGGCCTTGTGATAATAAGGAATGGTGCTTTTACCCGGGCATTCCGGATGAGATTGCGGAGTATCGGCAAGGATCATTTTGTGCAGTCCCTGGCTATGCTGAAAGTAAAAGTAAATTCCCTCTTCTTCCATCAACCGGGCCACAAAATCCCAATCAGTTTCCTGATACTGAACACAGTAATTGCGTTTCTCGTATGTACCCTGTAATTGCAGGGTTATCTCAAAATCCTGGAGAGCTTCTTTCAGAATGTCTGGCACCGATTTTTGCTGAAAAATGCGGCTCTGGATATTCTGGGTCAATATCCATACATGAGGGACCACGGTTATATCGTAGTAGGAGAATCGGACACGCCGTGTTCCTTGTGACATCCGGTTAACGATGCCGTTAAAAAACCGCTCGGTCCCGTCAGACTGTGTGACCTTGAGCGATACGCCCTGGCCGATCAGTTTGGAAGGGTCAATGATCGTTGGCTCCAAGCCATCTTCCTCTTCGGCATGAACAAGCTCAGCCTGGATCGTAAAAAGGCGTGATATCTCCTCATCCACCGTAAAGGCCTGGAGCATTACATAATCCTCGCCCAACGGTGTATCGATCCTCAGGATCCTGTCTTTCTGCGTAGTTGCCATCGATATATCCTTTATCTCAAACGATGCCTGCTTCTATCGGCTCAATATACCGGATCACCTGTGGCTACCCGTATCTGCCAAGGTGATCTCCAGTTACGCGCGAGCGCATTTTTGACCATTTCATAGATCTTCGGATCTTCCAGATCTGCCGGCTTTAGATGCTCCCAAAGAGCTTTTGCCGTGAGCTTGGCTATTTGCTTAAGCATACTTTTCAAAGATTTGGTCGGGTTTGCCGTTGCCCTCCACAGCCCCTCGACAAAACTGATCTGTTTGCTGGCTCTGATCGCTTCAAACATCAGAGCCTGTGCAAAAGACCGGTCATTATAGGTGACATCCGACGGCGTGATGCCAGCGTTGCCGCCAAAGAACCACACCAGTATTTCCCACGCCTCGGCTTCAGAGACATATACATCATTAGTCTTATAAAACTCTATAAGCGCCATTATTACTACTCCTCTATGCCACGGTGTAAGCAAAGTTGCCGTCGCTGCCGACACCCACGTGAACCTTTTGTATCGATTCACCAGTTGCCATTCTAGACAGTACTTCACCACTCATAGCGGGCAACAACGTTCCTGTCAGAATGTTATATACATTTCTGGCACCGCTATCCACATCTGTACAGCGGCTTGCTACCGTATCTATGACGGAATCATCATAGGAAAATTGCGCACCGTGGTTATCAAAAATGCGATCTTTGATCTTGTCAAGCTGCAATTTGATGATGAGACGCAATATCTCATCCGAAATAGGATAGTAAGGAACTGTGACCATGCGTCCTAACAATGCAGGTTTAAAGGCCTGATTCAGTTCGGGTTTTACCGCCTCGATAATGCCGTCCGGATCGGGACGTGTTTCCGGATCTGCGCAGAGTTTCATGATCGTATCGGTACCGACATTTGATGTCAGGATGATGATACAGTTCTTGAAATCTATCTCGCGGCCTTCGCCGTCTTCCAGAACACCTTTATCAAATACCTGGAAGAAAAGCTCCATCACATCAGGGTGAGCCTTTTCAACCTCATCAAGCAGCACTACGGAATACGGTTTTCTGCGAACTGCCTCGGTCAAAACACCGCCTTCACCGTAGCCGACATATCCCGGAGGCGAACCTTTAAGGCTGGAAACGGTATGGGCCTCCTGATATTCGCTCATATTTATTGAGATCAGGTTGCGTTCGCCGCCATAAAGAGATTCTGCAAGTGCAAGTGCCGTTTCAGTCTTACCAACGCCCGATGTCCCGACCAGCATAAATACGCCTATCGGACGTTTAGGATCGGTCAACCCGGCACGTGATGTGCGAATGCGTTGTGCGATGGATTCAAGAGCATGATCTTGGCCGAGAACTCTTTCACGCAACGTGTCAGCAAGGTTCAGAACGGCGTTGATCTCATCTGCGACCATCTTGCCGATCGGAATGCCTGTCCAGCCTGAAATTATCTCGGCTACGGTCTGACCGTTGACCACTGGCTGCATCAGAGGTGTTTCTCCCTGAACAGATTTTAGCTCTTCATTGAATTTTTTCAGCTCGCCTTTTAGAAATTCCACATCAACGGGTGCAGCAGGCTCAGGGGCGGCAGCCGTTGCAGCAGCTCCATCCTCACCGGCGACGGATTCGGCCTCATCGGCTGCAGCATTGCTTCCGTTAGCGGCGATCTCGGCAAACTTGCCATCCAGCCGTGACATTTCGAGCTTCATACGGACGTTGCGGATCTTTTCGATAAGGTCTTTTTCCTTTTCCCACTGCTGATTGAGTGTTTCAAGTTCCTGCTCGGTCTCCGCCTTGTTGTTGTTCAACGCCTCGATGCGTTCGCCATGCTCAGCTCCGGTAACAAGTTCACGATCAAGAGCTTCGATCTCGGAGGTCAGGTTTTGTATCCTGCGTGTCGCGTCCTCAACGGCAGCCGGTGTCGCTCCCTGGCCGATGGCGACCTTGGCACAGGCCGTATCGAGAACTGACACAGATTTATCCGGAAGCTGGCGGCCGGTAATATAGCGATGCGAAAGCTTTACGCATTCGACGATCGCCTCATCGAGGATGCGGACATTATGATGGCCTTCCATTTTGTCGGCTATACCGCGCATCATTGCGACAGCCTTTGCCTCATCCGGTTCATCAACCTTTACGACCTGAAAACGTCTGGCAAGAGCCGCATCCTTTTCAAAATACTTCTTGTATTCTGCCCATGTCGTTGCCGCAATGGTGCGAAGTTCGCCGCGCGCGAGAGCGGGTTTGAGCAGGTTGGCGGCGTCGTTCTGTCCGGCCTGACCGCCTGCACCGATCATCGTGTGAGCCTCGTCAATGAACATTATTATCGGCTGCGGAGATGCCTTGACCTCATCTATCACCGATTTTAGACGCTGTTCAAATTCACCTTTGATACCTGCTCCAGCCTGAAGCAAACCGAGGTCGAGCGAGCGAACCGAAACATTTCTCAGCGGTTCCGGCACATCGCCCTCTGCTATACGCAGAGCAAAGCCTTCGACAACGGCGGTCTTACCGACGCCTGCCTCACCGGTCAGAATAGGATTGTTTTGCCGGCGGCGCGTCAGGATGTCCACGATCTGCCTTATCTCAAAATCGCGTCCCAACACCGGATCGATCTTTCCGGCGGCGGCCTTTGCGGTCAGGTCTTCTGTGTATTGATCCAGAGCCTTTGTTTTGCCGGGTACGCCTGAAGCAACAGGTGATCCGTCAGAAACACCGCCGGATTCGCCAAGGGCAACGGCATCACGCGCCTCAGAAGAATCTGATGTGATGTCGGGCAGATTTGATTGGAGCGATTCCAGCGATATGTGGCTGAATTCTTTCGAAACCTCACGGGCAATGCGTGCAAAGCTCTCACTGGCAAGCAAAGCCAGGATCAGATGGCCCGAACGCACCCTTGCTGCTCCAAAATCGACAGAGGCAAGCAGCCATGCATCCTGTATCCAACGCGGTATGCGGTCGCTCAAACCCGGTGTGCGTGAATTTCCGCTTTTCAGGCGATCTAATGCAACACTTACATCCTTACTGAGGCGATCAATATTGACCTCAAAATGCGCACATATCTTGTGGAGGTCAGTGTCGTCCTGTTCAAGCAGCTTTGCCAGGATGTGCTCAATTTCCACATCGTAGTTCGTCCGCGAAAGACACAGACCCGCTGCTCCTTCGAGGGCGTTCCTGCTGGTGTCATTCAATCTTCCAACCAGTGATTTAAGGTTTACGTTCATAGCTTTTCTCCTGCAAAGTCAACTTGATAAAAAATCGTTCTCATTATTAATACGGATCGGACGGTTTGATCGTGTCATTTCAGATCAAGCACCACCTGATCGTCATCTTGTTTGAATGGTTCGGTCTTTAACCATGTGGTCCAGCCCAGCATTGGACGACGTTTCGCCCGCGTCGTCAAAACAAGCCCCGGAACCTGACGTGCCGCCAATTTTAACTGAACATCAAAATCAAGCTCAAGTCCGGTCATAAAACGGATTATTGACGAAAGAGCTTTGTTGCCGGAACCGTTTGGCAAAAATGCCTGAAACTGAACAAAATTCAGCGGCCCCAGCACAAGCCTGAATTTTGACTGCTGATCCCAAACACGTTCACCCAGCAACGCCGTCAGCCCAAGCGAACTATTCTTTCGGCCAAGATAGGTGATGTCATCTTTGGTAAGGTTCAGCCATTGCCCGTACATCTGAATAGCCTTTACCTGAATGCCGAAGTAATCTCCGATAATACTTTCCAGTGCCGTAGCCGAATGCGGTTTTTGCGAGATCAGCCCGACATATGGCAAAAGAGATTCATCTTCCAGGCCCATGCGGCCTCTCAGGCCGTCAGTGCCAAGGCCGGCAATATCAAATAAATAAGCCGTAAAATCATCATTTCCGCGTTCATATGCAACCGGGAACCGGTATTTTGCCCACGCCTTGTAAAACATCGAAACCGCTCTGTGGGTAAAGATATCAAGGAAGGCGGCCATCGCCGTGTCCCGGTGGCGAACGCGGTCAAGAGTGAACTCAGTGTAATGAACCGGCAAAGAACCGCTCGGCCCGATCATTCCCATGAAATTCACGAGAATTTCGTATTTTTCTTTTTCGGTAACCGGGTCAGTCTCTGTACGGATCTCGTGTATCTCGCTTGAGGGAAAATTGAGGGCTACATTTGACCTGAACCGTATCGGCTCTGCGGATGGAAGAGCCGTTCCGCCGACAGATCCTGCTGCCGGAAACATGCGCTCAAACACGCGTACCGCCTGAAAGAATTCAAAGCGGAACGGATCTTCAAGCAACTCTTCTTTTAATGGCCGGTTTCCCATTTCCTATATCGATCAAAAACACTCGCAGCGATCAGGCTTGCCTATCGCCCGACAATGGACTGCATGCAAAATGTTATGACGCGGTTCTGATGTTTTACAGCAGAACCTGTTCACCAGCTCTCGGCGGAAATGACCGTATCGGATCTTCCCGCTGTTCAGAACGTATGGTCAGCTGGTTGAACGCATTTGTTGTCGAATAAAGCGCGAGAAATCTTTCCAGAACACACGCGAAAAGAAAAAGTCCGCTGCCGACATACTGTTCTTCGTCAAAGGTAAGCGTTGTTTCAAGCCCGCGAACAAATCCCGCACCGATGCGGTTGCCGATCTGACGAACGACCTTTTTCGTCTCTATGCCGGTAATGCCGAGTATTTGTTTTCTGATGACGGCCGAATCGTCGAAGTTATAAAGATGCAATATCTCCTGCAATGCCTCAGGTGTACCGTCGTCACTATTTACTATCGACAGATAGTTGAGGTTCATGTGCGATATCAGCCGCCATTGCAGTGCCTTGCGTCGCGGCGGCCTAAGCGTTTCGGTCGGTTTTGTCAGACATCTGACGCGTGACACAAGAGCGGTTCCTTCAACCTCAAAATCTCCGTCCTTTCCGCCGAATGGAAGCCGTGCCGCCAGATCGCGATTGGTACATGTCGTCCGCACGTTCAATACTTCGACGGCAGGCGCAAGCGGATCGAAATTAGAATCCACCAATGAAAGAAATATCTCCGTCCCTTCATCTTCTGCTCGTTGCGAACCGCGTCTCGAAGCATACCAATATGATTTTTCCATTTGTTCGCCATAGACATGGCGGAGCGAATAGAACGGCGAGAATTCGCGCGTTGTATTGGTCTGCGGATCTGAAGCGAAAACCCCGTCAATGGAATATATCTCGGTTGACGACTGGCGGTGAATGTCAGGGATTATCTGATATTCGTACTTTTGCTGAGAGATATATACGGGATCGGCCATCCTCGAGAACAGATTGACAACCGGTGTACAACCCATTCTGAATGTTTCTGTTACGACAGGTGCTGCGGGCGGCGTAACATCTTTCAGGTGTATGATAATGTCAAAATGACTCCCGAATTTCGATGCGATCGCCTTGTCCACGCCAAAGATATCGATAAACAGAAATTTGTAAGGGAACGAAAAATACTCCGTTAAAAGACGGTAGCCTTTGAAAGAACGCTTGGAATACGGAAGAATGCTTTCGTGATCCTCAAAGCCAACAGGCTTAATAGCTTCCTCAGCAGGAATGATCACCGGATCCGGCAATTTCAGCTGGATACCAGTCAATGTCTTCATCGTCCGATTTCCGAGCGGAGGATCTTTTGGCCGAAACTCTACCGAGACAGCGTGATTCAGAATGATCTCATACAACGGAAATACGAGCTGCGGATCGCCGTCCAGATAGAATCTGAAAAATTCAGGAGGAGCGTCCTTGGCAGTTACCTTCATTTCATGAAGGTTGGCTCCGCCGTAACAGTTCATACTGAGCTTTATCTCACATTCGGAATATCTTCCCTGCGAGTTCTTCGGCGCAGGCGATTCTAGCGAAGCAGACGACAATTCGATCGGCACCAGCTGAACGTCATACGCAGAGCGGAATTGGCACGGCGTACCGTCTATCGGTCTCGAATTTAATTTTGAACCTCTCTCAAGCAGTTGGATCGAGGTTATCTTGTCAGTCGGGGAACCAAAGGAAAACTGTGTGATCGCCATCGAAGGGATCGGTGCAAGATATTGCGGATACAGTACGTTTATGAACGATTCTGTTATTTCCGGCAGCTCGTCATCAAGCTTTAACCCGATGCGGCCGGTAAGGAAAGCAAAGGCCTCGATCATCCGCTCTACATGCGGATCTTCGACCTTTTCCTCATCCATCAAAAGCCGGGCAGCGATCTTTGGATACTTACGAGCAAAATCCGCGCCCATACGGCGCAGAAAAATAAGTTCACGCTCGTAATAACCTAAAAGTTCGTCTCGCATTTTCTTCGCGGATCCCGGATAAATCCGATCATCTGGGGAAACTGACCAAAATACAGCGGCAAAGCAGCCGCCTCTAAAGTGAAACCGCTATTTCTCGACCACCTCAAATCCCCCGCTGCCCGGAGAGAGCACAGAATCGAATACGATCGGCTCAGGTGTCGGCTCAATATCCAGTGAGGCTTCGATCCGAAAGCGAAGCTGGCGGTCAACGTTATCTATCGGCTCCAGCGTCACTTTTATATTCATAAAACGCGGCTCAAAACGCTTGATGGCCTCTTCGATAGCCTTTGTCATGCGTTTTTGCTCTACGTGGCTGTTGACGCTTACGCCTGTAAAATCAGGCAGGCCGTAAAAGGCTACGGAATTCGGTGCCTCTTCCAGCATGTCGTCCAGCGTCTCTGTATGACAGCGTGTGTTAAGCAGCCATTCCAAATCGCGACGAACCGCCTGTTTAAGCTCGTGAAGTGAGGTTGACCTGGATTTTGGCGGCTCCTGCGAGCTTCGCGGATCAAGATCCACCAGGCGGTCAAAGACCGACGGTGTAACTCTGATCTCATGATCCAGCCTCGACATAATACCAAATCAGAAAAATACGCTCCCGCCTTTTGGGGCGGGAACGGAATAGTTGAAAAAGGATGGCCTCTTGGGACATCCGCCGAACGCATAGGCCCGGCGGATATTCTTGAGTAGGACCTGACTCTTATGCTCCTGAACCTTCGACCTTCTTGATGTCGTAGGAGGTGGTGTTTGTAAGGGCCACTGATCCGTCTTCCTTCTGCTGGAAGTATTCGAACGTGATCTTCGTAAAGTTGAACGAGACCTGTTCCATCGGCAGGATGCCCGAACCGTTGCTGCCACCTGTGTTGAATGACGATAGGAGACAATCTCCAAAGGTCACTTTAAGATAGGTATAAGGATTGCCGTCGCCACCTGCTTTGCGGCAGCTAAGTGCGGCCTGCGGGATGTGCTTACCTTTAGCACATGCAAGGAAAAGCTGTGGGGATGCTTTGCCGTTCTGGACCACGAAATGAAAGTCCTGAAGGCTGACCTTGCCAACGCCCAAGCCTGTTCCCTGAGCTGAAGAGCCTGAGTTGGCTGCTCCAAAGGACCACGATTCGATCTGCATTTGCTTTTCAAATCCAGTAGCTAAGGACTCACCTTCGATAGTGTCTATGCTCAAATAATAATCTGCGTTTGCCATTTATATTTCTGCTCCTTCTCGTTTAATTAACTATTCCTGTTTTTCAGGACTACCGTAGGCTTTCGTTCGACCGCTTCCGTGTCCTACTCGCTTACAGAATAGAGACGAAACGAAAACCTACTTTTGCCAAAGAACAATAAAATTTACAGACGACCCGTAAATTACTTAGCCGGCGGAGGCAATTCAGCGACCAACCGCAGACTTACTGACAGTTCATCAAGCTGGAAATGAGGCCTCAGGAAAGCAACTGCTCTGTAGCAGCCGGGTTTTCCTGGGATCTCAGCAACGTCAACACGGGCTTCGCGAAGCGGATATTTCGCTTTTTGCTCTGCCGGAGCGACGTCGTTCTCCAGAACATATTTCGATATCCAGCGATTGAGGAAACGTTCTGCTTCCTCACGTGACATGAATGAACCGATCTTGTCACGCATCATCGACTTGAGGTAATGAGCAAATCGGGATACGGCAAAGATGTACTGCAACTGGCTGGAAAGCCTTGCGTTTGCATTGGCTGCGTCAGTGTCATATTTCTTTGCTTTGTTAGCCGATTGTGTCGCAAAAAATGCTGCATAGTCGGTTCCTTTACAGTGAACCAGAGGAATGAACCCGTTGTCGGCAAATTCCTTTTCACGACGGTCGGTAATTGCTACCTCTGTCGGACACTTCATTGCCACTTCACCCTCATCTGTCTCAAACTGGTGGGTCGGAAGCCCCTGAACCAATCCGCCGCCTTCGACACCGCGTATGGCAACGCACCAGCCGTGCATCGAAAATGCTTCGGTAAGGCGTGTGCCGAGAGCATAGGCAGCATTGCCCCACAAGTATTTTTTGTGGTCGCGGCCATCTACGTCCTCTTCAAAGCGGAACGATTCTGTCGGCTTGGTTGCGGCTCCATACGGTTCACGCATCAGCACATGCGGCAGCGTGAGGCCGACGTAACGCGAATCTTCAGAATCGCGGAAGCTGCGCCATTTCATATATTCCGCACGATCAAAGATCTTGGAAATATCACGGACCTCTGTCATTTCAGAATATGTGTCCCAACCGAAGAGATCGGCTGAGGCGGCACTCAGGAACGGAGCGTGAGCTGCGGCGGCGACCTCTGAGATCTTTTCGAGCAACGCCATATCCTGCGGATGGTTGCCGAACTCAAAGTCTCCGATCAAAGCTCCATACGGCGCTCCACCGAAGGTTCCATATTCTTCTTCGTAGATCTTCTTGAAGAGTGTTGACTGGTCAAATTCCAGTGCCCTTTCAAAATCCTTGAGCAACTCTTTTTTGTTTACGCTCATTACGCGTATCTTCAACTGAGTTCCCGTCAGCGAATTCCTGACCAGATGCTGAAGGCCGCGCCACGAACCTTCGAGCTTCTGAAACTCTTCGTGGTGCATGATCTCGTTCATCTGAGCCGAGATAAGACGGTCGATCTCAGCGATACGGGCATTGATGGCGACGTCCATGTTCTTGGTCATGGTCAGCTCACCGGCCATTACCTGGCTGACGAACTCGCCGATCATGTCTTTTGCGCGCTCTTTCTGAAAGTCGTCGCGAGCCATTCGGCCATCGGTCAATATCTTGTCAAGAAGACTAGTTTCCTGAGAAGTTTCGACTGTTTCAACAGCGGCTTCCTTGCCTTTTTGTGTAGCCATAATTAATTAGTCCTCCTTGCCCTCGATACCAAGCGCGTCGCTAAGCTCTTTTTGCTTGTCGGAACTGGAGATGACCTCTTCAAGAAGAGTTTCCAGCTTTTCGTTACCGTCCATCTTTGAACGAAGATCGGCAAGTTTCTGCCTGGCTTCTACCAGCTTGCGGAGCGGTTCCACCTGCTGCACAACCTGATCGGGTTCAAAGTCTTCAATACTGTTGAATTTCAGTTCGACGCCCATCTTGCTGCCATCGTCCTGAAGTTTATTGTCAACCGTGTATGCGAGTCTCGGTTTCATGCCGGAGAGCACCTGATTGAAATTGTCAGGGTCTATCTCGACAAATTTTCTATTCTTAAATGCCGGAAGGGGTTCTTCGGGCTTTCCGACGAAATCACCCATTACACCGATGACGAACGGAAGTTCTTTAAGTTCGATCGCACCTCCTACCTCGACATCATAGGTTATCTGCACTCGCGGCGGCCTAACCCGGTCGATCTTATGCTGCAAGCTCTCTTTTTTTGGCATTGACGTTTCTCCTTTTCAATTATTATCTGCTGAAAATTAAATCCATATTGCAGGGACCATCTGGCCGCACGCTGGATATCTGTTCTTATTCGTTCTGGTCGTTTGACGCCGTGTTAAACCCTAAGGTCTGCCTTAGCTGATAAAGGACCGATTCATCCTTGATCACATCAGTAAGCCATTGGTCAAATGGCATATTCCCCCATTTAACGGCCCGCTGTATTAGATACGCGACAGGGCTGTGCGGATCGGTCCGTTGAAAGAAATCCGCTATCTCCTGAAGTCTTTTTAGGGCGTCGCGGCGATTTTGTATCGCCCCGGTCGCTACGGCAACGCCGCCGACAACTGCTCCGCCTTCGCCGGCCTCTGCACCTTCAACGATCTCTGCATCCGACTCATCCGGTTCCTCGAGCCGCTTTTCCTCGAGAAGCTTTTTAGCATGGTCACTGATCTCATCGAGCGCTTTTTTTAGATTTGACAGACCCGGAACCTGATTTCTGTCATATTTCTCTTCGGTTACACGGCTAAGCTCTGCCAGAGCTTCAAAGCATTCACCAAGCGTGAAATTGAGCTGCTCACAGAAAGCTCGGCGGGTAGATGCGATCTCTTTTCGCCACATATCCGCCGTAACACGGCGTTCGGCTTCGGCACGGGATTTAAGATTATTGTATTTGACCTGATCCTCTGTTGAATAAGTGTCCAGATTTTCAGGAATATCAAAGACCTTGGAATCTTCCCAATTGAACAAACTGTAACCTGCAACGCCCGTAACAGGAGATTCTTTGGCCGCGATGGCGCATGATGATTCGAACCACGCCACGGCATTTGCCCTGCCCTCCATATCGCCTTCGTCGATCTCCGGGTGGAGCGTGTCCCAAAACCTGTCCTGCAACCCGGTCAAAAGATGCAGTCCGTCACGAAGCCCGACAAAGCCGTGAAGTTTTACTAACGCTTCACAAAGCCATACCGCCAGCTGAATATCCTTGGTCTGCTCTGCCAGAGCTTTTGTTACTAGGTTGGACACCTGGCGAAAATCGGCAACCTTTACCTCGGTCTGCCATTCGCCCATGTTCATGTTGTCATCGGCTCGGCGGGCTTCATTGACCTCGTCATAAAGCCCGGAATAGCGCAGATTTTCCCCTGACGGTGCCTCATCCGATATTGGTTGAAGCAGTGCCTCAACGTCTATCACGGAGGGTTGTCGAAGTTCATCGCTCATTGAAGAAAAACTCCTTTGATACTAGTCGAATAAAGGCGGCAGAAAACCTGTTACGGATGAATGCCCCTAATAATATACGAAAACTCAAAATAAAGCACGGAAATCATTCACCGGTTTCGGCTTCGTCCTCGCGTTTGAATTCGATGGTCTCAAGCTCGAGTATCGGGCGGTCTCGGCCATCCATCCAAAACAACCTCATGCCCTCGCCAACGTAGAGGTCTTCGCCCATATCACGCCAATCGGTCATTCGGCCGAGACGCACTGCGTCATCCTCGTTTTTCCATGAACCGGCATACAGCGCCGGAAAGAACATCTCGCCGTTCGTTCCGTTGGTCAGCTCTACATTGGCCTGTATCCAATAGAGGTCACGAAGCGTTTTTGGCTTGAAAAACTCGATCTTTTCAATGTATTCGAAAGGGAGCCAGATATACGCGTCCTTGAATATCACTTCAAAGACCGTCGATGTCAGGTCATTATAATCTCTGAAATCGCTGATCTCTTCACCATTGACGACACACCCAAAAGCGGGACGGTTTTCCTCGACCGTGTCCAGAATGCTTCTTGCTTCCAATACCGCTCCCTCGCGAAGGCGGTTATTCGCATTCAGCAG
>JAHBSH010000047.1 GCA_019639215.1 Acidobacteriota bacterium
GCCTGGGAGACCTCATGTATGAACCGACGAAAACCCTTCGAACGGGTGTAGGCAAGATCATACTGATCTATGAACCGAAAGATGAGGAAGGTAACATCGAAAAAGAATATGTGATGACCGAATGGTTCACCGTAGGCCGTACGGAGTTTCACTACATTGGGATGTATGATTTCGAAGAGGGCGACAGTTCGGCCAAGATGATATCGATAGAAGACACGGAAAAAATTCTCATGTCTCTAAAACGGCTTTGAATCACCGGCAGCGATTCTGCAAAGTCGATAACGCATTAAATAAAAAGGCCGCAGACGTAAATGGTCTGCAGCCTTTTTTTGTTATTAGATCCTATTGTCTTATCCGACAAATTCGATATCGACCTCATGCGGGATCAGGCCTGCTTCGACGCCTTCGCGAAGAAAACGCTTTACACCTTCGCGGCCGCGTTCGCCGTAATCCAATGTCAGATCATTTACCCACATTGCAACAAAACGGTCCGCCATTTCGGGTGCCATGTCGCGGGCAAACTGCATTGCATAAGCAAGAGCATTTTCGCGGTTTTCCATCGAATACATAATGCTCCGGTGAAGATGCTTTGAGACCTGTTTCATCAATTCAGGGCCGAGGTCACGTCGGATGACGTTGCCGCCCATCGGCAGCGGCAGGCCGGTGCGTTCATGCCACCATTCGCCCAGATCAAGCACCTTGTCCAACCCGACCTGCTTATAGAAAAGCTGTCCTTCGTGGATAAGAAGCCCGGCGTCGGCCTCGCCTCTTTTGACAAAATCAATGATCTCGTCAAACGGTACGACGACATGCTCGAAATCACGGTTAAAGAGACGCAATGCCAAATAAGCACTGGTCAATTCGCCTGGAACCGCGATCTTCATAGACCCTATCTCGTCGGCCGTTCGCTTATCCTTTGACACTACGATCGGGCCGTACTTATCGCCTATGCTGGCTCCGTGTGGCAACAGAGCATATTTATCCGAGACATACGCATAGGCATGAAACGATATTGCCGTCACATCATAAACGCCGTTCTTGGCGTCTTCGTTGAGTGTCTGAATATCCTTGAGCGTATGCTCAAATTTCAGCCCTTCGGTCTCAAGCTTGTTGGTCGCAAGGCCGTAAAACATAAAGGCATCGTCCGAATCGGGCGAATGCGCAACGGTGATAACTCTTGGTTGTGTAGAACTTTCCGGTGATGAACTCATAGATAAAAGCGCCCTCCTAAACCTCAGAGCGCACAGTAAAAAACTTTCGTGTCATACAAAACTTCAATTTTACCCTTTTCCTCGTGTTTGGCAAACAGCCCGGAAAGGTCATCCAGCATAGGCTGAAAAAGCGGGTCAGAGGTATTAGGCATATATGATGACGACAACGTTCGGCCTCTCAGACCGTCCAGATCCAGGCTTTGCACATTGCTGAAAACTGCCGTTTTGAAATCTTTCTTGAAAAACCCTTGTATCAGCTCGTTTGAGATCCTTTCGTGACGAACCTCTTTGTAATCTTTGCCATATTCAAGGATCAGCCGTTCGTAATCAAGCAGAAAAG
The DNA here is from genome assembly GCA_019639215.1 of Acidobacteriota bacterium. Taxonomy (GTDB): domain Bacteria; phylum Acidobacteriota; class Blastocatellia; order Pyrinomonadales; family Pyrinomonadaceae; genus OLB17. Next base: position 1,552 of record JAHBSH010000047.1, read on the forward strand.
GCGTCGTGGCTGACTGGCGTTCGTTCCAGATCAATGCAGCATATCCTCCGGCCCTTAAGATGCGTTTGAATTCTTCCCGCGTCTCATCGGGCCGGAACCAATGAAAAGCCTGAGCTGCGATAACAATGTCGGCAACGCCATCTGGCAAAGATGTATCTTCGGCAGTTCCTTTTATGCTTCTAAATTTGTCAAAGCCGGAAAGCTCTGCCTCCGCAGCCGACCGCATTGCGTCGTTAGGCTCCACCGCAAACACCTCGTTTCCATTTTCGAGGAAGATCCGTGCGGAAATGCCTGTGCCGCTGCCGATGTCAGCCACGACACTATCCCGCCTCAAGCCCATTTCGTCACGAAACAACTGCAAGACCTCCGGCGGATAGCCCGGACGATATTTGACGTAGTTTCCTACACGATCAGAAAATCTTTCCGTACTGCTGACCATAAAACTAAACTGATCAATCTCCGGCAATGAAGAAGACCATTTTCCACTGACCGCGTTTCTTTTCAAAACCGGCACGAAAATCTATCGGGCTGCGAACATACTCTGCCTTTATCCAGCCTGTTTTGCCGCCAAACGTCTTCACCTGATACCAATCAACCTCTTCCTCACCGGGCTTCAATTTGTTGCCTGTTACGGTAACGAGGTTGTATGAAAGCCGGCCGAGCACCTTTGCATCCAGCGACGGTTCTTCACGAAGATTTACATTATTGCCAAAGATCATGAAGTGTTCGAACAGATCAAGGTCAGGCATATCAGGGAAATTTGAATATGTATAAGGAGCCGCAAATCCGCCGAGCTTTCTGCCGCCGGCCTCATAGAACGCGCCGCCGTTCTTTATGACAAGCGAAAACTCTTCCCAAAATTTGGAGTCTTTCTTTTCCGGCCCCCAGATCTTCCTGAAATCAGCAACGCCTGAATCGCCGCCATAGCTAAGCTCGATCTTTGGATCAAGAATCGAGTAGATGAACTTCGAATCCTTTTTATCGACCGCCGCTATCAGTTTTTTACGAAAAGCCAGAAATGATGCATCTTTTGCCGCGTCATCAACAGGTTTTACATAGCGTTCCTGAGCAAAAACGGACGACCCAAGCAACAGCAATACGCATAGAAGTAATATTTTCTTCATAATTTAACCGATGGGAGAAAAATTAGACGACCTCTTCGCCAGTCCATTGTGAACGGCGTGAATGAGGCACGTCGAACTGATCCATAATGCGGAAGCAAAGATGATCGACCAGCTCGCCTATTGTAGTAGGACGGTGATAGAAGCCCGGACTTGCGGGAAGAATTCTTGCACCGGCATTTGATAGCCGCAGCATATTCTCAAGATGTATGGAATTATATGGCGATTCGCGCGGTACTATGACCAGTTTTCTGCCTTCTTTCAGGCAAACGTCCGCCGCACGGTGGATCAGATTTGTCCCTGCACCTGAAGCTATCGCCCCAAGAGTTCCCATCGAACACGGAACTATTATCATTCCTGCCTGTTTGTTCGATCCTGACGAAGGCTTTGCCGCCAAATTGTCCAGCCGCCACAGCCTTATCAACCGCGATTCAGGTTCCAGCCCGAGCCATTCATTGATGTCATGCGAAGCGGCATCTTTCAGGTTAACGCCCATTTCAACCTGCGCGACCGTCAAAGCCGAACCTGACATTATCAGATTTATCGTCTCCACTACGCCGCTCTCTGCAAGTAGCTGCAGCGTTCTGTGCGCATAGATAGTGCCGGATGCTCCGGTAATGGCAACTGTGAGTTCCATGAGTATGCAGATATTATAACTTACCGAGGAAAATTAAAAGAACTGCCCGGAAAAATGATCTAAGGATTTAACAGCACGAGCAGGCGGTCTGCCCATTCTGAACTGGAGTTTTTCAAGAGGTCGTATTGGGCGCGAGCCATAACGAGGTCGCCTTGTTTTATATAGGCACGGCCGAGGTTAAATCTGGCACGGTCAAAATTGGGGTCAAATCCGACAGCGTTGTTGAATGCGGCGAAGCTTTCGTTAAATCTATCAAGCTCCAGATAGGCCTCGCCGAGCGAATTGAAGATCTTTGCCTCAGGCTTATACGCCTTTAGCTGTTCAAACATCTCAGCCGCCGGTTCCCATTTCTTTTGTTTCAGATAGGCTTCACCGAGTTTTTCCATCGCTCCGACGTGGTCTGGCTTTGCGGCCACAGTCCGACGGAAAGCGAGTATCGCCTCGTCCGTACGGTCAAGCCGCTCCAGGCTCAAGCCTAGGCCGTATTGCGTATCGGGGCCGTCGTCATTGAGCCGTATCGCCTGTTGATATGCTGCGGCTGCCTCTTTAAACTGCCCGAGGGCATAGCTTGATACGCCGATGTTGACAAAGCTCGCTGACCAATCCGGCCGCAGCTTTGCAGCCTGCTGCGATGCTTTCAAAGCTTCAGCATGACGCCCCAGAACGCCGTAACAATATCCGGCCTGATACCAAGCTTCGGCGTATGCCGGTTCCATCTCTACGGCCTGTTCAAAATTGTGAAGAGCACGGGCGAAATCATCCCGCGAAAGCTGTGCAACGCCTTGTGAATAGAATCGCTCGGCGGCGGCACGATTGTTCTTTTGCGTCTCGGTTGAAAGGTTTGCAAAGCTTTGTAGCTTTCCGACCTTCATTTGCAATATTCGGTCAGAAGGGACGGCAAAATTAAGGCTTTGTCCTTCAGCAGCCTGAAGCGTAGCGACGCCGATCACCTGTCCGTACATATTCACCACGGGCGAACCTGACGAACCTGACGATATCGGTGCGGTTATCTGAATAATCGTTCCGTAACCCGGAATATCACGAACAGCGGAAACTATTCCGTTTGAAACGCTGCCTTCCAATCCGTATGGATTTCCAACTACGACGATAGATTCGCCCTCTTGAGGAACATTTCTGACTATCGGAAGCGGAACAACCACACCGGCAGGAACATCGACCTGCAAAAGAGCAAGGTCGCCTTCGCCGTCAACAGCCAGCACGCCTTTAACGATAAACTTTCTGCCATCAACCAGATGAGCTTCCGCACGGGTCGAGCGTTCGATGACGTGACGGTTGGTTATCACGCGGTCGCGGCCAATGAAAAATCCGCTTCCGCGAGAAACGGTTTCTCCGCGTGCATCAAAGGTTTCTATCGCGACAGCCGACGGTTTGATGCGGCGGACAAGTTCGGGAAGATGATCCTGAGCCGTAGCGGACAGCACAAAACCTGACGCAAGCGCCAGCATTAACACCAATTTTCCGCCAAATGAGGTCATCGCCGATGATAGTAAGGTCAACCGCGATTATAAGCGTTTCGTGTCATTCAAACAAACATTTTGTTCAGAATGACAGGATTATATTGATTTTCCGGCTAGATGTTTCAGTTACTGCGTCGTAGGATCCGGTTGGCGGCAAAGAGGCATATCGCACCCAGCACGCAGGCAGCCGGACACACAAGTAATGCCGTCCGCATCATTGCCGGAACCTCAGTCGTGCCAAGCCGGTCGCTAAGTATCCCGATAATGTTTGCCCCGATGATATAAGCCATGACGTTGACCGCAAAAAAGAAGATGGCTATTGCCAACCCTCTCAGCTTTGGCCCGGCAATGACAGTGACGTCCGCCGCAGCGGCGCCGACCCATCCTAATCCGGCAGCGAGAAGAACGGCTCCCGCAGGTACGATGAAATAGAAATTATTAGAATACAGAGCGACAAGCCATGCCGGGATCGAGATCAGACACAACAGTATTCCGAACATTGTCCTGCCATAACCGCGTGCGGCAAACCTATCGGCTATCGCTCCGAAAAACAGCGTTGCGGGTATGCCGGCAAGCAATGTGATGACTCCGGCCCACCAGCCATAGGTCGGTATGTCGATGGAATGGACGCGGGTAACAAAAATAGCTCCGAAAATGGAAATGGCATTCGTCGCCAGACCGAACAGCGCATATCCCAGACAGATCAATACAAATGCTTTGTTGGTCAACAGATGCCGCCAATCGTTACCCGAGTATTCCGTGTCATCTACCGGTATTGAACGCGGCGGCTCTTTTAACATCCATGCGAGCACGCCAAAAATTACACCCGGAAATCCGACTATGATAAAAGCGGTTCGCCAGCCGAACTGGCTCAGCGTTCCTCCGAGCAAAGCCGCCAACCCGGCTCCGATGGCAATTCCCATTGAATAGATGCTGGTTACGGTTGCCCTTTTTGCGGGCGGAAAATAATCGGCAAGAAGAGATATTGCAGCCGGGCCAAGGGTCGCTTCACCGACGCCTACCATCACACGGCAAAGAAATATGGTCCAAAAATCGTTCGCAAAAGCCGTCATCCCTGAGGCTATGCTCCAAACAATGACTCCACCGGCGATGATCTTTGACCGAGAGCCTTTGTCAGCCATGCGGCCGAACGGAATGCCAAGCAGTGTGTAAAAGATAACGAATGACGTTGTGCCTAAAAGGACAAGCTGCGTGTCGGAAAAGACCATCTCCTTTTTGATCAAAGGAAACAGGATGAAGATGATCGTCCTATCCAAAAAATTCAGGATGTAGATGACCATCAGCAGCGCAAGCGCATACCATGAATAAAAAGGCGTTCTTTCGTTTGTTTCGACCATATCGACCCGCTTTGCCTTTAATGTACAACGTTCACCAACCGGGCGACCTATGCCCGATCCTCAAAAGCACTCTGCAATACAGATGTCAGGAATCAAGCAGCATCACCGCCGCTTCGCCCTTTACGACCTTCTCACCGTTCTGATTGGTGCAGACGGTCTCGACAGTCACGATGGGTTTATCCTCTCGTATATTGGTCACGGTCGCGGTCGTCGTGACCGTGTCACCGATAAAGACCGGTGCGGTGAATTTCAGCGTTTGCGAAAGGTAGATTATCGTGCCGTCCGCAAATTCATTGCCGAGTATCGCTGAAATGAAAGCTCCGCTGAGCATTCCGTGCGCGATGCGTTTACCAAAACGTGTCGTCTTTGCGTGTTCTTCGTCCAGATGTATCGGATTATGATCGCCCGAAACCTCAGCAAATGCCCTTACCAGCTCGTCCGTCACTTCGCGTGACCTTGTGAATGTGTCGCCAATTTTTAACGTCATAGATCTTTATTTAGCCAGAAACTCCAGCACTCTCTTGTTAAACTCTGCGGCCTTTTCAACCTGCGGAAAATGTCCTGCCTGATCAAAGACGGCGAGTTCAGATCCGGCAATATCCTTGTTCAGCCTTTCGGCTAGAACGACCGGCGAAATGCCGTCCTGTTTTCCCCATGCGATCAGCGTCGGGTACTTTATCGTCTTTACACGTTCATCGAAATACTCATTTGCAAATTCGGCGTTTTTGATGAGCATTTGTATCGTATAGCCGTCGCCGGCAGCGATCCGTGCGGCGAGAAGATTATCCGCAGCAGCATCGCTCATGAACGGTGCAGAATTATAAAGCAGAGCTTTCATCCCGGCCTTTATTCCCTCCCGCGTGGACGGATTCATGTTTAGAGCAAGTGTGCCAAAATCAAAACCGGGAGGCGGAGCATATCCGCCGGAGGCGACTAGCACAAGTTTCTCGGTACGGGCAGGATATTTTGCGGCAAAATTTACGGCTATCCAGCCGCCCATCGAATTACCGATAAGAGACGCCTTTTCTATCTTGGTCTCAGACATGAATTTGTCGAGCATATCGACATAAAAATCGATGCGGTAATTGATCATCGGTTTATCGGACTTTCCAAAACCGATCAGGTCTATGCCGATCACCCGATATTCCGAAGCAAGAGCGGGTATTGTCAGCGGCCAACCAGCATCGGTGCTTCCACCTAGTCCGTGGATCAGAATGACCGTCGGTTTGGCTGCGTCACCTGCTTCGATATACCTCACCTTTGCTCCAAAAACTGTTGCGAATTTTTCTTGCGGAACCTGTGCCGTTATGGATACGGCAAATATCGCAATAACAAAAAGAACTCCTTTTAGATCAATTTTCATAAAGCTTCTCCAAAACATCCTTGAAATTTTCGGTCACCGCTGCTCTCTTAAGTTTTGCGGTTGGCGTGACCTCATCATAAAGTGCAGAAAAGTCTCTATCGAGTATCTGCCAGCGTTTTATCTGCTCGCTGCGTGAGACCTTAGAGTTTGCTCTGTCCACGGTTTGAGCAACCCGCTCCTGCAACTCCGGCGAATCGGCCATTTCCGCATACTCTCCTTTGAAACCTGCCTCTGCCTGATTTAGTGTGATCAATCCCACACAGTAACTTCGCCCGTCTCCGTAAACAAAGCAGTTGCTTATCAGATAATCTTCTTTGACAAGGTTCTCTATGAGGGCCGGAGCAACATTTTTGCCCGATGAAAGCACAATGATCTCTTTCTTTCTTCCGGTTATCTTAAGAAATCCGTCAGCGTCCTGTTCGCCCAGGTCGCCGGTTTTCAGCCAGCCATCCTCCGTGAACATCTCAGCGGTTTTGTCAGGCTGTTTGTAGTAGCCCGAAAACATCATCGGGCTTTTTATCTGTATCTCGCCGTCTTTGGCAATGCGGACATCGCACATCGGCATCGGGCGTCCGACCGTACCGAATTTAAGATGTTCGACCGTATTAAAGGCTACGCAAATATTTTCGGTAAGGCCGTATGCCTGCAATATCGGAACAGCAGCGTCGGCAAAGAACCGCGCGATCTCGTTTGGCAACGGCGCTCCGCCAGACGTCAGCAAGCGAATGCGTCCGCCAAAAGCGTCTTTTACTTTTTGAGGATCAAATCCGTTTGCCGTCGTTTCGCTATCAGACATCAACGACGCATGGATCTTTTCAAAGAACCTCGGCAATGACGCAAAAACAGTCGGGCGAACCTCAAGCATATATTCGTAAAGCCGCGAAAGATCATCAACAAAATATGCGGGCGTGCCGTTATAAAGCCGATTATAGATACCGGAAATTCGTTCAGCGACGTGACAGCCCGGCAGATATGAAAAAGCAACGTCAAAATCGAATATCGGAATGGATTGTCTGAGCGATTCGACGCTGTTGAGAATATACCGGTGCGAGAGCATAGCACCTTTCGGGTCGCCGGTCGTACCGGAGGTATAGACCATTATGGCGATGTCATCCAACTTAATGCCTCGTGCTAAGGCTTCGATGACCGGCAGATTCGCGGCGAGTTTTTCGCGGCCCAGATCAAGAGCATCTTTTAATGCTGTGACACGGCTGTCACCCGACGGTGAGCCCTGAACGAGAATTATCTCTTTGACCTTTTTAAGTTCAAGCCCGGTCAGCTTTTCCAGTTGAGCCTCTGTATCGACAATGACAAATTCGGCATCTGAATGATCGATGATGTACTCACATTGTTCAGCCGAGCTGGTCGGGTAGATACCTACGCCAACGCCGCCTGCGGCTATTGCGGCAATGTCCGCTATCGCCCATTCGGGAATGTTGCCTGCAAGTATGGCAACGCTTGCTCCTTTGGTCAGGCCTTTTTCAATAAAAGCCGAGGCCAGCTCATGTACCGCAGTTCCAAATTCTCTCCATGTTCGCGAATGCCACCCGTTATCACTTTTGGTATAGAACACAGGTGTATCGCCGTATTTGGCGCACTGTGAACGGAATAAACTGTAAACATTCTCGTACTGCATTGATAAAACTTCGATCTACTTTCTCATCTTTTTAGGAACGACGCTTGTCAGTATCTAAACACGAGAGCAGCCATGTTAACACCGCCGCCTGAGGTGCAAATGACCATGTTCTGTCCTCGTTTCAATTTCCCTTCCTGAATAGCATCATGAAGTACCATCGGGATGCAGGCCGAGCCGGTGTAGCCCCATTTTCCCATAATGGTATGGGTGCGTTCCCATTCGATGTTCATTGCTTCCATCACGACCTTTATTGTCGAAAGATTTACCTGTGTCCAAAGAAACAGTGAAACGTCATCCAAGGTCAGTCCGGATCTGTCCACCACGGTCCTCACGATCTTTTGCCAGCCGTCAATGTTGACCTCCGGCGGAACCTTTTTCGCAAAACGCACTTTGTTGTAATAACCTTCGTCGATAACCTCGTGAGTGATGGGCATTTTTGATCCGCCCGCCAAAATGCCCAGACTGTCGAAATATTCACCGTAGGCTTCGAGCTTTGATGCCCGCAGGCCGGTGTCTTCCGTCGTCGCCTGGAGCAAGACAGCACCTGCCCCGTCGGCAAAGATCGTTGCGGTCTTCTTTTCGTGCCAGTCAAGAAATTTTGACATTGCATAGACCCCGACAACCAAAATGTTTTTATAGTTTTCATCGGCACGAATGTATTTAGATGCAATATCCATCGCGGTTGCAAATCCAGCGCATGCCGCATTCGTGTCAAATGTCCCGGCGTTTATCGCTCCGATGCGATTTTGCAGAACCACCGATGTCGAAGGTGAGATATACTCGCCGGTGTCGGTCGCAACGATGATCAGGTCAAGATCAGCCGCCGAAATGCCCGCGTCATTCAATGCGGCGACGGCAGCCTTTTCTGCCAGGTCGGCCGAGCTTTCATTTTCGGCTGCAATGTGTCTTTCGTAGATACCCAGATTCTGCGTGACGAACTCGGTGATGTCCTCGCCCAAGATCGCACTGATCTCATCATTGGTAACTACTCTCTCAGGCACATATACACCTGTACCTACTATTTTTGCGTTATTCATTCTTCTGTCAGAAAATCCACGACCAATTTGTTAAACTCTCCGGCCTTTTCTATAAAGACCATGTGTCCGGCTCCTTCTATGATCTCAAGCCTTGAATTTGGAATATTTGACGCGAGATTTATCGAATTTTGTATTGGAACGACCGTGTCTTTGGCTCCTGTGACCACAAGCGTCCGGGCTGTGATCGAACCAACGGATTGCTCAATATTAAATTTGTAGGCCGCAGACAACTGTTGGTTATATACGGCTTCCGGTACATGATTCTCCTCTCTAAGCCTGCAAAACCGATCAACATCTTCCGGCTTTTCTTTGATAAATTCCGGCATAAAAGCGGATTGGAGATATCTTCGTACCTTTTCGGATGAATTCAACCCATCCGATGCAGAAAATGGTTCCAGAACCTCAGCCGATGGCATTATATGATTCGGCCCGCCAAAACTGGTTGATGCCAGGATCAATCTTTCCACTTTTTCCGGGAACCGTACTGCAAATTCCTGAGCAACAAAACCGCCGAACGAAATGCCCAGTATATTTGCCGAAGCTATCTCTAGCGTATCTAAAAGAACAGAAAGGTCTTCTGCCAGCTGTGGTATCGTCACCTTGACCTCGGTCTCAGCCACTGACCTTGAGATACCGCGCGGATCAAAGGTAACAACGGAAAGGTCTTTGGCAAGATATTCCGTTTGCCATGACCAACTCCATGCTCCGGAAGCAAATCCGGGAATCAGCACCACTGCATCGCCTTCACCATTCTTCTCATAGAATAGTCTGGTAAAAGGAAGATCGATAATCGGCATTTTGTCTCAGCGAAATAGGGTAAAAGGCCGCCAGCGACACTGACGGCCAGCGATCATTTAGAAACCAAGCTTGAATGCGAACTGGATGACACGCGGCCCGGCGGCAGCGGATGTGATCCTGCCGAAAGTCGCCGTTCCAAAGGTGCTGCCGGGATTGGCATAATTTACCCAGTTGAATACATTAAATAGCTCAGCTCTGAATTCTCCCCGAACTTTTTCGGTGAACGGAAGAAGCTTGATGAATGAAACATCGATATTCTTCTGTCCGGGCCCGAATAGAAAATTCCTCGGTGTATTTCCAAACGGAGAATTCTGATCAAATGTTGCCGTACCAAAGCGGGATGTGACAAAAGCTGCGGTGTTGAAGTAGCCGCTTGTCCGGTCTGAGGCACTGCCTGATGTGTAAAGGTCAGTTCCTGCATTGATACCTGATGCAAAGTTGCCTCTTGAGATGATCGTTGTTCCGTTCGTATCAACGATCGAGAACGGAAGCCCGGACTGAAAAACTGCGATGCCCGCTACCTGCCAATCATTTACGAGCCACTTTGCTCCGTTATCATTGTCAACAAATTTCGGCAGATCATACACACCGCTCAGCACGAACCGATGTTTTCGGTTAAAGTCCGAAGGGCCGCCGTTCAGACGCCAGTTCCACTGATCGCCCGGCACATTGGTCAACTCATTGACACCGCCGCCGCCACCGCCGGAATAGTAGTCAAAAGAATCTCCGTATGTGTACGAAGCCAGGAACTGAGCTCCTGTAGTGAACCTCTTTGATAGTGACATCTGCAGCGAATCATAGTTGGATTCAGACGTGGTCTGTATCTGCTGATTTCCGCCTGTCAGATTCTTGTTTGCGGCAAAGACCGTTGAACTGCCTAACGGGAAGGTAGTTGTTCCGGCTGCCTGATTATAGATCGGCTGGTTCAATGTGATCACGTGCAGAAGCTTTCTTCCGCGATTGCCGACGTAACCGACCTCACCGACAAATCCTTTCGGTATCTGAAATTGCAGGCCGACATTGAACTGATGCACGATCGGCGTTCTGAGTTCAGGATCGACCCATACGCCGGAGATCGGCACACCCGTAAGCGGCACTCCGGCAGAAAGAGGTGAAGGGATCGACGCCGCGGTCGGAAAAGCTGACGGATCCGGCAAATGCACAAATGGATCTGCCTGACTTCTGAAACCCAATCCGAAAGGAGCCAGAAAGTTATTCACAAAGCCGACGCCCAACGCAAGGTACGGGAAGTTGAACAACTGCGTATTGGCATAACGTGTAGAGATGCGGTCGTAATACATACCGTATCCGCCACGTATCACGGCCTTTTGATCGCCCATGATGTCATAAGCAAAGCCGATGCGTGGGGCGAAATTGTTCTTATCGACAGGAACGAGGGTCTTTTCAACTTCCGGTACGCCCGCAAGTCCGCCGCCACTTGCCTGAACGATCCCGTTAGGCGGTGCGCCCATTTGAATGTCACCGACGATCAGGTTGACAAGCCTTCCCTGATCTTCGTATGGCAATCCATAGATATCGTAACGGAGCCCGAGGTTCACTGTAAGGCGATCACTCACCTTCCAGTCGTCCTGAATAAAGAAAGATGTGTCCTGAACTTTGTAGTAACGGTCAAATACACCGGAAGCATTGATCGATACGCCAAAAGCCGTGTTCGTCAGGCCGTAACCGGTCAGGAAATTCTGAAAAGCTGTGAAACCGCCGCCGTCAGTATAATTTAACTGTCCTCGGGAGAACGCATTGAAATAAAATTTGACCTGTGAATAGCGATATTCGCCGCCAAAACGAATGCGATGATTCCCTTTGGTCCATGAGACCGTATCACCGATCGTATAAGCGTTGATACGCGAGGACTGGTCTGCCAGCGGTGACGAACCAACAAAGAAAGCACTGTCCGACCCGAGAAATGACATCGTCGGAGCCCCCGCAAATAAATGAGCCAGAGGATTGGTAATCCCAATTTGCGAAGCGCTGAAAGGTTCTTCCGGAATGCTTGTAACGCGAATGCGGCTGAATCCGAATTTGAACTGATTTACCCAGTTTGGATTTATCACATAGTTGTCCGTTATCGAATACAATTTCTGCTTGATCTCAAGGTCGGCTCCGAAACCACGCAGCTGCATATTGCCATTGCCTATGCCCGCAAAATTGTAATTGGCCTGGGATGTAGGATTATCAGCGATGAAGAACTTTGCAGACAGATTGTGCTTATCCGAAAAATTTATGTCTCCATTGAAATTGAACTGGTTTTCCCTAAAGGTCGATTCGCCTGACTGTGGAACAGAAGCACCAGATCCGTTATACGTTGCCGAGGAGGACGAAGGAATAATAAAAGAACCGTCGGAACGGGTCTGATTGAGCAATGCCAGCGCAGTTGGAGTTATGGCTACCGCAGGTACGCCAAACGCCGCGGCAAGCCCGGCTGCCGTTCTGTTGTTGTCTGTCAGGCCGTTTGGGATCACCGGAAACGTAAGGCTGTTTGCCAGCGATGCCCCGTTCGTTTCGCGTGTTCCCTGATATGAGAAAAAGAAAAACGCTCTGTCCTTGGCTATCGGCCCACCAAGTGTTCCGCCAAATTGATTCCTGTCCAGTATCGGGCGCTCCAGACCGGCAGCTTTTACGAACGGGTCGTTAGCATTCAGCCCCGTTCGCCGCAGAAAGTAATACACATTTCCGTGAAGGTCATTACCTCCGCTGCGGGTCACGGCTTCGACATTACCGCCAGCATTCCTGCCGTTAGAGGCATCGTAAAGTGAGGTCTGCACGATGAATTCCTGGAGGCTGTCTGTTGCCGGAACCGCAATGTTCGGTGTCGAGTTTGTACCGATCGAGTTTGCGTCAATTCCGTTGATGCGGACGCTGTTACTCGTCGTACGCTGGCCATTAACGCTTATTACCGCGTCGCCACGGCCAAGCTCCGTCGTATTGGAAACTCCGGTCTGCGCTCCTGGCGAGAGCGTCAAAAGCTGCTGAAAGTTTCGTGTCGGCAGCGGAAGCTGTCTCAGCGTCTCCCCGGTGACCACACGTCCTTGCTGAGATGTTTCTGACTGAACAACCGGAGCTTCGGCCTCAACGGTCACGTCACCGCCATCAAGCCCGACCTCAAGCCGTGGGTTCACTGTGGTTGTTTGCGTAATATTTACAAAAACGCGGACGGTGTATCGGGCAAATCCCTGAGATTCGACCTCGACCGTATATTCTCCCGGCGGCAGCATCTGAACCGTATAAGAACCTTCTCTTGTGGTTATGGCCTCGCGCGTTTGATTTGTTGCTGCATTTGTCACTTTGACCGTCGCTCCGGGAACTACTGCTCCATTCGGGTCGGTCACGACGCCTGATATCTGACCGGTCGTACCTTGTCCATAAATGCTGACGCAAAATATGAACACTAAGAGAATTGGCGATAGGATCTTAATGTGTCGAACCATAGTTCTGATGTCTCCCTTAAATAAAAATGAACGTCCGTTTTTTATTTTCCCAAAATGTTAAATCGGCACTCGCATGTGCCGATCTAGCCCAATTTATGAGCTCGTTTTTTGAAATTGGACAGATTTTCTTCACTTAACACTCCGTAAGCGAAGACCTTTGTCAGACTGTTCAGGGCCTGCTCATCGCTAAGCCCCATATGCCGGTTGCCGCCGAACAGCTTCTCTACCAGATAATAATTAAAGAATTGCATATATGCGGCGGTAAATACTGCCGCAGCGTCAACTCCGGTACGAAGAGACCCGCTCTCTTCTGCCTTTCTGAACTTTTCACCGAACATCTTTCTGAACCTGTCGGAAAGCCCATCGAACATGTAACTGAAATGCCGGTTTTGAAATTCCAAAACGTCGATGTACATCAGCAGCCAAAAATCCGAATGGTTGTTTACAAGTTCACCTGCTATCTCACCCAGATGGCGAAGGCTTTCAGGCTCTAGCGGCTCATCAATGGTCTCGAACATGCTTCTGAGCTGTTCGTCGATATAGCTCTGATATTTTTCAATAATGGATTCAAAGATCGCATCTTTGGTCGCGTAGTAATTGTAAAGATTGCCAAGCGAAACATCTGCTCTCTTTGCAATATCACGCATTGAGGTTGCGTGAAAACCCTGCCTGATAAAGAGTTCGCGTGCCGCATCCTCAATATTCCCCTTTCGTTCACGAATGGCGCTTTCACTGAGCTTCGGCATAATAAAAAACGAACGATTGTATTTTATATGCTTTTTTCACGAGTCTTGTCAAGTCTAAAATTAACCAAAATTTCATCTGAAGACTTTGAGTATTTTTTACTTTGTAAAAGAAGCAAAATTTGCTTTGAACAAGATCACTCAATAATGCTATAAAGAAATTCTAATGGACAAAAAGATTGCAATTGGTTTTGACCACGCCGGTTTTGACGCAAAAGATGACGTTCTGTCAACGCTGAATGAACTCGGGGTCGCTTATGACGACCTCGGGACCAATTCGGTAGAGTCCGTGGATTATCCCGACTATGCCAGAAAGGTCGCCGAAGGCGTTGCTAAAGGAGAATACGATCAGGGCATTCTCGTTTGCGGTTCGGGAACCGGAATGGCGATAGCGGCGAATAAGGTGCGAGGCATACGAGCAGCTTTGGCATGGAATGCTGAAACCGCCAGGCTTGCTCGTGAACATAACAATGCCAATGTACTGACCATCGGTTCACGCACAACTCCGCAGGGAACGATCCCTGACATAATCAGAGCATGGTTCAATGCCGATTTTGAAGGCGGACGACACGAACGCCGCGTGGAAAAGATCGGTACCATAGAAAAAGAACTTCTGACCTGATCTTAAAAACCATAGGATGATATCTCAAATACACATTCCCGTTTCTCCGCTCAACCAATATTTTGAGATATTTTTCTACTACAAGGGAGCACAGCCCTCACATTCGGTAGAGAGATTTTTGCCGAATGGAGATACTGAAATACTCATCGACTTTCAGGATCGACCCCAACATATCTACGACAACAATACGCTCAAGGAAATACAGGCGTGCCATCACGTGTGGACATCAGGTGTCAGAACTGAACCGATCACTATTCCTTCCGGAACAGATTCTGAAATGATGGTGCTGATGTTCAAAAAAGGAATGGCGGCGTCCTTCTTTCCCTTCCCTATGAACGAGATCGCAAATACCGTACTCGATGCAGAGCTCGTTTGGGGATCTGACCTTGCTCTTCTCAGAGAACAAATGCTCGGCACGCAGGATATTGATGAACGCTTTCGGATGGCTGAGGACCTTCTACTGAGAAAATTCGCATCAAAGCTGATGCTGAATCCGTGCATCGCATACGCCGTCAACGAGATGCGAACCAATCCTGACAGATTGAACATCGCCCGCATGAATCACAACATCGGCTATTCGCAAAAGCATTTTACAGATATGTTCAAACGACAGGTCGGGATAACTCCGAAAGCTTATTTAAAGATCATGAGGTTTCAACAGGTCCTGATGCGTTTGGAGAATGTGCCGGTCGATGTGGTTGATTGGCCGTCTATCGCATTTGACAGCGGTTTTTACGATCAGTCACATTTCATCCACGATTTCAAAATGTTCTCAGGCTTTACGCCCTTGGCATATCTGGAAAAGAGCATCGGTGTCCGCGATTACGTCCCGGTCGGCTGAGGTAAATTTTTTACAATACAACTGCGTTAGAGCTGATCTAGTCTGTACGCGTCATGGAAAACTTCTATATCAATCATATTGCCGTTTTTGTCTGTGCCGTGATGAGTTTGGTCATCGGTGCGCTTTGGTGGTCGCCGCTCCTTTTTGCAAAGCCGTGGCAAAAAGAGAACGGATTGACAGATGAACAGCTTGCAAATGTGAATATGCCCAAGACGTTCGGGCTTACATTTTTGCTTGCCTGGCTGATGTCATATAACCTCGCATTCTTTATCGGCTCGCCTGACACCACGTGGCAATGGGGCATCTCCGCAGGACTGTTGGCAGCTATATGGGTAGCGGCAATGTTCATCATCATTGCTCTTTTCGAACAGCGAACTTGGAAATATATGGCGATAAACTGCGGCTATATTTTCGTTTATTTTGCGGTCATTGGATTTATTTTAGGAATTTGGAGGTAAAAAAGTGGAAAGGTAAAAAAGTGAAAAAGCAGCTTCCATTTTCTTTATGCTACCTTTTTCACTTTTGCACCTTTTCACTTTAGAGAAATATGGCACAGAAAACATCTGGCGAAATAGAAAAGGAATTTATTGACGGCCTGAAGGAGTCTACCGGAAAAGACCTTTCAGCATGGATCAAGGACATAGACGCGTGCGGCATCGCTAAGCGTAATGACATCATAAAATGGTTAAAGGATGATGGCGGTTTTGGCCACATGAATGCTTCCTTGCTTGCTGGAATACATGCGAACGGCGGAAAGCCGGTCTATGCAAGCACGGATGTGCTGCTCGATAATCAGTTTGCAAAAGCCGCAGACATGCGGCCGCTGTATGAGGCATTCATTGAATTCGCCGCAAAGCATTTTCCGGGTTCGACCGTAGTTCCAAAAAAGACGTATGTATCGATAGTGGACAATCGCGAATTTGCCGCTGTCAATATCAAGCCGAAAGAACTTCGCATCGGCTTTGACCTCGGCGACCGCCCTTTTGACGACAAGATCGAAAAGGCAAAGCTTACCGGCCCGATGCCGCGCATCTCGCACATGTTCGTCGTTACCGACGCGAAACAACTGGACAAGGAAATAGCGGACGTAATGAAACAGTCACACTCAAGGTGTCATTGATAAACAACGACAGGCCATGATCGGAAAAGTGCGGCTAAGCAACGCTCGCCGGAGCCGCAGCCGCACGTAGCAGCAGTTATTTTAACGCACGCCTTAGAAACTCAATAAGCGGATACGCTGTCTTAAAGCTATCCGCGATGAGCTTGGGATAAGAGGTCTCCAAAACCTCTTTTTCCGTGAAATCCCGAGAGACCGTGAATGACTTCAGCTTCAGATATTCTATCGCAGGATGGGCGGCATCAAATCCTTTCGGCGGGCGCGTGAGGCGGTCTCCATTGAGCTCTCCGAACAGTTCACGAAACTTTTTCGCCTCGATGATCTTGAGAAGCTCTTTTGTATTTTCCGCAATATAGTTTCTTATCTTCCGCAGCTCGGTTGCGTCCGGCATATGTTTTCCGGCAGCGATGAAATACATCTTCGGCTGAACATGAAAGTAATATCCGGGCTGCATGGACTTTCTGCCGCCGGGAGCAAGATAGCCGCCGAGGTTATTCTTATACGGACGTTTATCATTGGAAAAACGCACATCGCGATAGATACGGAAAATGCAGTCCTTAGGGTCAAGTCCGGCTATGTCCTCATCAAATTTAGATACAAGCCCGATCAGTTCGCCGGCAAACGCGGTGACGTTGTCCTTCGCTGATTCAAACAGACGCTTATTTGCCTGAAACCATTCGCGCTCATTGTTCTTATCAAGTTTTTTCAAAAAATCTATTGTCTCTTTGGTCAACATCGCCCGGCCTCCTTAAGCTGTTCGCGGAACATAATACCACCTCTTCGATCTGACAAAGGATATTTTCTTCATCGTCTCTGTCTCTTCCCGGCAGATCCGGCCCGATTTGTTTTGTAAGATTCAGAGGCGTAAACTGTCGGAAACTGATCAAGAAGGAGTTAAAGCGATGGAGTATTGTGAACATATCGATTCCATAAAAGAGGTAACCCCAAGCGCCGAGGGTTGTGAGGACTGCCTCAAGATCGGAGGCAGATGGGTTCATCTGCGGATGTGTATGTCATGCGGCCACGTCGGCTGTTGTGATAATTCACCGAACCGTCATGTGACAAAGCATTTTACCGAAACCGCTCATCCTATCATCAGGTCGGTCGAACCAGGTGAGGAATGGGGTTATTGCTATGTTGACGAAGCGTTCTATCGTTCGCTTCCGGAAGTTTCCTGAGGTAGGCCATGGCAAAGAGCATTCTTCTGCAAACGACCATTCCCTTTTCTGATGATGATTGGAACATCAGAAGTTTTTCAATGCTGGCCGAACATCTTTCTTCTTTGCGGGATGAGAACGGTTACGCTCTTTACGATGTTTCCGCAAGAAACCGCGAGGCTCGTCCCGATGAGGCCGATCCTGTCCTGAGCAAGGTTGATGGATCCGACATTGATCAGATCTGGCTCTTTGCGCTTGATAACGGGGACGGTCTTTCCGTTGAAGATTGTGAAGCCATCACTAGATTTCGACAGCGCGGCGGCGGACTGTTGACCGTGCGCGACCACAACGACATGGGATCATCGCTTTGCTCTCTGAGCGGTGTTGGAGCTGCACACTACTTTCACAGCAAACAGCAGGAGCCCGACGACAGCAGACATCAGCGCGATGATGCCTATACGCTGAACGTTGACTGGCCAAACTATCATTCCGGCGCGAACGGCGATTATCAAAAGATCGAGGTCGTTAGCAACCACGAACTTTTGCTGCGGTCTGACGGTTCACTGCTCGAATATTTCCCATCGCATCCGCACGAAGGGGCAATAGGTGCTCCGGACCCGTCAGCTTCGGTAATCGCCACGGGCAAAAGCTTGATAACGGGCCGCGATTTCAACCTCGTTGTCGCATTTGAAAAAAGTACCGACGAACACGGCAACCGGTTAGGGCGGGCAATTGCCGAATCAAGCTTTCATCATTTTGTCGATTACAACTGGGACACCGATCGAGGCTGCCCGCCATTCATCAGTGAACCGCCCGGAGACGGATACAAACGCAACCCTGAACGGCTGAACGATATAAAACACTACGTCGCCAACGCGGCCCGATGGCTTGCGTGACAGAACGGATAACATTATGTCAATAGAAACATTCCCTGAAATGCCGCTGGAGGCCTGGCGGTCAACCAAGAACACTCTTCATCTTTACAGCCAGATAGTCGGGAAAATAAGGCTGATGCTCCATCCGCGCCTTAATCACTGGTGGCACGTGACCCTGTATGTCAGTCCGCGAGGCCTGACAACGCGAAAGATCCCTTACGAAGGCGGTAATTTTGAAATAGAGTTCGACTTTCATGAACATAAACTAAAAATGACCGCCAGCAACGGCATGTCAGAGGATTTTGCTCTTTATGACGGACTGACCGTCGCAGACTTTTACAGCAGCATCTTTTCAAATCTGAGAAAGCTTGGGATCAGCTGTTCAATACTGGCAACCCCCTACGAAGCTCCCTCGGAAACGCCATTTGCAGAAGACAATACCCATTGCTCATATGACAAGGAATACGTTCGGCGTTTTCACCAGATCCTTGTCTCTGTTGACAGCATTCTTGAGGAATTCCGCGGCAGGTTCTATGGAAAATCAACTCCGGTGCATATGTTCTGGCACAGCTTTGACCTGGCGCTGACGCGTTTTTCAGGCAGATCGGCGCCTGTTCGCGATGAAGCCGGTGAGGTCGAACGCGAAGCATATTCGCACGAGGTAATAAGCTTTGGCTTTTGGTTCGGTGATGACAATGTTCCGGCTCCTGCTTTCTATTCATATACTGCTCCTGAACCGGCCGGTTTAGCAGAAGAACCGCTGCTGCCCGGCACGGCAAAGTGGCAAGAATCCAACGGCTCTCACCTTGCCTTGCTGATGTATGACGATGTAAGAAATGCCGATAACCCGCACGCGGCGGCACTCGATTTTCTCGAATCTGCTTATCAGGCGGGAGCGAAACGGGCCGGATGGGATAGCGAGGGTTTTCAGAACAAGCCGAACTGACATCGGCGTTCATTTTCGTTCTTTTAGTATTATGAAACACACGCTTTACCGCATTTTCCCCGTTGGAATATTTCTATTTCTGTTTTTGTTGGCAGGTTCGACAGCGACAGAAGCACAGGTGCGAAAAAAGGATATGGCAGAGCTTTTGCGTCTGCACGAGCAGCAAAAAACAGCGCACCTTACCAATAACGCAGAGCTTTTTATCGAGATGTTTGCCGAGCATTTCATGCAGCTTCAGCGCGGAAATGCGGCCGAGCGCGGAAAGGCCGACAGCCTTGAGCGGTTCAGGACCTATTTTGCAAATTACAAATTTCTGGAATGGGAAGACATAAAACCGCCTGTCATAAAAATTTCAAAGGACGGTACGATGGCGACCAAGATCGTGCAAAAAAGGGTTCGCGGGACATACACCTACGAGGACGGCAAGGTCGAGGACGACCACACCATATTTGCATGGCTTGAGGTCTGGGAAAAGATCAAGGGCAAATGGAAGGTGACCGCTATCGCCTCAACTGACCGGGACGGCAGTAAGTAAATTATGATAGATCTGCGCAGCGATACAGTTACAAAACCTACCCCGGCAATGCGTCAGGCAATGGCCGAAGCCGAGGTCGGCGACGACGTTTACGGCGAAGATCCGACGGTCAACCGTCTGCAGGAACGCGCGGCGGAGATATTTGAGAAAGAAGCCGCTCTCTTCGTTCCCAGCGGTTCCATGGGAAACCAGATCGCCGTCAAACTTCACACGAACATCGGTGATGAGATCATAATAGAAGAACGCGGACATATCTTTAACTACGAACTTGCCGGAACATCTTTTATTTCAGGCGTGATGGTCAGGCCTGTGAAAAGCTCAGACGGGTCAGGACATCTTACGTGGAAAGAGATCTCCGGCGCACTGCACAGCGATGTGCCTTATTATTCGCTGATGACCGGCCTTATCTGTCTGGAGAACACACACAATTTTGCAGGCGGCAGCGTGATGAGCGCTGATCACTGTGAAGAGATTTGCGACAAAGCTCATGCAATTAGCCTGCCCGTTCACATGGACGGAGCACGCATCTTCAACGCGGCTGCCGCTTCCGGCTCTACCGTCGCAGAACTCACCCGCAAATGCGACACGGTTCAGTTTTGTCTGTCAAAAGGTTTGGGTGCTCCTGTCGGTTCTATTCTTCTCGGTTCTGCTGATCTGATAAAGGAAGCCCGCGTCTGGCGAAAACGCCTCGGCGGCGGAATGCGTCAGGCAGGCGTGATAGCCGCAGCAGGACTTGTCGCCCTCGAAGAATCTCCTAAAGGCCTCCTTGAAGATCATGCCAACGCCCGCCGTCTTGCCGAAGGCATAGCTGAACTTCCCGGCATCAGTATCGAGGTTGAAAAGGTTGTTACGAATATAGTTATCTTCAACATTGCCGAAACTGGCAAAAGCTCTGCTGAGATCTGCGAAGCCCTTAAAAGCGATGGTATTCTCGCCATCGACTTTGGCGATTCCATCAGAATGGTCACTCATTACGATGTTTCGCTGAGTGAAGTCGAAACGGCTGTCGAAATACTTGACAAGATCATTGCGGCTTAGAGCATTCTGCTTTTATGAAATATATAGCTCTATCAGCTCTTTTAATTTTCACAGCAGTAACCATAGCTGCTCAGGATGTGAAACAGGTCGGCATTGTGGGTCATCGTGGTGCAAAAGGATATTTTCCTGAGAACACTATACCGTCCTTTATACTTGCCATTGAACAAGGAGCCGACACAATAGAGATCGACGTTGTCATCTCACAGGACAAAAAGGTCGTTGTCTCACACGATCACTGGTTCTCATCCTCATTTTCAACCGCACCGGATGGCACTCGCGTGACAAAAGAGAAAGAACGCGAACATAACATCTATAAAATGACGTATGATCGGGTCGCTAAATATGATGTAGGTAAATTTGGCAACACCGGAGTTCCCGGGCAGATCCCGTTGACAGTACATAAACCACTGCTGACCGAGGTCTTTGCAGCTGTAGAGAAATATACGACCGAACGCGGGCTGCCGCCCGTATGGTATAACATTGAGATCAAATCGTCTCCGCAGGGTGACAACATCTATCATCCTGAAACACCTGAGTTTGTCGATCTAATACTTAAAGATATCAACGCTTACGGCCTTGGAAAACGGGTTATACTCCAGTCGTTCGATGTCCGTCCGCTGCAGCTGATCCACAAGATCTCTCCTGATACGGTGATCTCATTTCTGGTATCAAATCAGTTGGGTGTTGAAAAGAATCTTGAGAATCTCGGTTTTGTGCCGGACACATACAGCCCCAGTTTTTCATTGATGAATGAAGAACTGGTGAGATATTGCCGTGAAAAGAGAATCAAGCTTGTGCCGTGGACGGTCAATAACGTTGACGACATGATAAAAATGCGTGACCTCGGTATTGACGCGATAATCACCGATTATCCTGATCGTGCCGTAAAGGTTTTTAGAAGAAAATAGCAGCATCAATTTCCTTCGCGGTTGGGCCGTTCTCCTTTGTGGATGCGGTCCGGCTTTTCTATTAATTCCATAATTGGTCGCGCCGCTAACGCCCGCATCTGCTCTCCTCGTTTCTGATAGACACTTCCATAGATCTCTTTTTTAATGAGGGCACTTCTTTCAAAGCGGTCGATTCGGGTAAACTATCGAGGATGATAATCGCTATCGACGGCCCGTCAGGAGCCGGTAAATCAACCTTGGGGAAAATGCTTGCTCGGAAGCTTGGGCTTTTGTATTTGGATACGGGAGCGATGTATCGTGCAGCCGCTCTCGCCGCTGTTGAGGCAGGCACAGAACTTAGTGATGCGGAAAGCGTCGCAAATATTGTACGACAGGCAGATATCAGGCTCGAAGGCGAACCGGAATCCTTGAAGGTCATACTCAATGGCAGAGATGTATCGTCTGAAATACGTACTCTTGAAGCAGCACAGGCAGCCTCAATTGTATCTACCATTTCGGATGTAAGAGCGAGAATGGTTGAACTTCAGCGTTCGATAGGCGAACGAGCCGAGAATGGCTGCGTTCTGGAAGGCCGCGATATAGGCAGTGTTGTTTTTCCCAACGCAGACATCAAATTTTTCCTGACGGCAAAGCCTGAGGCACGTGCAAAGCGGCGCTATGAAGAGGACAAGGCAAAAGGGCGTGAAAGCACCTATGAAAAAACTCTTGCCGAAATAAACGAACGTGACCAACGCGATGTTTCTCGTGACGATTCACCGCTGCTGATAGCCGAAGACGCTGTCGTTATAGACACAAGCGACCTTGACCTGACAGAGGTTTTTGAACAAATGGAGGCAAAGGTACGTGAAAGAAAAA
>JAHBSH010000048.1 GCA_019639215.1 Acidobacteriota bacterium
CTTTCGTGAGATCGAAGGTGCAGATAGCGAGGCGGATGGACGCAATCCGCTGTGCGGTGACGCCTTGCGGGTTTATTTGAAAATGGACGGTGACGTTGTTAGCGATGTTGCGTTCAAAGGCTCGGGATGTGCTATTTCAAAAGCGTCGGCGTCGATGATGACACAGGCCGTTCGCGGAAAGACCAAAGCTGAGGCCGAAGAGCTTTTCAACGAGTTTCACGGAATGGTAACCGGCGGTCTTGATGTAGAAACTGATGAGAATCACCTTGGCAAACTAAGAATATTTGCCGGAGTGCTCGAATTTCCTGCCCGCGTAAAATGTGCTTCGCTCAGCTGGCATACTATGAATGCAGCTCTTCACGGAGAAGAAGAGGTCTCAACCGAATAGGCCGCACAGCGTCAGCGATCTTACAGATGTCATCGGAAACCGTGAAATCAAAGCCAAGTTACCTAAATATTGCCGTAGCCGCGGCGGGCATTACCGTCATAATGGCGGTGGTGCTGCATTTTATGGGCCGAGTTTGGTGGTGCAAACTCGGCGACTATTCTGTTTATATTCACGAGGCGTGGGAAAGCAGCCATACCTCACAGCATCTTTTTGATCCGTACACGTTTACACATATCCTTCACGGAGTTCTCTTTTTTTGGCTAACCGGCCTTATCTTTTCAAAATTGGATATACAATGGCGTTTCTTGATCGCGATCGGTGTCGAGGCGGCATGGGAGATCTTGGAAAACTCTCCTTTTATCATTGAAAAATATCGTGAGAACACAGCTTCGCTGGATTATTTCGGTGATTCGATAGCAAATTCGATAGGAGATGTCATCGCCTGTTCGTTCGGATTTTGGTTTGCTTACAAGATCGGCTGGTGGCGTTCGCTGATATTCTTCGTGCTGACCGAGCTGATGCTTTTGTGGTGGATACGCGACAGCCTGTTGCTGAATATTATTATGCTGATCGTGCCGCTTGACGGAGTTAAAACCTGGCAGATGGGTGTTTAAATTAAACGCAAAGAAAGAAAAAGCAAGAAAACCTCTATCGCGTAATCGGGGTAAAAATCAAAAGGCATCACTTTTCTTTAAGAGAAAACGATGCCTTTTTCAGTTCCTTAGGTATTTGTCTATCTTTCGCCGCGTGCGGCCTCGACCTGTGTTTCCAGATCTACAACCAGTTTGCGCATTCCGGGTTGGTCAAAGGTCTCCATTGTGCGGAGTGCTTCGTCTAGGATACGAAGCTGATATTGCTGCCAATTTGCTTGCCCTGCGACCGAACCATACTCACCGTCGTAGAAGTTGGTGCGCGGTGCCTTGACCTGTTCCGAAACTGCCTTGTCCACGGAGATCATCATGGTCGGAATACCTGCTTCCTCGAGCCCGCGGGCAAGTACACCGAGGGTTTGATGACAAAGCTTTGATGCCGGTATCAGTAATGCCGCCTGAATGTTGTATCTGTTCAGCCTTTCTACCATTTTTGGCACCATTTCATCAGCGACCCGTGCGGCATTTGGTATCCAAGGGCTCAGGCTCCACCAAACGTCGTTCAGCTTGCCGATGACGGAATTTGACTCATATTCCAAAAGCCTGTCTATCGGTATCTGAGCGTTGCGGTCTTCGCGGACGGCGTTAGGTTCAAAACCTTTTACGGCATAGTCCATATCAGCCGCTTCTAATTCTATAGGGAACTCGCGAAACTCAAGGTCGCCGTCCTTTGATGTAGTGTCAAAAGGCTCGGTGCCGTTTATATACGCTCCTGCAGAAGATATAAGGGCAAGATTAAGCATCGGCAGTGCACGGCGAACCGGGGTAAAAGGAGTTCGCACATTCGTTACCCACGGATAACGGGAAAGATTCTCGCCGTTCCAATGGTGCAGATCGGATATAAATTCACCCTTGTTTTCAATAAGTTCCATAATCTCTACATTTTAAATTGATCTTGAAAATCAAAATCTACGACATTATCCTTTTTTCCAACGACAGTCTGCCTGTTGGCAATGATAAAAAAGACGATAAGAGCGGCGACCATTCCTGAAAGCAACACCCATTCAGAATACTGATGCAGAGCATTGAACTGTATCCGCAAAGGATCGTCAACCGCGACCTGCTCCAATGGTTTATTCATCTCCTGCCGGACAAGCAAGAGCCACCAGGCGATGACAAACTGTCCGACCGCACATGCCGCCGCAAGTATGACCAAAGCAAATCTTTCTATCCAGAGCCATAGCTTGTTCACATTCTTTTGCCCGATCAGCGTGAGGGCGAGAAGCAGCAAGGCAATGATAAGGCCGCTGTAATTAAGGATCGCAAGGGTTCTGCTGACGATAGCTCCTGCCAGTTCGCGTTCGGGCAACACCGCAAATGCAGATTGGGCCACACCGATGAAGAACACGGATGCACCGAGCCAAAGAGATATGAACAGAAGCCTGATGTTTGACAATACCTTCATTGTTGCCGAACCCGCCGTAAGGCAATATTATGTAGGTTTTCCGAGAAAAGGGCAAAGCCCGGCTCATCGCAATCGGGCGAGAAGCAGAAAAGGTCAAGAACAACGGATGAACATTCAGGAAGCCATACAAAATGCTGCCGCAAAACTGGCCGCGTCGGGCGTTGCCGAGCCGCTTCGCGAAGCTTCGTCACTTCTTGGATACGTACTCGGACGCGACCGGACGTTCCTGATAGCTCACCCGGAATATGTTCTCTCTGAAAAAGAAGCTGACGAGCTTCAGAGCGTCATCGTCAGGCGTGCCGCCAGAGAACCATATCAGTATATTGTAGGAAAACAGGAGTTTTACGGTCTGGAAATGCTGGTCACGCCCGATGTTCTGATACCAAGGCCTGAAACTGAGCTGCTTGTCGATCAAGGGCTTGAACATTTAAGGTCGTCCGAAAGTAAGCGGTTTTGCGAGATCGGCGTCGGTTCGGGCTGTGTCACAGTTGCCATTTTAGTGAATGAACCCGACGCGCAGGCTGTCGCTCTGGATGTCTCGGAAAAAGCATTGGCAATTGCTCAGGCAAATGCGGAAAGGCACGGAGTGGCAGATCGGGTCGAATTTCGCAGTTCTGACATATTTTCATCATTTAATTCGGCTGCTCTTGATCTCATAGTTTCAAATCCGCCGTACATAGCAGATGCGGAGATGAGCGATCTGCAGCCTGAAGTTCGTGACCATGAACCTCACCTGGCGCTTTCCGATAATGGTGACGGCCTCGGCATAATCAGGCAGATCATACAAGATTCACCCCAATTTCTTAGGCTTGGCGGAGCGTTGATGCTGGAGATAGGGCACGGACAAGAGCCGGATGTAAGCCTAATGTTCGATCCCGAAAATTGGGCGCCGCCGAATGTATATCAGGACCTGGCAGGAATACCGCGTGTTGTAACCGCCAGACGTTCGGCATAGAGTTGCTCTAGACGCGAGGGGCTGGCGGAAAATACTTGCATTTTTTCTTAAAATGGGGTTAAGATAAGGGCGTTCAGAACACTTTGCAGGTAGTTAGTGCGGCGGCGTTTTTTGTTTCATCCGGTTACCGGCATAAAGAACGTTGTCGTTGCGTTAATTGGCAGCCCATAATTTGTCGTTTGGAGGTGTAGGAAATGCTGTATCTCTTGTTGGCTTTGGTGTCGCTTTTGATCACTGCGGGTTCGTTCTATTATTACGTTCAAAGCGCCCAATCCCTGTATATCATAGTGGCAATTTTATTTCTTGTCGCCACGGTCGTATTGGGTGGGCTTTTTATGTCCGGGCGAGTAAATAAGAACGAGGATATTCATATAACGGAATAGGTCTGAGCCGGTCGCATTTCGGGATCGCATTCAGCTTATTCACAGAGATAATGAGGAACGAGATCGCATTAGTGCGGCTCGTCCTTTCGTTTTTAGGGAATCACGCAACGTCCCGACATTGGCCACGTAATGTTGACAAAAATGTAAGGATTAAGGAAAATATTGACTTGGAGCTTTATATTTAACGCAGGACCGAAATGCCGAAGATCGCAGACATACAGGAAACCCCAAACCCGAACGCAGTCAAATTTATTTTACGAGAGCCTGTTTCTTACGGGACCTCGCATTCATTTGACAACGCCGCCGCTGCTGATACTGACCCGTTGGCTCAGTCTATCTTTGGCGTCGGTGATGTAGTGTCCGTATTTTATATGGACAAGATGATAACCGTCGAAAAGAACGACGAGGTCGAATGGGACGTTATCCTGCCAGAGCTTGCTGTGCCGATCAGAGCCGCTGAACCGGTAAAAGCCGGAAACGGGTCTTCGGCAGCGCGATCGGTCGGCGGAGCAATAGCTGCGGCAGCCGATGATGATCCGACATTGCGTGAGATAGAGGCATTGCTGGATGAACGTATTCGTCCATATCTGGCGGGTGACGGCGGCTGGCTGGAAATTATAGAGCTTGCCGGTTCCACCCTGAGTATTCGCTATCAAGGAGCCTGCGGCAGCTGCCCCAGTTCGCTGACGGGAACGCTGATGGCAATAGAGAACATGATAAAAGAAGAGATAGACCCGGATATAGAAGTGATCGCCGTCTGAACAAAACTTCACTCTAAAGTTCTTCATCGCAAGTATTTCTTGACATCACCCCTCGGAATTAGCCATAATCCAAAAGGCGGCAATTCTGTGCAAATTGCTGTTAGACCCGCAAACCTGCCTAAACTGTGTAAGTTTCGCCTGCCGTTTCAATTTCCTTAAACGCAGTAGTTTCAATATTTTGGAGGAAGAATCCTAGTGACAAGCGAAGAACTCGAACAAAGTCTGAGAACCGAATTCGAGAATCACCATAACAAGACCATTGAAGCGATCCGTCACGATGTTGCCGAATTTCAGGCTCAGTTCGAGTCTGAATTCGCAAAACACAAAGCTCAGCTTGATGATGCCCTCAAGGCACTTTCCGAACGTATGTCGTCAGAACGGCAGATGGACAAAGGATTTGCCGAATCGGTTGTGGAGCATCTGCGGCTAGCCCGGGACGAAGGCGCCCAAATAACCGCGACCGCTTTTGGTGAGGCCGAAAAACTCAGGCAAGAATCTACACCTCCTGCAAAATATGATCTGCTTCGCGATGCAATAAGCGATATAAGTTCTCAGATGACCCAGGCGGCGATCCTGAAATCGCTGGTTGAACACGCCGCGGGGTTTGCTCCGCGAGGTGTCTTTTTCATCGTAAAAAATGACCAGTTCGCCGGTTGGAAGGTGTTCGGTTCTACCGGTTCAACCACCGATGACAAGGCACAGACCGTAAGGTTTCCGCTCTCGGCAGATACGATCGCAGCCAAGGCTGTGCATTCGCTGGGAACAGCGGAAGGAACCTACGGAGCCAATCCGGATGACGAACTGTTTCTGACCCCGCTCGATTTTGGGCGTCCTGACAGGATGTACGCGATACCGCTTACGGCGCGCGGTCGCGGAGTTGCGATCCTTTATGCCGATTACGGCATTGAAGGCATTGCCTTAAATAAGGAAGCTCTGGAAACACTTGTCCGCGTTGCCGGATTGACCGTGGAACTCAGAGCGGCTGCCCCGGCGCCTGCAGTAGCGGCTCCGTCTGCGGCATACACGGACCACAGTGCAGTTCAAGAGCAGTACGACGTTTCCGCCCCGGCGGAAGAGAGCACGTCACCCTCTTATGTGACAAGCGACCTCTCATCGGAAGCTACGGTTGAAGATCCTACACCGCAGGCATTTGAAAGCTACGCTGAACAGGAAACATATCAGCCTTCGGTAGAGGTTGAAGAAGCCCCTGAGCCGGTTTATGAGGTTCCCGAGGTAGAAACCGTTCCCGCGACAATTTACGAAGAAACTCCTTCGTATGAAACACCAGAGTATGTTTCTGAGGTTTCACCGGAACCGCAGACAGAAGCTGCGTTCGAATACGAAGAACAAACGATCCAAACGCCGGAATACGCTTCTGACGAGCATCAGGAAGAGGTTCCTGCCTACGATACTCAGCCGACCGAGTACAACGCATTCGAGAGTCCTGTATCGGAGCCCGAAGCGGTTCCGTCGTATGGTGACGTTGATCCGCAGCCTGCTGCTTCGGCTTTTGAATACTCATACTCTGAACCAGAGCCGGTCGAGGTTGAGGAAGCGGCCGCTGTGCCGGTGGTCGAAGACGCCCCCGAACCATTTGTTTCAGAAACGCCGATACCACAAACGAACGGGCATGTTGAAGTGGCAGAAACTGTGTCGCAGCCTGTGGCAGAGACCGTTGGCGGAGCTCAGGCGAAAAGCCGCTTTAGCGACCGCTCAATAGATCTGCCGATAGACGTGCCGGAAGAAGAAAGAAAACTTCACAATAATGCACGGAGGTTTGCTCGCTTGCTTGTTTCCGAGATCAAGCTTTACAACGAGCAAAAGGTGGTCGAAGGCCGTGAGGCTGGCGATCTGTATGACCGTCTTCGAGAAGCGATAGACCGTTCTCGTGAGATGTATGACAAGCGGGTCGAATCTCTTGTATCGACCAAGTTCGACTATTTCAATTATGAACTGGTCAACAGTTTGGCTGACGGTGACGGAGCTAAACTCGGGTCGAATTATCCCGGAGCAGCAGTTTAAGGGATCATTTGATCTTGATCGCAGTTTATCTGATATAAAAGGACGGGTGACCGTCCTTTTTCATTGTTATATCAGCAACAGAAGGGCAAATGCAGTTCTTCAGATCGTCAAAATATTGACTCTTCAATACATCTGTTGAGGCATAAAGTGCTTGTTGGTATAAAATAAGTTGTTCCTTATTATCGGGAGAAAATAAGAAAGATCATGCCGGAAATGTTCAAATGCCCTGCCTGCTCGGCCCCGCTTGAGTTTCAGGGAAATACGATCCAGAAGTGCGGTTTCTGTGGCGGTTCGGTCATTGTTCCATCAGAGGTGTTTGGCCGTGCGGCAAGCGCAAAAGCGGATCCATTCCCGCGCCAGGAAGCGTCTTCTGACCCGATAAGGGCATTGGCTCAAGGTGTTGAAAATGTCCGCCGCCTGATATCGGAAGGGAAAAAACTGGAAGCGATAAAGGAATTCAGGCAGACGTTCGGCGTCGGGCTGGCTCAGGCCAAAACGGCGGTAGAGGCAATGGAGCGAGGCCACGGCGTCAATATCTCGGACATGCGGACATACGGCCAACGCAATACGGCCGGCATTTCTTCCAAGGCGATGAGGTCTATCATTCTGGGGGTTGTCGCGGTATTCGCTCTGCCAACGGTTTTCGGTCTAATA
This sequence comes from Acidobacteriota bacterium, assembly GCA_019639215.1. GTDB lineage: Bacteria > Acidobacteriota > Blastocatellia > Pyrinomonadales > Pyrinomonadaceae > OLB17. Next base: position 7,219 of record JAHBSH010000048.1, read on the forward strand.
CCTTTCCTCTTCTTTTTCTCGACGTCTTCGGTAAGCGAAAATGCATTACCTTCGTCAGAACCTGAGAAGATAAGATCAAGCGGAGCCGGCACAGAAACTGACGGCTCTGTCACGGAACTTCTCAGATTTGGCGGCAAAGGGAATGGAGCAGGGAAGTTCACCGATAATCGTGTTGTCGCCGTTGACGGCACCGGCCGCATTTACAGCGCGGATTACAGCGGCGGTCCTGTTCAGGTCTTTGATGCCGAAGGATCGTTTTTGACCCAATGGAATGTGCCCGGCATGACGTATATTGCCGACCTTGCGGCAGGACGCGACGGAACGGTATATGTTGCGGATAATAGAGGTGTTCGGAGCTTTAACGGAGAGACCGGAAAAGAATTGCAAACACTGAAAATTGCTTCGCCACGCGGAATTGATGTCGCTGCGGATGGCCGCATTTACGTTTCCGGCCGAACTTCAATTGTGATCGCAGACAAAGATCTCAAAACCCTGAAGGACTTCAACAAGGCGGCAGATGACGCTAATTCCAGACTTGGTTTTGAAAAGGTCGCGGTTGACGGCAAGGGCAATATCTACTCCTTAGTGCGACCGGAAGGTGACCTGGTCAAATTCTCTCCGGATGGCAAATTTCTGACGCGGCTGACGACCGGCATACGCACGCCTCAGGATGTCGCTATCGACTCGTCCGGTAATATTTATCTGACGGATGTCAGCACGATACATATCCTCACCAGCGACGGAAAGCCGATCAAGACCGTGAAGAGTAATCAGTTGTTTGGTATCGACATCAACGAAAAAGGTGAAATATTCTTGGCAGCTCGTCCTGAGGTCATCAAACTCCGAATTGACCTGGAATAACATATCGGCGCACTATTTCGTCTTGTTTACTAAATAGCTGCACACGAAAAGGTATGAATATTTCCGCTGTTAACGCAGAGATCATACCTTTTTCGCCAATTTGATCGAATCCCGTATTCCATCATTTTTCGGTATGATTGTTGCTAATAAAAAGATAAAAACCGGGCTGTGACCCATCACCGTCCGGTTCCCATCACCCCAAGAGATAGGGAGGTTTAGATATGTTGTCCTTTAGAAAGATCAGAACAATTCCAGTTATTTTATCAGCCGTGCTTTTTGCAGCCGGAGCTGCTTTCGGTTACAGCTACGAAGATGACGACATTCCAGATGTAACAGACCGTGTTGCCCGCATAAGCGACCTTACGGGTGATGTCCAGATAAAGAGGTCTGATTCTGATGAGTGGGAAAAGGCCGTCATGAACCTTCCCATTGTCGAAGGGGATGAGATCGCGGCCGGGCCGGGTGCGAGGTACGAGATACAGCTTGCCAGCCACAAACACGTTCGCATCTCTGAAAGATCGTATCTTCGCATCACTTTGATCAATGATGAAGGCATTGCTCTGAGCCTGTCTGAGGGAATGATGGCACTTCGGCTTCTCGAATTCGATCAGGAGAAAGAATTTTTTGAGATCGATCTGCCCAAAGCCACAGTCGCCATTCAAAAGACAGGCAGATACAGATTGGATGCAGGCGGCGGAGAATTTGCCGGTGTCAGCATCAGCGTCAGCGAAGAAGGCGAAGCACGTGTTTATTCGACCACATCAGGCTTTACGCTTCGCGACGGTCGGACGGCTAGAGTATTTACTGACGGCAGAAACGAGGGTGAATGGGAACTCGGTGATTTTGCCGGACTTAACGACGAGTTTGATTCGTGGTCACTTGATCGCGAACGGATGGTGGAACAGCTTCTCGCAAATTCGCAGTACGACGAATATTATGACCGCGATATCTATGGTGCTGAAGACCTCGGAAACTACGGCGATTGGATGCACACGGTAGATTACGGCTATGTTTGGCGGCCTTCATCGCGGGCAACCAGGTCGTATAGTGACTGGTCACCGTATCGCTACGGGCAATGGCGTTGGCTCCCGGCATTTGGCTGGACATGGGTCAACGACGAGCCGTGGGGTTGGGCGACGTATCATCACGGACGCTGGCTCTGGCACAACGGATATTGGGTTTGGTCGCCGTACGGCTACTATCGCTCAACACGAAGCTGGTGGCGTCCTGCTCTGGTCGTAATGACCGTTTATAACAACAATGTCTGCTGGTATCCGCTTCCGTACAACAGGCGCTATTACAACTATAACCGCAGGCATCAGGAAGGACGCCGACGAGGTGAAAGACGGCCCAGACCGGCAACACCACAGCCGACACCTGATACGACCGGTCAAAGACGGCCGGACAATCGGGTCCCGCCGCTTGATCGGGGACCTGTTAGAGGAATGATTTCGACGCCAAAGGAGCGCTTTGGCAGAGACAGAGGCTCGATGACGCGTTTGCCTGATGCAACAGCCCGTGAGGTCGCCGGCAACGAGACGGTCATTGCAAATTCGCCGCCGCTGCTGCCTACACGTCGCGAGATCGGCGACACCGTAAGCAAGGAGATCAGACCTGAAAGGCCGATAGTGACGAGGCCTGTCGATCAATCAAAGACAGGTGCTGCTTCAAGAACGGAAAATGCACCTTTGGATAAACGGCTGAGAGATTCGCGGATGTACGGCAACAGGCCGCCGCTGGAGACTTCTCCTGTACCGCAGACACAGACTCCTGCAGAAGGCAACCCTGTTCCTTCTCGGCCACGTACAGGCGTAGTAGGCAGGCCGGAGGCTGGAAAGACGCGTCCTGAGGTAACACGTGAAACACCGCCGATCGTAGCGGCACCTTTACCAAATACGTCCGAACCGCAGCAGCCAAGACGCGATACGACGACCAGGCCGCAAACGGAGCAAAAGAGTGCTCCGTCAGCAAACAGGCCAAACCAGTCGCCGCCTCTTGTGACACCAAGGAGCGAGACACCGAGGCCGTCTCAGCCGACTACGCGTCCTCAGCCTCAGGCACCAAAGGAGACACCGCCGGCTTCACGGCCAACTGCTCCGTCAAGGCCTAGTACGCCGCCGACTCAGCGGACAGCCCCAAGCCAGCCGGCTCCCAGCAAGGAAAGCCGTCCGGCACAGCCTGCTCCGCAGCAAAGGCCTTCGGCACCGTCAAAGCCGTCGTCTCCGCCGCAGCAAAAGTCGGCTCCTTCGTCTGGTTCATCAAAATCGAGCGACAGTTCCCGGCCCGCTCCGACCAGGGAAAAGAAGCCCGAATAGAAAAAGGGCTGTCTGAAAAAGTTCTCAGACAGCCTTTCCTATTTCCGCCTAAACGGCAGCCTTATTTAGCAGAACTCAACAACACGTCCTTATTTACCGATTCCGGATTGCCGACAACGACAAAGCGGATATTCTTCATATATTTTTCCGCGACACGCCGAATATCAGCAGGTTTTACCTCTCTCATCTTTTTGAGAAAGTCAGCGGAATTTCTCCAACCGCCGCCTATCAGTTCGTATTGAGCGATCTCTTTTGCCTGAGCGGCATTGGTTTGCTGGTCAAGGTAATAATGCGTGAGAAATTGTCCTGCCATACCATTAATGAATTCGTCGCTTGTGGTGCGAGTTCGCATCATCTCTATCTGTTCAAGCATGACCCTTACTGACTGATCCACATCGGTCGCCGTCACATAGATGAATGCAGTGTTCGCAGCGTTATTGCTCATTTCAGCGTTCGGGGCATAGGAAAGCTGCCGTTTTACGCGGACCTCATCAAAGACAAGCTGCTGCAGAATGGTCATCGCGACCTTCATCGCATAATAATCAGGATCGCTGAGCGATGGAGCGGCAAAGACGCCCTGAACGTAATTTGTCTGCACGTCGCGTTGTGTGATGTCCACCGTGCCTTTTGAAAAATCCAGGGCAGGCAGCGGTTCATTCTTGTATGTTCCGACAGGCAGTTTTCCGAAAGATGCCGTTACTTTTTGCTTGAGTTCGTCAGGTGTAATGTCGCCTACGATCACCAAAAGCATTCTTGAGGTTTGCATCATTCCTGCGTGATATTTTTTGAGGTCAGCAGCGGTTATGGAACCTATCGTCCTAATGCTTCCCATCGGATCGACCGAATAAGGGTGGCCGGAATAAAGCATTCTGTCCTGTGCAGCGATCAATGCTCCGTCAGGGCTGGTCTCGGACTCTCGCAGGCCGGAAATTATCTGTTGTCTGACGCGTTCGACGTCCGCCGCGGCAAATGTAGGGCTTATGGCTGTGTCGGTGAATACATCCCAGATGCGGTCAAAGCTTTCACGTGTGGAAACAAAAGAAATGACGCCATAGTCACGTGAGGAAGCTCCGCCAAGTGAGCCGCCCGTTCGCGAAAGTTCGCGCCTGACCTGCTGACGGGAAAATTTCTGTCCGCCCTCCGTTGCTGTCGCCAGTGCAAAGTTCTCAATACCGGCTTTATCGGCGGTCTGATTCCTTACGCCGCCGCGAAAGAAAAGCCCGCCTGCAAATGTTGGTGCCGAATCGCGGCGTTTTAATATCACCTTTAGGCCATTGACCTCAAATTCGGTGACAGGATCGGTCTGCGGGACGGGAGTCGTTTGAGCTGCTGTCTGTAACGCTGCCAGAGCGGCAAAGCAGATCACAAGAACCGACAGTGTGTATATTCTGAAAAATGATCGCATAAATGTAGTATCGTTTTATTCCGGAACGGCCGGTTATTTTGCTCCGATAAGTTCTTCTTCCGTCAAATTGGCCTTTGCCCGAGCCGAAGGCGACATCAGCGCGACCGCAACATGATTCTTGCCTTTGATATAGGTCTGAATATAGCGATTTATGTCCTGACGCGAAGTTGCTCTTAAATTCTTATGATAATCGCGGAAGTAATCGATGCCGGTAGATGACCACCAAAAGCCGAGAGTATGTGCATACTCGCTTGGTTTTTCGCGATCATAGAGGTCATTGGCCTCCAGAATGTTCTTTGAGTTCTCAAGCTCAGCGTCTGTGAAATATGCAGGTGTATCAAAGAGCCGTACCTCTTCATAGACCGCTTTAAGCGCCGCTTTAGCCTTTTCCGGAGTCGTTATCAGAAAGATGGTTATCGGCCCGACGTTTCTCTGTGTGTAGTAGTTCAGCCCGACGGTCGTTGCGAGGCCTTTGTCCACTATATTTCGCTGAAGGCGGTGATCAGGCTGTGAGACGATGTATGAGAACACGTCGGCTGCGTATGTAGAGGCGTCGTCTTTTCCTATGGACGGGCCGTGCCAGCCGATCTGGATAAAGACATTCTGTTCATCATCGCCGTCGCCCGAACCGATCTCTTTTTCGATAATGGAACCGGAGTTTTTCTCTATCGGAGGATGTTCGACAAGGGGAAATTCCTTGAACGGATCGACCTTTCGCGGTTCCCAGCTTCCCATTGTTTCCTCAACGAGCTTGAAGACCGTTTCGGGCGACGCATTTCCGGTGACGACCAATGCTGAATTGTTCGGAAAATAATACCGGTCACGGATCGTCTTCATCTGCTCGACAGTAGCCGCAGCGACCGTCTCACGCGTACCGCCGGGGCTTTTGCGGGTCGGATATTTGTAATAGAGCTTTTTGTTCGTTTCGTCAAAAAGATATGAGAACGGATTGGATGCGTTGCGTTCGAGTTCGCCGATGACGACGCGTTTTTCGTTTTCCAGATCTTCTTCGTCAAATCGAGGATAGCGGACCGCATCATTGATAACGCGGATCGCCGTTGAAAGATACGGACTTGTGGTCGTGAAATAGTAATTTACCACCTCTTCGCGTGTGGTTCCGTTGTAGGAAATGCCGAGCGTCGAGATGTTCTTCATATAACTTACATCGCCGATCGACGTTCTAAGCTTCATCGGTTCGTCACATACCGGATTGGAACCGCCGCGAAGGATAAGATCCTGACATTGCGAAAGCAGCGATGCCATGTTCGGCTTGAAGAACATATGTTCGTAAAGATGCGAAAGGCCGTTCAGATCGGGCGGTTCTGTGAACGAACCGTTGCGAACTGCCAGTTCGACCGTAACGATGGGAACGCTGTTGTCCTCAAGGACGATGACATCAAGCCCGTTCGCGAGTTTTTTATTGACGAACGGAACGGCATAAGCCGGTTTGGCTGCCGCCGGTGCAGTTGCCGCAGCAGACGACGATGTTCTCTGGGCGATGAATGCATTTGGGAGCAGCGCCAGCATAAGCACAGCTCCGAGTAATGTTCTTTTCACACTATGACTCCATAAATATTGTCCGGCAGTGTTGCCGGACCAATGAATGAGATAAAGACCCTCTTGCCTGAACCACTGTCAGCCACTTAATATTAAATCTAACATAAGGAGACAGATACATGGAACGTGATAATTTGATGCACGGAGCACGCACCGCGTTGAATACGAAACCTGAAATGCGCGAATGGGCCGAAAATTATTTAAAAGAAAAAACCCGGGCCGATATGCCCGAGCTTTCAGACGAAGACTTTGAAAAATACTGGAAATACCACAAACCGGAGATCATGCACGCCGGAGCAGCAGAGGCGATACTCGCTTTTCGCGAAGCGAAAAGCGGGGAGGAGTAGAAGAATAGAAGAGTAGGGGAGACAAGGAGACAGGGAGTAGGGGAGATGGGGAGATTGATAAAGAGACACCAAGAATTGGAAGTGTATAGCAAGGCACTGGAAGCGGGAATGCGAGTTTTCGAGGTCTCAAAAAGATTTCCTAGAGAAGAGACTTATTCATTGACCGATCAAGTTCGTCGTTCTTCTCGTTCCATCTGCGCGAATCTTGCCGAGGCATGGCGAAAGCGACGTTATCAGGCATCTTTTATAAGCAAGGTCTGTGATGCCGAAGCAGAAACTGCGGAAACCCAGACGTGGATCGAATTTGCTGTGCGTTGCAATTATCTTGACAGAGAGACCGCAAAGGATCTTTTCATCGAATACGACGAAATACTTGCGATGCTTGTTTCTATGATAAACAATCCTCAAAAATGGGTATTGCCATCAGGTAGAAAATGAAAAAGGGCGAGAGAATCTCCCTCCCTCCCTTTTTCCCTTACTCCCCTGCTTTCTCAAAAATCCTTACAGCAGTGCAAGTGTAATCATTCTATCTCACTCTTTACGGCTGTTTCGGCGTCGGTTTCTTCCGGGCTGCGGGCACGCATCATTTTTGCTATTGGCACGGAAAGTATCAGCAGAACGAGGGCAGAGCCGCCGAGGAAGAGAGTTGTTGTCGTAAAGAGCCGCGGCATTGCCGAAAGGTTGTTCGGATCGACCTCGCCGCCGACCAGTCCGCCGATCAGATTTCCGACCGATGAAGCAAGGAACCAAACGCCCATCATCTGGCCCACATAGCGTTTTGGCGAAAGTGTTGTCATAGAAGACAAGCCGACGGGGCTGACAAATAATTCGCCAAGTGTAAGGAAGAGATAAAAGGTTATCAGCCAAAGAGGTGAGACCTTTGTTATCGAGGTGCCGTCGCCAACGACCACGTAAGACGCAAATATCATTACGGTAAATGCGAGTGTCGTTACACCGAGTCCGATAGCAAATTTAACCGGGCTGGAAAGATTTATGTTCCTGCTTCCCAATCCTGTCCACATGGCTGCAATGACAGGAGCAAGCAGGATGATCCACGCGGAGTTCACAGATTGGAACCATGTCGCGGGAATAAGAAAACTTCCCATCTGACGTTGCGTGAAATCTTGTGCAAACAGATTCAGAGCCGTAGGCGTTTGTTCAAACGCAGACCAAAATATCGCCGCAAAGACGAACAGAACTGCGATGACCAGGACACGTTTCTTTTCGTCGCTGTTCAGCCCTCCAAAGATAAATAGGTAAGCAAAGTATATGAAGCCGATACTGACAAGAACATACGCCAGATAAGTGCCGAAGACAGACGCACTGAACTGTATGCTGCCCGTAGCGACCAATGCAAATACAACCGCCAATATGACAAGCCCGATAACGGTGAATATCTTAACCTGAGATTCCTGTTTAGCCTGAATTGCCGGATCTGAATGACGTGTCGGCTCAGCTCCAATGTCACCTAGCGTTTTTTCTGATTGGATCCAGAACTGTATCAAGCCTATTATCATCGCGACACCAGCGGCAGAAAAGCCCCAGTGCCAGCCGATCGTCTCGCCCAAAAACCCGGTGATCAGCTGTCCTATGAAGGCACCAAGGTTGATGCCCATGTAAAATATCGAAAAACCGGCATCTTTTCTTGCACCGCCTTCGGGGTAAAGGTCGCCGACCATTGCCGAGATGTTCGGTTTCAGCAATCCCGTTCCGAGTACGATAAAGACAAGCCCCAAAAAGAAAGGAACTTTAGAGTGGATGAACGCCGACGCACCGATGGTCAGATGTCCTAGAGAGATCAAAGCTCCGCCGTAAAGGACCGCTTTGCGAAGCCCGAGCCACTTGTCGGCGATCCAGCCGCCCGGTAGCGATGCCAGATATACAAATGCTGCGTAAATGCCGACGATCGCTGATGCTTCGCCTCGATCCCATCCCCAACCGCCTTGCATAACGGCGGCAGCCATGAACAGAACAAGGAGCGGGCGCAGGCCATAGAACGAAAAGCGTTCCCACATTTCCGTGAAAAAGAGGGTTGAAAGGCCTTTCGGGTGTCCGAAAAAGCCGCCTTGTGGGGCCGAACCGTCAGCATTTACAGCAGAACTCATTTAGGTTTTTCCTCGTGTAACTTTGATTTCTAAGAGAGTTACGGAAATATATCAGATAAATCGTGTATTAAAAAGCGGATATTGATGTATTATGTTCCGTGCGAACACTATGATACTTGCAATTCTCACAGCCGTTCTAGCTTATCGAAGGGCAAAAGAAAGCGGTCGCAGTGGTCTGCTCTGGGCCTTGGCGGGCGCAGGTGTTTATATTGGCACACAGATGTTTGTTACATTTGCCATCGGAATAGGGCTAGGTATCGCAATAGTTGCGTGGGAACTGGATGAGAACATTTTTTACAGATATGAGATAGTTTTTTCCATTATAGCCATTGCGATGAGCCTATTTACATCATGGCTTTTGCTGCGATACCTGAGTAGGGAGCCTGCAGCAGACGAAGCTCCGGAAATTCCGCCACCGCCGCCAGACTTTTCATCGAACCAACAATGACCCAGGATTTGCCAGAACCGCCCCGCATACACTAATATATTTTGTTTGTGCCCCTGTAGCTCAACGGTTAGAGCGCCGGACTCATAATCCGTCGGCTGTAGGTTCGAATCCTACCGGGGGCACCAATCATTTCTTCAAAATGCCTGTACCATCGCCTTTGCTGAGGTTCAATTGAGATCCCTATCAAAATCGCAAAAATTAAAGGATGTCTTTTATGACATTCGCGGGCCGGTGCTTGATCTCGCATCGCGGATGGAAGAAAGCGGCGAGCGGATAATGAAGCTGAACATCGGCAATCTGGCCGCGTTCGGTTTTGAGCCGCCGGACGAGATAGTGCAGGACATCATCCGCAACCTGGCTGAAGCCGCCGGTTACACGGACAGCAAGGGAATGTTCGCTCCGCGGCGAGCCGTGGTCGGCTATACACAGGATAAAGGCATTGCGGGCGTGACGGTCGATGACGTTTATCTGGGCAACGGCGTTTCAGAACTTATCGTGATGTCGCTGACCGCTTTGCTCGATCCGGGTGACGAGATACTCGTTCCGGCGCCGGATTATCCGTTGTGGACAGGCGCGGTTTCGCTTTCCGGCGGCAAGCCCGTCCACTATATCTGCGATGAACAGAGCGAATGGCTGCCCGACCTGGCAGACATCCGAAAAAAGATCACACCCAAAACACGCGGCATTGTCATTATTAACCCGAACAATCCGACAGGTGCTCTATACCCCGATGAGATACTGAAAGGCATTGTTGAAATAGCCCGTGAGAACGGCCTGATCGTTTTTGCCGACGAGATCTACGACCGTACCATCTATGAAGGCCACACGCATACAAGCATCGCTTCTTTGGCGGACGATGTGTTTTTTCTTACATTCAACGGCTTAAGCAAGAACCATCGTTCGTGCGGTTACCGTGCGGGTTGGATGATCGTGTCGGGAGACAAAAGCGGTGCGGCGGATTATATCGAAGGGCTGAATATGCTTGCTTCGATGCGGCTTTGCTCGAATACGCCCGGCCAGCTTGCGATACAGACCGCGCTTAGCGGACATCAGAGCATAGATGATCTTGTGGCGCCGGGCGGACGCCTTTTTCGCCAGCGTGAACGCGCGTACGACCTGCTGTCGCAGATTCCCGGCGTTTCTGTGGTAAAGCCAAAGGCTGCGTTATATATGTTCCCGCGGCTTGATCCGGAAGTTTATCCAATAACGGACGACCAGCAATTTGCCTGTGACCTGCTTGCCGAAGAAAAGGTCTTAATTGTTCAGGGAACAGGATTTAACTGGCCCAGGCATGATCATTTCCGCATAGTTTTCCTGCCAAACGTTGATGACATCGCCGAAGCCGTCAGCCGTATCGCTAATTTTCTCGAACGCTATAGAAACAGAACGAAATAGGCCCAATTCACGTCATCAAATCTTAAATAGATAAAAGCGGTGAGAAGAAAGATATGAAAGTTGGTAGCGCCTAGGGGAATCGAACCCCTCTTTCAAGAATGAGAATCTTACGTCCTAACCGATAGACGAAGGCGCCACGCTGAACAGCAATTTCAATTTTACGCGGAAGCGTAGAATTTGCAAGGCCGAATGAGATGAAGACACCGTCATTCTCACTCGGCCTTTAGTTTCCTAACAGTTATTAGTTGCAGAGTTTTTAGTTGATAGTTTACCGAACTATAAACCACTAACCGGAGCACTTTTAACTGTTAGAATTTACATCATTGTCATCAGTTCTTTTTGAGCGTCGCTCTAACCGATCCGCAATCAATCATCTTTTCGCCATAGTACGGGTTGAAAACCAGTTTTGATGATGACAGCCAGGTTGCTTTTTTCATCGGGCAATAATGCAGATACGCCTCGGCCGTATTTGCCTTAAAGCCATTGATCAGCGAATAGAAATTATTTGACAGCTGCACAAAATGACTTCGTTGATGTTCCAGGTCGCCGGTATCGCGAATGTGTTCGGCATCTGTCTTTAGAGGAGCGGCTAGTTTCCCCCAAAAGGCTTTTTGCTCTTCAGACATCTTGTCTTCTGAGATCTCGTTAATGAGTGTGACAAGATCGCCCGCCTTTTCCTTTGTCTTTTCAAGATCGGACGCAACCAGAGCATCTTTTACCGCATAATAGCCCGTTAATGCAGCATTGATCTTGCTCTTCAGATCGTTATCGACCTTGCCGAGGTTTTGAGAATATCCCGCAACCGAAAACAGTGCCAGCATCAGACCGGCGAATAAGCTTTTTTTCAACATAAAAATTTCTCCAAATTATCGGGTATTCCCGTCCTAATAGCTAAAGATAACTCCGGCGCCAAAGCCGTACTTGTTGTAGTAATTTGTCCCGATCTGCCAGCGTTTGGTCATTATGTAACGCAGGCCAAGCTGGTATTCATTGTCGGTGTTCCACATACCGTCAAAGCGAAAGCGGCGGGACAGAGCCAGATCTTCGCGGGCGACCTGAAAGCGGAACTTACCGCGTGTATCGACGCGGGCGTCTGCTTTGATAAACATCGGCAGCGTATATTCAGCGCCAAAGATGCCCTTGACGCCGTTCTCCCAATTGCCGTTCTCTTTTTCGCGATGTATCTCGATGCCGCCATAAACGTTCAGGAATTGCTGTTTGCCAAGGAAGCGGCCGTATTTAAGTTCGACCTCGCCGCCTTTGTATGGGTTGAAATGAAAGTCAGCGGCAAAGAAGTTGTAGTTGTTTGAGGTCATTGCGTGGCCAAATACGCCATTGGACTGCATCGATACTTCAACAAGCGGATTCCACATCCTTTCATCCTCTTTTCTGAAGTAGTTCCAATTCGCTTTTGTAGGTGCGATCTGTGTGTTCGGCGGCGAATCTTCATAAGAGAACACGCGTCCCATCCCTGCCATCATGTGATAGAGGATGTGGCAATGAAAGAACCAGTCCTTTTCCTCATTGGCATCAAATTCGATTACGTTCTCTTCCATCGGCATGATGTCCATTACGTTCTTTAGCGGTGAATGGTCGCCCTGGCCGTTCAGTACGCGAAAGAAATGCCCGTGCAGATGCATCGGGTGCCGCATCATCGTGTCGTTCGTTAGCGTTATGCGGACAACCTCACCTTTTTTAATGAGGATCTTGTCGCTTTTGGAAAGAGGTTTGTCATTTATGCTCCATTGATAGCGGTTCATGCTGCCCGTAAGGCGAAAGTTGAGTTCGCGAAGAGGAGCGTTTGGGTTCAGAGCCGTGCTGACGGGCGACCGCAGCATTGCATAAGTGAGCGTAACAGGCGGTGTAAAAGGTTCGCCGGGTTTGTTGGGGTCAGGAACCATTTCGGGATACATCACCTCGTTCATGTCCATCTGCTGATAGCTCATCTTCATTGAGGAGTGCTTGCCCATTTCGTTCATCATCTTCATTCCTTCAAAGAGTTTGAGCTTTGGCAGAACAGGAGCTTTTACCTCTTCGCCCGTACCGAGCCAGAGCGAAGTGGCTTTTGTCCGGTCTTCTGCCGTGGCGCGAAGCTCGAAAGACTTGTCTTCGGGAATTGTGACGATAACGTCAAAGGTTTCCGCGACGGCTATCAGCATCCGGTCAACCTCGACCGGTTCGACGTCAATGCCGTCGCTGGCAGCGACCGAAAGTTTTCCGCCCGCGAACTGCACCCAGAAATATGTCGATGCCGAACCGTTGATCAGTCTAAGCCGTATCTTGTCGCCGGCCTTAAACTGCGGTGCGTGATCCTGAAGTTTGCCGTTGGCGAGGAGTGCGTCGTAGTAAACATCCGATACATCCATCGCGTCCATGCGTGACCATTCCTGCTTGATCTTTTCTTTGAACGCTCCCGCCTTTGCCGCTTCACCATAGCTTTGGACCGCGTTCTTTTTGATTGCGTACCAGTCGTTCTCATTCTTAAGCGAACGCATTACCTCGTGCGGATGTTCGTCCGTCCAATCGCTGAGCAAAAGCGTGTAATTGGGCATGTCGGGTTCATCGCGTTTCTTTATAATGAACGCGCCATAGAGGCCCTTTTGCTCCTGAAGGTTACTGTGCGAATGATACCAGTATGTTCCGCTTTGCCTGATAGGAAAACGAAACACATGTGTGCCGCCGGGCTTGATAGGTGTGGTCGTCAGATAAGGGACACCGTCCTCTTCGTTCGGCAGCAGCAGGCCATGCCAGTGAAGCGATGATTCCTCGTCGAGTGTGTTGAGGACGTGTATCTCGGCGATGTCGCCCTCAGTAAACTCCAGTGTTGGAGCGGGAATTTGTCCATTGATGGCAAGGGCGTGAACGCGCTTGCCCGAGTAATTGACCATCTTATGGCCGATGGTCAGATCGTATCTGACCACTTTCTGTGCCGCTACGGATAAAGGAAAAGCGGCCAGCAAAATAAATATGATTGCTTTCATTAAAAGTCTCCGTAAATAACCTGTCGCAGCGATATTTGTGCGCGAAAAACAGGCGCACAAAACCGCGTCTCTTATTCGAAAAACAAAAGAGCAGGCGCGGTTATATACGGATGACGCAATTCAATTTTCTTTCAATTTTACCGTTCTTTGGTGGTGGGCGATAGACGGGAACAGTCTCTTCTGCACGATCTTTCGCCAAAACGTACGAAGGAGTATCGTAGGAAGGCTGCGTTTGTGATGGAACAGCGTGAGCAATGTCAACAGCTGATTTTATCGTCGCGGTGACAACGCCGAAACCGGGGTTGCAGCATTGGTCAAAGCCCGAAATAGCGTTGTTATTTTCGTTATCGCTTTCGGCTTTTACTTCGCGATGAGCAGCGGGTTTCGGGTCGCAATGGCTTGAGCCGTGATGTTCTTTCTCGGCTGCGGCGGCTGCTATGACGTTACCAAGATTGCAATGCGACAGGCAAAAGATGCCGACGAGATTCAGGCCGAAAAAGGCCAGAAAAAAGGCGGCAATAAATCTCTTACCTGTCGCGCTTGTGATCATAGGGTTCTAACTATATCACACTTATTGGGTAAAGTGAACAGTATTGTGTCAAAGTCTGATCTTGACGCCGCCGTTAATCACACGTCCCTCCGTATGCGTCCATATTTCAGCAAATGTCGGCATATCGTGCGGCGGAAAGACGACCGGACCGTATTTGCTCTGTCGTTCGTCAAATACGTTCTCGGCATTGATAAAGAAACTGAATTTACCGAATGTCTTTTCAGCAAATAAACCAGCCTCCCATGTTGAGGGTGTCCGGCTTCTGTCCTCCAGTGTCTGTCGGCTTTTATAGTAATACTCGACACCCACTTTGAAATTGCCATGTTCTTCAAAGACCAACGACGAATTGACCATGCTTCTGGGCAGCAGTGTCAGGCGGCGGTCTCCTGGCAAATAGCCGGCTTTGGCGTCCGTAAATGTATAACCGGCAAAGAGTTTTGCAATGCCGTAACCTATACGTAAGTTGGTTTCAAATCCTTTGCTGGTGACCGAAGAGGTTTCATTGACGAACTCATAACTCTCGTCAGGACGCTGCCGCATAGATATCGGGTCTGATATCTGTGTGTAAAAGAACATCTGATTCAAACTCACGTTCAATTTTTCGCTAAGTTCTTTTCGGTAATTTATATCAAACGTACCTCCGCGGCTTTTTTCCGCTTTCAGACCCTCTCCTAGGCGTAGAACATTTCTGAAAAGGAGCCTTTCCGAATCTTCTGTAAAGATGGTCGGAGCCTTATATCCGAAGCCCCCGCCTATACGAGTTGTAAGTTCATCGGAAAAACGGTAAAGCAGCGAAACGCGCGGCAGAGCAAACGTTCCGTATTTACCGGCATGTTCCAGTCTGAATCCTGCCTCAACCGAAATACGGTCAGATATATCGACAGTGTCCTGTATAAAGGCACCGACTGCTGTCCTAGTTTCATCGCGGAGCATATCGGGAGCCAGCAAACCGTCTTCCCGAAATCTGTCATACAGAACGCTGCCGCCCAATACAAGAGCATGTTTCCCAATAGCACGGTAATAAGAAGCTTCTGAAAAACTGTTGAATTGGCTTCCGGCAAACCGATCGCCGGGCGTGGTCAGTTCGCGGTCAAAGAATGCAATGCTTTGCTTGGCGTTGATGCGAGTGCCGTCGTCAAAGTTTCTGTCAAAGCTAAAGGTTGTGATGTTGCGTGTGGAAGCGTTCTTTTCAAAATATGAGTGAAGTTTGTCCATTTCGCCGCGAACTGCAAATATGTCACCGCCTTTTCTATTCTGATGAGATGTCGAATTGCCGATCATCACTGACGTTTTGTCGTCGGGGTAAAAGAAGACCCGAGGATTTATAGCAAAGGACACAGTCCGCGGGAGTTCGGTAAAATCATCCTTGTCCACATCGAACGGACGCTGCAGATTTAAGCTACCCAAAAGTGTATAGCCGATTCGGTCAAACTTCTGCGAATTGAATACCGACATATCAGTTCCGCCGGCAGATGTTTGATTGAACAGAAGATATGTGACAGGTTTTTCGTCCGGCATTTTTGATATGAAATTGACCACACCCGCTATGGCATCTCCGCCATAGAATGTTGCTGCCGGGCCTTTTATGACCTCGACCTGTTTTAGGTCTAGTGGCGGTATCTCTAATACGCTGAGACTGCCCGAAAAACCTCCGTATGAGGGAAATCCGTCTTTCAGTATCTGCGTATAGCGACCGCCCAGACCTTGTATGCTGATAGATTGTGTGCTTGAGGTTGCTGATGTCTGCTGGACCTGAATGCCTGTACTTTCATGCAGTACCATAGAAACATTGGCGGGGCGCATGTTTATCTTTTCATCCATTTCCTCCTCATCGATGGCTTCGACGCGGCTTGGTTCTGCCTCTATTTCACGGCCCGTGCGTGTTGTTGAGATAGTAACGGAACCGACCTCATGATGAAGCTCTAAAAGGATGTTCAATACCTCATCAGAAATCGGAAAGGTCTTTTTAACTTCCAATTCCTCAAAGCCTATGGCCTCAATAACTAGTGTTTGAGGCCCGTACGGGATATTTGTCAGAACACCATTTCCATCAGCGTCAGTTGATACGGATATGTCAGAGTTCTTTAGTTTTATCGCTGCAGCTGCAACGGGTTCATTAGTGTCTTTGTTCTTTACTGCAACACGGACAGTGTTGTTATTTTGAGCAGAAATGCTCACGGCGGCGGCCAATATTATAGCCGCCAATATAAATGCTTTGTACATTTGAAACTCCTAAATGCATAAAATGAACAGAGTTATCCTTGCCGCATTCATTGCGGCAAAGACGAAAAAGGCGCAGTTATACAAGGAATCTCAGAATTTTGGCGGCTGCCAGATCGAGTTTTGGTAAGAACCAAGAAAAGGGTCGTTGTGACCGTTCTCCGGCTTTTTGATCATGGGCATGATCTGCGAAGGCGGCTCAACGCCCGTCAACGGGTAATAGGCCATGCTGATGCTGCAGCAAGAGCAGATGCAAAATGGCGAACATGCATCCGTATTCTCTTCTTCGTCAGGCAGCGGAGAGTGAAAGGATGTGACCTCAGCTGAGTTGGAGGCCGTTTCCGGCCCTGATGCAAAGACGTCCTGACACGGCTGGATCAAAAGAAACAGCAGATAGAGGATCATGAATGAAGAAGCAAATGCACGCACTACCTAAATTATGCTCAACGGAGGCCGGTCGTGCAATACGAAACCAGACGAACCGTCTAATATCTATACATTGAATCGAAAATCGACGACGTCGCCGT
>JAHBSH010000049.1 GCA_019639215.1 Acidobacteriota bacterium
ATCGATGTTTGCCGTCGCCGCAAGCTCTTTTGCCCACGCACCTGTGCAAAGCACGACATTCTCACACTCAACGACGCCTTTATTCGTTTCTACTGAGACGATCTTTTCATTCTTTGTGTTGATCGCGGTTGCATAGGTGTCAAATTGTATCTCGGCTCCGTTTCTTAGGGCTGCTTCAGTAAACCCATTCATTACCGCAAGCGGATTTATAAAGCCGTCATGCTTGCCAAAACTTCCGCCTGCAATGTCTTCACAGTTTAGGAACGGAACAAGCTTTTTGATCTCTGCCGCATCTATTATCTCAACATCACGAACGCCCAGCTCACGCTGAGTTGCTACATTTTCTCTTAGATAATCCATTTGCTCATCTGTCGTGGCAAAGAACAGATAGCCTGCCGGATCGTATTCACAATCAAATTCCCAACTCTTAAAAAAATCGAGCGAATAGAGCGACATCTTTATATTGATGTCCGTTTCAAACTGAGCCCTGACACCGCCCGTAGCAGCACCGGTCGAACCAAGCCCCTGTTCGGATTCACGCTCCAGTATCAGGACATCTTTAGCCCCGCGTTCGGTCAGATGATACGCGACGCTCGCTCCGACAACGCCGCCGCCGATTACAACTATTTCAGATCTTTTCATCTTTTAACTATCGGGGAAAAGCTTTGTGACTAAGCCATCCTAACACTTAAAGGGCAGAAGATTTAGCAGGCGCGTGCATTTTGCTTTTTAGGTCAGGTTGTCCGACAATTATTCTCTTTGAGGTTATGCACTATCATCTTATAGGAATATGCGGGACGGCGATGGCGAGTCTCGCGGGAATGCTGCAGGCGCGTGGGCACAAGGTTACGGGTTCGGATCAGAACGTCTATCCGCCGATGTCAACACAGCTTGAAGAGCTTGGCATTGAGATAATGCAGGGCTATAAGGCAGAGAATGCTGACTTTCCGCGTGATGTTACCGTTGTTGGCAATACGATAATGCGCGGCAACCCTGAGCTGGAAGAAGTGCTCAACCGCAAGATGCTTTACCGCTCTCAGGCGGAGACTGTCCGCGATGTGTTTATACGGACAGGAGCGGGGTCTGCTGATCCCAACACCGCCCTTACTGACGTGCGGGCTTCTGCAAAGAAGTCGCTGGTGATTGCCGGAACTCACGGTAAAACGACGACCACCAGTATCGCGACCTGGATCGCAGAGGTCGCCGGGCTAAACCCGACATTTTTGGTCGGTGGCGTCGTTCAGAATTTCGGCCAGAGCTTTCGCGTGACCGACAGCGACCATTTCATTATCGAAGGCGACGAATACGACACGGCATTTTTTGATAAAAAGCCAAAATTCATGTCATACCTGCCGGAGATCGCCATCATCAACAACATAGAATTTGACCATGCCGATATTTACAAAGACATTGATGCCATCAAATGGCAGTTCTCGCGTTTGATGAATCTTGTTCCGGGCAATGGCCGCCTTATCTGCGGCATTGATTCGCCCGAGGTAGTTGCCGTTCTCGAACAGATGAAAGGTAAACTCCATACTACGGTCGAAACCTTTGGGCTTGGCGGCAATGCAAAATGGCAGGCACGCAACATAGATTTTGGCAGCGACAAGATGCGTTTCTCCGTCTTTCACGAAGGCGAGAAATGGGGCGAGTTTACGACCGCTATGGCTGGCGAATTCAATGTCCGAAACTGCCTGGCGGTCATCATCGCCGCCGATGCGTGGGGCATCTCAAAAGAAAAGATACAGGAAGCTCTTGATACTTTCAGATCGGTCAAACGCCGCATGGAAGTTCGCGGCGTTGAAAAAGGTGTGACCGTAATAGATGATTTTGCTCATCATCCGACCGCCGTTGACGAAACGCTGAAAGCTCTCAGGCAAAAATACAGCGAAGGCCGCCTCATTGCCGTATTCGAGCCGCGTTCGCGCTCTTCGCGTTTGTCGGTTTTCGAGGAGGCTTACAAAAAAGCATTCTCACATGCCGATTCGGTCATAATTGCCGGAGTTTTCAATCCTGAGGACGCTAAAACATACGGCGAGGTGCTGGATGTGCCGAAACTTGTTACTGATATAACTGACAGCGGCAAACCGGCTATCACTCTGCCCGATGCCGACGCGATAGTAGAGCATCTAACGCCGCAGCTTGCCGATGGCGATGTCGTCGCGATAATGTCCAACGGCGGTTTCGGCGGCATTCACGAAAAACTTCTTACGGCAATTTCCGCCTGATATAACGACTATTTAATTGTGGGAGATCCTTTTTCTAAGATGAATAATAATAGTTTTCTTGGTGTTGTTTTGATATGCCTCATGGCTATTTCGTGTAACTTGTTCGATAAACAGGACAATGGTGGTGCAGACAGCAATTCTGCCTCTACACCGGAAAGCACCGCAACACCACTCAGAGATGACACAGATACATCCGTTATTGCCGATACCAACTATCTCTCATTTGCTTCCGGTGCGGCGTTGCTTAAGTTTCCTATACCTGACTCTATGCAGTTTTCCTCACATAATATTCTTGATGGTGGCAGTGCTTTTTGGTTGTCAAGAGAGGGTGAGGCTACAAATCAGGAATTCGTCATCGCTTTGCCGGGAGAGACAACTTTTAAAAGATTCTCCTTTATCAATGGAAGTGATTATTACGGCGAAGGTTCAAATGCAAAGGACATATTGGTCGAGGTTTCGAATACATCGGCTGATTCCGGTTTCCAAAAGATATTGGAAACATCTTTGCCGAATGATATAGATCCTAATGAGTTATTTGCGGCAACATCTGAGATCCCTGCCCGTTACCTTAAATTCACCGTTAAGAACAGTATAAGTAATCCGCAACGTGTGAGTCTGGGAGAAATTAAAGGATACGGAATCCAAAAAGTATCAGAATCCTTGAACGGCTTGACGGGTACTTATAGAGCGGTAGATCAAGATGAAAAAAGTCTCAAATGGAAGGATTTCACACCGGAAGAAATGAAAGGAGCCGGATCATATAGCGACATCTTTATACGACAAAATGGTACTGGTCTTATCGGATGTGAGGAACAAGGCGAATTTGACTACTTCACTGGTGGTATCGATGGTAACGTTGCTCAGCTGTTATGGCACTATGTTCCTGATGATCCGATCAAGAACGTTGTCACTAGCTTTGCAGATAATGGAAAGTACATGTTCGTTGTTCCAATAAACGAAGAAGGTAATGCATCTAGTTTCTCAGCCTTTCAGAAGGTAAGCGAAACTCCGGGACTGTGCCCAAACATAAAAGGATTTGATCAAGATGGATCGAGTAATTCTAAACTGCAAGAAAGTCTCGATAAGACCGGCAGGGCAGTAGTTTACGGCATCAATTTTGACTTTAACTCTGATAAGATCAGAGATGAATCCAAAACAGTATTAGAAGAGATAGTTAAGATCCTTAAAGATAATGAAGGATGGAAAATGGTCGTTGAGGGCCACACCGATAATGTCGGCGGTGAGCGTTTCAACCAGGAGTTGTCGGAAAGAAGAGCCGCTTCTGTCTTAGGCTATTTGACGAAAGCCGGAATAGACGCTTCGAGACTATCTTCTGCCGGATACGGCTATTCAAAACCAGTAGCGAGCAACGAAACTGAACTAGGAAGGGCCAGGAATCGTCGGGTAGAGTTGTTAAAGCAATAGATATAACCCTAATCATAAGTTTGCCGTCCCCATAGTCGGGACGGCAGGCATTTATGTAAAAAAGCTTGCCTAAATTAGTGAAAACAGGCATACTTCTCTTGATTTGCTCTCAACAGTGTCTCGTCAGATGCGGATCGTCCGGTTAATGTGAGCGGCGCTTTTCGGTTCGGTTAGAGAGTTCGGTTAGTTGAAAGGTTTGAAGCATTTGGTTTTTGATGGTCGGGATGCGCCGCCGCATTAGGAGGAACCCCAAGCTATATCTTCCGGTTTACCTGCCTCTTTTGCTTCGCTTAGGATCAAAAAATAAATAGAGGAAAATGAGCAGCAAACTTTACGTAGGAAATCTGTCTTTTCGCGTTACCAGCGAGGACCTTCACGAACATTTTGCAACGGCAGGAGCAGTAGAGTCAGCCAATGTCGTTTTTGACCGGGAGACGGGCCGTTCACGCGGATTCGGTTTTGTAGAAATGGCAACAGACGATGATGCAAATAACGCTATCGCTCAGTTCAACGGAACTGATTACGATGGCCGCAATATTGTTGTGAACGAGGCACGTCCGCGTGATGATCGCGGCGGCGGTGGTGGTGGCGGCCGCAGAGGTGGCGGTGGCGGCGGCCGTTGGTAATCGTTTACCAACTTATCTTTTAAAAGGATCAGGCGGGAAACAGGCTTTTACCTGGCTCCCGCCTTTTTCTGTAAACACATATCGTAGAGTTTATTGTCCGTCTATCTTTCCGTTAAAGTTTGCCAGCAGAACCACCAGCTCATCTATCAGGGCGACCCTGTCGCTTGTTGCGGGTATGCCGTTTACTAATGCTGAAAATACAAGTTCTTCTCCGCTCGCCGTTTTAACGTAACCTGACAATGCCGAAACCTGAGCAATTGTACCCGTCTTTCCTCTAACGTTCTTTTCGCCTCTCGTTCCTTTAAATCGATTGCGGAGCGTTCCGTCAACACCGCCGATGGTCAGGCTGTCCCGCCACGCCTGTGCGTACTTGCTTTCATTCGACATATACCTGTAAAGCCTGACCGTCGCCGACGGAGTTATCTGATTTGCACGGGCAAGGCCGCTGCCGTCCTGCATTATGATCGCGTCCTCGCCGGCTCCGATCTCCTTTAGAAAATCACGCACCACGCGTTTGCCCAATGCATGACTTTCCTGAACATTTTGGTTTGAAGCAGTGTTAGGCGACGGCAGTTTTCGTCCTACTTCTTCGCCGATCGTCCAAAGCAAGGTTTCGGTGTACATGTTCTGGCTGGGCTTCATCGTCTTTGCTGCAATTTCTGAAAGCGGAGGCGATTGGATCGTGGCGATCTCGACGTTCAGACCGCTCGGGATCAGCTCTTTTTTATTGATCGCATATGTTCGTCCTGCTACGCTTACGCCTTTTTCCAAAAGCCGCTGCCGCAAAAGCGAAACGAACATTTCAGCCGGTCTGGATACGGTTACAGAACCCTGATAACCCGCGTTTTTCAGCGGCAGGTCTCCTGAGATCTCCAGAATATTCTGATCCAGTTTTTTCTCTATCCGCAGTGTGCGTGCTGAACCTGCGGCCACCGTCTTACAGGTGTTTACCACACGATATACCATATTTTCCGGCGTCAGCCTTACGGTGCATCCATATCCCAAAGGCCCCGGTGTAACGCTGAGCCTGACCGCATTATCATTTACCGGCAGGGCAGAGACCTCAGCACCGTAATACCATTGCAGATCGTCCCATTCCCATCCTGTCGGTATTGCGCTTCCTGAGAAATAGGTCTCATCTCCTATTATGTCTCCTTCAATGCTTTTAACACCTGCTGAGATCAGAGCGTCAGCCACACGATCTATGCCCTTGAGCATATTGTCATTCTCAAAAGAGTACGAGAGTGATACATCTCCTCTACCGTAAACCCGCAGAGGCCCGTTCACCACGCCGTTCTCGATCGGCCCTACAGAATATACGCTTGTTCGGAAACGAAAATCCGGCCCGAGCTTTTCAAGAGCCGTTGCAACCGTAAAGTTCTTCATGTTCGAGGCCGGCATGAAATATTTCTCGGCATCCTGTTCATATATGACCTTTCCGGTCTTCAGAGAGATCACCTTGAATCCAACACGGGCACGCCTGTATTCGGGCTTCGTCAGAATGGTAGTGAAATCTGTGGTCAACTGATCGACCGTCTTTGGCGCCGGAGCAGTTGATTGAGCCGGAACAATGCCCTGACCGCCAATGACCAAGATGAAGAAAAGGAGCAGAGAAAGTCGTTTATTCAAGGATATAGGTGGTTTCATCTGAACAATTCTATACCAGAATCCGGCACAGTAAAAGCATACGAAAATGGCTTCTTACGCGGCGGCAAATATGGAAAAAAGAGGATATTCCTCATTTTCGATACTGTGATATAATCGGCGGCTAGGTTTTTTTACAGAGCTTATTAACAGATCGATCTGCGTCTTTTAAGCACATCATACACAGCATAGGAACCCCCAGGACTAATGCAAAGATTGAAATTATTCGTACTTTTTGTGTTCGCGTGTTTCGCGGCCGCTTTTTATGGCATCTTTCCCGACACCAATGCCCGAGCCGGAAGCCTTTCTGCCCCGACAGGCGTTCAGGCATCAAACGGAGATTATGCCGACAAAATAGGTGTCAATTGGGACACTGTCCGCGATGCGACCGTTTACAGGGTTTACAGGAATACTGCCAACAACCCGGCAACGGCGGTTGAGGTCGGTACATCGCCCCGCAACTATCTTTTTGATCATTCCGGAGACCAGAATACATTGTATTTCTATTGGGTCCGTGCTGAACGGCCAGGTAACGAGAGCCCGCTCAGCGATGCCGTTCAGGGAAGAATGGCCGTTGGCGAGATAGTGCCGGTAACTTTTCCGCCCTTACAGCCGCCACTAGAATCTGCTGAAAACCCTGTTACCGCAGCAAAAGCATCTTTAGGAAAAGCACTCTTCTGGGATGAGCAGCTTTCCTCGACACGCACCGTTGCGTGCGGAACGTGTCATCGGCCGGCTGAGGGCGGTTCCGATCCGCGAACCGTTGTAGGCGATCTGGCGACGACAAATCCCGGATTTGATCAGATATATGGCACAGATGACGATGTATTTGGTTCGCCCGGTGTTCCGCGCAACCATCTGGACGGCACTTATGAGGTATCACCTCAATTCGGCTTTGCACCGCAAGTCACTGACCGGCGTGCAATTTCCTACCTAAATGCGGGATATTCAGTGAACGGCCTCTTTTGGGACGGCAGGGCAACAGATGAGTTCCGAGATCCGTTTAGCGATCTTATCTTAATACCTGAGAGGGCAAGTCTTGAGAGCCAGGTCATGGCTCCGCCAGTTTCAGATATTGAGATGGCTCATGTAGGACGAAATTGGACACAGATCGTCGAACGCATAGCCGAATCTAAGCCGCTTGCCGTTGCAGTGGATATACCGACGTCGCTTACGAACTGGATCGACGGGCGTAACTATCCGCAGCTGTTCGAGGAAGCCTTCGGAACGCCCGAGGTGACACCGGCACGTGTGGCAATGGCCATTTCATCACATGAGCGGCAGCTTTTTTCGGATCGCACACCGCTTGACCGGGCATCTTCGATGATCGAGCCGTTGACCGAACAGGAACAGGAGGGAATGGATATCTTCATCGGAATGCGGTGCAATGTCTGTCACGACGGTTCGCTGCTTACCGACGATCTTTTCCATAACATCGCCGTTCGTCCGCAAAATGAGGACTTGGGAAGAGGTGCAATAACCAATAACCCAAATGACAATGCAAAGTTCAGAACACCTTCGCTCCGAAATGTTGAATTGCGTGGCCCGTATATGCACAACGGTGCTTTCGAAACGCTTGAGGAAGTGATCGAATTCTACAACCGGGGCGGCGATCATGATGCGACCAATGTCGATCATACGCTTATCAGGCCGATGGGCCTCTGGCCCGAAGAGGTCGAATCTCTCGCGGCTTTCCTTAAACGTCCTATGACCGACCCGCGTGTCCGCGACGAGCTGCCTCCGTTCGACCGGCCTAAATTATTCACTGAATCGGCTAATGTGCCAACGATCTCGGGTTCAGGACGAGCGGGAAGCACAGGTGTTATACCCCGAGCCATCGCAATTGAACCGCCGCTAGCAGGTAATCCGAGTTTCACTGTGGCAGTGGAAGACGGACTTGGTTCTGCAGAAGCTGTTTTGGTGATCGATTCTGTCGATCCGGGCATTGGGCTGAGCATACCAACAACCGGAAGCTTTGCCCGAAGGACAGTTACCTTGACGGCGAGCGGACATGGTTCAGTAAGTCTTGGGATACGTTCTGATCCGGAAGTGATCGGAACGACATTTTACGGTCGCTGGTATGTAAAAGACCCGATGGCACGTGGTCGTTTCTCGGCGTCGCAGCTTATAACCTTTACCGTTTTTGGTGATGACGGGCCGGAGCCGCCAAGACAACCATATGTACATGCGGATTTTGACGGAGACAGAAAGACCGATCTCTCTGTATTTCGTGAACAAACAGGCCAATGGTTCTATCAGAGGAGTTCTGATGAACAAAATGCCGGGTTCCAGTTCGGAACAAGCGGCGACAAGATAGTACCGGCGGATTACACCGGTGACGGAAAGGCAGACATTGCGGTTTATCGTCCGGCTTCGGGCATGTGGTACATCTTACGGAGTGAGGACAATACCTTCTACGGTTTGGCGTGGGGACTAGCTGATGACATTCCTGCGCCGGGAGATTTCGACGGCGACGGCAAGGCTGAGCCGACCGTGTATCGGCCATCTTCGGGTACTTGGTATATTCACCGTTCTGCTGACGCCTTTGACGCGATCAGATTTGGCGGCTCGAACGACATCCCGCAGGTCGGTGATTATGACGGCGACGGAAAAGCAGACATCGCTGTTTTCAGGCCGAGCGGTGCAGGCGGCAGATCGGAATGGTGGATAAGTTCGTCTTCAGAAGGGGTTTGGGCGGCGCCATTCGGATCTCCCGGAGATAGGCCGGTTGCTGCCGATTATACAGGCGACGGGAAGACGGACATTGCTGTGTGGAGACCTGAAGAAGGCAATTGGTATGTTCTTCGCAGCGAATCACCAACCTACTTCGGCGTGACGCTCGGACTTGGAACGGATCTGCCTGCTCCCGGAGACTACGATGGTGACGGAAAGATCGATCCGGCTGTCTTTCGCCCGGCGACCGGTGTTTGGTATATCCTTCGGAGCGGCAGCACTCTGGGGATATTCAACTATGGCGAACCGAACGACACGCCTGTTCCCGGTGCGTTCGTTCGATAACTGCTATCATGCTAGAAATGGAAAGGCCGGAAAAGATCACTCTCTTCCGGCCTTTTTACTATCTGATCTCTAAGCGGTTTTTACCATCGGACGGGACGTAGATCAGGGCCGATGACGTGTTTGCCGGTGATAACATTATTTTTCCATTCTGTTAGGCTGGCATCATCTATCCTGAACTGGTGGGCACTGTACCATACGACAACATCCTCACCATCTATGCTTTCATTATTTATCCAGGGAGCAAGGCATGCCGCAGGATAAGGGGGACAGCCGGTTCCGCTTTGAGGATCATCCAATTCTCCCGGACTATTGGCCGTGCCCTGAAACTTCATTAGCCAGAAATCACCTGCACCAAATGTCTCCACGTTTCCATTTGGGTTAGTGAAATACGCTTCGCCATCATTCATTCCCGGAATGACCTGATAAGCCTCGTCGCCATTGGCATTCTGTACCAAATAGCCGCGATTAAGCTGATAGCTGCGGAAAGAAGCAGTTTCTGTCGTAACCGGTGTCAGGAATTTACGTCCGCGTTCTATTTTGAACACCTTGTTCGCAGGCTGTACAACGTCAAAATCAAGCCGCCAGTAAACGTGGTGGTTTCGCGGGGAACATACGCAGGTCGAGGTGATCGAACCAAACCCATATCGCGGGCGGATCGTGCCGTCGGTCCCAAATCGCCATTCCATGATGTAGCGATACCAACCGGCATTTAATTCACTGACAAGCACGACCTCAGGGCCGGTCGGATTGCCTGTGTCTTCCTGATAGATCGCAACACCATTAAAATTGCCCGCATCGCTGTAATTCTCAACGATCGTTGTCGCCTTTTGTCCCGATGCCAATATTCTTATGCCCGGAGCAGGATCTTGTGCTCCCGCGCTCGGAGCCTGAAAGTTTCCTTCTGAATACTGCCAGTCGCGATAGGCGTTACAAGATGCTCCCGGCAAATACTTGACGTTAAGTATAGGAGCATGTCCTCGTTTTAACACAGACTTGCCCTTGTATTTTACGTCACGGATCTCAATGCCTGATCGTTCGTATGCCTGCCCCGACGATGCCGAAGGCCTTACCACCAACATTTCCCACAATGGTGTGTCTGACGCTCCGCCGGACTCCTGGATCGTAAGGATCGTCTGTCCGGCGATCCCAGGCCCTGTTCCGCCGCCGCCGCTGGAAGAAACACCGCATGTGCCGGCTGTCATACGGTTCGTTTCAGGAATTCCGTTCTCATACCGGACGACCGTATTATTCTTAAAACTGACGCCTACTATTTCATTCAGTGACAAGTCGGCATTTCTGATGCCGATGTTGACGAGCCTTTCGCCATTGACCTTTGATATCGGCGGCATCGGTTCATATATCTCAACTTCACCTTTGCTGCGGGCCGCACGATATATCGCGTCCTGTTCGATTATCGGATAGGTTGCTTTTATTTCTTCAGGCGTTGTCCATGGGTCGATCATGTCGCGCCTTACTGTGACCGGTTCTTTTTCGTCAAAACCACCTTCTGCAATAACGGTCACATCTTCCGTATAGTTGTAAAACATAATGCGGAATCTGGTCGGTTCCGGCGTTGGAGCGTTCTTTTCCGCAGGCAGATCCTCTATGTACTCAAAAGAGAGCATTACATATTTGGAACCACGCAATTCAGCCTGAACGTTCCGGTGTCTTTCTATACGGCGTTTGGCAGCGTCAACAGCCTTGTTATCAGGCCCCCAAGAGACTCCTTTTATTACAAGGGGCTGTGAAGAGCGGCTAGGCCTTCTTTCCTCTCCACCTGCAAGGATCTGTCCGGCAGCCAGCATAAGCACGGCTGAAGCCGCAAAAAGATGTTTGAATGAATTTCTCATAAGTTTCCCCTAATCGTTGAAAGCAAAATGGCTTTCTGGTCTTTGGGATTTTACCCTTTGCGACCTGCGGAAAGTTATTAATAGGTGTCTATGTAAGACAGTGAAGCGATCATTACCATCCCGAACCGGAAATATGACGTAAACCGACTGAAGATAGCATCAAATCAACAGGGTAACACCGCAAGCGGTTTAGGGTCAACTTTTATGGGGTTGCGCATTGGATCGGCATAATGATTTGACTTGATCGAACCATATCCACCAAACTCAAAATATGGACAAGTTGGTACATGCTATCGCCGCTGAAGGCACAGTTCGCGTTCTGGCGGCAACGACGACCGGCATAGTTTCAGAAGCTGTGCGAAGACATCAAACCTCACCGACGGTTTCTGCCGCATTGGGCAGAATGCTGACGGGAACCCTTCTGTTAGGAGCGACTTTGAAAGACTTTGACCGTCTGACAGTAAAGGTCGAAGGTGACGGCCCGGTCGGAGCGATAACCGCCGAGGCAACAAAGGATGGAACGGTCAGAGGCTACGTTAAAAATGCGGTTGCCGAGTTGCCGATGAAGGAAAACGGCAAGTTCGATGTGGCAGGCATTGTCGGCAGCGGCACGTTCTATGTCATTCGCGAAGCAGGATATGACATCGGCTTTCGTCCCGAACCCTATATCGGATCTGTGCCGATCGTGTCAGGCGAAATTGCAGAGGACTTCGCGTACTATCTTGCCAATTCAGAACAGATACCTTCAGCGGTGATGTTGGGCGTGCTTTTGTCCAGCACCGAACCTTTTGTCACGGCTGCGGGTGGTGTCATGATCCAGATGATGCCGGGTGCCAACGAACACATCATTACGATGATCGAGGACACCATCCGTCATGCTCCTCATGTAACTGAAATGATACGCGAAGGTGCCTCGCCTGCCGATCTTGCAGAAATGGCGTTGGGCATCATAGATTTTGAGGTGCTTGAGGAACGCGAAGTATCTTTTGCCTGCAATTGCTCATTTGAGAAGGCTGTTGCAATGGTCGCCGGACTCGGCCGCGAAGAGGTCGAAGCCATCCTTGCCGAAGAAAAACAGGCAGTAATGACCTGCGGCTTCTGCAATGAAACCTATCTACTTGATGAGAATGATCTGAAAAAGATCTTGAATGAATTTTCCTGAAAAAAAAGTTAGGCTATGATTCAGAAAGCCTGTTAAACTCAGGGGCAGAAGATATTTATCCCAAAGGATATTTCTGTATGAAAAACGGCTTCAAATCCTTCTTTATACTCCTCTTTGGTATTGTAGTATTTTGTTCTCAGGTGTTCTCTCAATCAGTGAGCGCTTGCTTACCAACCGAACCGCGCGAACCGGGCAAACCTAATCACGGATGTGAAAAATGGAAGCGGATATCTCTGGAGGGAGT
Source organism: Acidobacteriota bacterium (assembly GCA_019639215.1). Taxonomy (GTDB): domain Bacteria; phylum Acidobacteriota; class Blastocatellia; order Pyrinomonadales; family Pyrinomonadaceae; genus OLB17. The sequence continues at coordinate 12,198 of JAHBSH010000049.1, forward strand.
TGCTGTTTGCCTTCCGAAGGATTTTGCTGTTGAGAATGTAAAGTCCATAGATGGGAAAGTCATTGGATACAAAAATGACGAACTGCGATTTACAATTGATTACAATATTGATGCCTATCTTCCGGGTCCCATCAGACATCTGCCTACATACAAAGAAGAGGTGATAACCAAAGGATCCAACAGATACTGGATCTGGAGTGTGGAGGACCGTTTTGGCTGGAAATATGCTAACGGGATGAATGTTTGGGATGATGATTTGAACTCATATATTGCGGGGGTCTATCTTGAGACAAATTCGACTGAATATAATGTGATCGCTGAGAAAATATTCCAGTCGGCGTGTTATGAACCCAAGACCCGGCCTTCCTCTCTTAAAAGTGGCGGAGCGTCTAATTAACAGTAATGAAATTGACTAGTCTCCTTTGACGAAGCAAGCTTCACCGCACATCATGGCAGCAAACTGCAAAGGGCTAATAAACCACACTCCCTATCGGTCGTGTTTCTGCCCTCCGCTAAAAACCGGTTGTGTCCATGCCAGTTTGCCGTTTGATTCAAATATCTTTGCGCGGACATAACCTTCATCACCTTTGAATTTATAAACTGCGATGCTGTCCGAAGTTTCGCTCAAGATACGTCCGTTTTTCCCGATGAATTGAATGCGGTATTTGCTCCATCTTTCTGCTTTGATCTTTATTGATACGCTGTCAGCGTTTGCCGTATATTCTTCCAGCTCGACGCCTGTCGAAGCATAAAAATCGCCTTTATCAAGAGCGGACATTATTGCGGCCGGTGTAAGCTCTGCCGCACGCACCATCACCCATCCGTGACCGGGCGTCGCGGCGGTCTTGTCACCGATGCGTTTGAAATGATGCGAATCGTCGTCAGCTATGGCGTAGATCTTCATTCCGCCTGTCAGCAGTTCATCCCAGATCTGTTCAGCCGAAGGCGAACCGCCGCCGCCGAGGTTGTTCACAAGCGGATGACCGTTGTGTATCTCCATCAGGTTGACGTTCTTTAGCTGCTTTATCTCAGCGGCGGTCAGCGCCCAGCCGAAATTGGGATGATTCAATTGCGGAACGCCGCCTGCCACCCTGATGTCGTCGATGTTCTTTTGCAGCGTTGCGACCGAACCCTGCAAACGGTTCGGCATTACGGCCTTTTCCAGCCCGAGGCCGTTGAGGTGCAAGGGCTTTCTGTCGTAAGAATCAGTGATCTCTTGTCCGCTGATGACGAGGAAAGATCCGCTTTTGCCAAGAATATGATTGAGCGGCCCGACGTTAGTGATGTATTCGTGATCTGTTATAAAGACGAAATTATATCCGTTCTCGCGATACCACTTTGCCGCTTCCAGCGGTATCGAATCGCCGTCGCTGTTTAGCGTATGCGTGTGCGTATTGCCTTTGTACCAGCGAAATGAAGGAGCATCCTGTTGTGCGGCAATGCCGCTTGCTGCCATCAGGATAAAGCAAAAAAACGAAACAGAACGTGATAGGAAACAATTTATCCTCATACCTTCTTCTCCTTTTCAATCGCTGATATGAATATTTGCTCAAGCTTTTTATCAAAAAGCTCCGCTGCCGCAACGCTTTTTTCGAACCAGTCGGCTTTTGGGTCGTTGATGCTCTTTGTCAGATCAAATCGTGCAGAGATCTTCAGCAATGCTATTTCGACAGGTTCGTTGCCGTCTTTATCTGAAGCAAAGCCGCTGCGAACCTCAAAATGCCCTCTGAATGACGCTGCATTAAAACATTCATCCAAAATCGAACTGACATCCGCCTTAAGCCTGTTCCATTCTTCGACGATCTTTGTGATGTGAACATCGCGCAGCCGAAGATTGATATGCGGAAGCTGCCGATGTTTTGCCGATACTTCGTTGTGTCCTTCGCAGATGCTTATCAGGTCAAACAACGACAGGTCGTTCAACCGCTCCAGCCATTCATCCTTTAATCCTTTGTCCACACACCTGCCACGCCACAGGCGTTCGCGGTCGCTGCAATTCGCGTCAGTTGACACTGCATCCGGCAAAGTCATTCCAGTCCCCGATAGTCACTGCGAAAATATATCAGCGGATCGCCTTCGAAAACATGAGCGTGGGCAACCTCACCGATAAATATCGTATGATCGCCGGCGTCTATCGCCTGGCTCATCTTACATTCCAGATTTGCAAGGCATCCGTTCAGGATCGGCAGTCCAAGCTCGCCGGTCGTCATATCGAGGTCGTTGAACTTGTCCGGACTCCACGACGCGAACCTTTGTGACGTTTCCTGTTGTTCGCTGCTAAGCACATTGACTGTGAAATGCTCAGCAGAGGCCAGAGCTTCATGGCTTCCGGTGGTCTTTTCGATGCATATCAGCACAAGCGGCGGCGAAAGCGATACCGACGAGAAGGCCGACACCGTTATGCCGTGAAGCCTTTCATCAGCGTCTTTGGATACAATAACTGTGACGCCGCTGGCAAATCGTGACATGGCGTTTCTGAATTCGTTTCCGGTAACAGACATAGGTTAATCAGAATTTACCGTAAAGGTGTTATTGATTCAACGCCAAACGGGAATTGAATTTACATTTGCGATAACGGATAATGCGAACAAAATGCATCAGACATACATGTTTTTTGAGGAAGCCGCTACATTGGTCAATGCCGAACTGGACAGGCTGGTGCCGGAGAGCGGTCAGGCGTCTGCCGGATTGGAAAAGGCAATGCGATGGAGCCTGTTCGGCGGCGGCAAACGGCTCAGGCCCGCTTTGACCATTGCCGCAGGCCGGGCGTTCGGAGCTGATGACCGGCGTCTTCTTGGCACTGCCGCTGCGATAGAGATGATCCATACCTATTCGCTCATTCATGACGATCTGCCCTCAATGGACGACGACGATCTAAGACGCGGACGGGCGACCTGTCATGTAAAATTTAACGAGGCAACAGCGATCCTGGCCGGTGACGCCCTGCAGGCTCTGGCGTTTCAGACAATTGCCGAAGACGGAACGCTCGAACCCGGCGAAAGGATAAAATTGATATCAGGCCTCGGCCAGGCAGCTTCGAGAATGGTCGTCGGCCAGCATCTCGATCTTGAGGCCGAAGGAAAAGATCTGACTCTGGCAGAGATCGAGAACATACATCGCAATAAGACCGGTGCGTTGATCGCTTTTTCTGCTGAGGCCGGTGCCGTTATCGGAAAAGCGTCAGACGAAGGCGTAGCGGCCGTTCGCGACATAGGAAAGAAGATCGGGCTGTTGTTTCAGATCGTCGATGATGTTCTGGACATCACGCAAACAACCGATCTTTTGGGGAAAACCGCAGGGAAGGACGCGGCGAGCCAAAAGGCGACATATCCCGCCGCCATCGGGCTGGATGCCGCCCGTGATCTGAGCGTCGAGATCGAGGCCGAACTTATGAAAGATCTGGGCGGTATTAGCGGCGATACGGAAATGCTTGCCGGTATCATCAGTTTTATCGCTCATCGAAATAACTGAATATTGTGAGAATATAATTCTCGTTTTTACGGTTGATCCCGTTGTATCATTGAAATATGAAAGGCACTTTTCCAATGCGAACGAACCATAAGGCTATGAAAGTTTTGTCCATGACATTTTTCATGCTCGTCGCCGTTTTTGCCGTGAAGGCTCAGATGGCAGGCGGAGCTGCAGGTGCGGCAGGCTACAGCAAAGCGTATGAGGCCGCCGGCGGTTCTGCTGCGTCAAAGCAGGTTCAGCAAAAGATGGGTTCTGTCCTCAAGGGAGCCGTCAATCGTTCCGTTACGGCTAAACCGAGAAGTGCTCCCGCCGCAAGGTCATCGCGTGGAAGACAAACGGCACGGCCCGCAAACCGGCCGCAGACAACGGCAACCACCACGTATCGCCCGGATCCGTCGATTGATGTTGCCCACACGCTTGCATATTCCATCGGGACGAACGATCAGGAAAAAGAACTGCTTCATGCTTTATTTGTCACAACAAAGAATGCCTTTGATGTGGAAGTGGCAAAAAAGGGAAGAAGCAACAACGTGTCTGCGGCATTCACCTTTTTTATAGTTTCGTCGTCGATGGTATATCACGGTTCGCCTGAGCCTTCTGACAAAGCGGTAGATGCTCTATGGGATGCTCTGGATGAATCATTGCAGGAATTGCCGGAGTTTGCACAGATGTCTGACCGCGATAAGCAGATGCTTTCAGACACACTGGTCTCGTTGTCAGGGCTGATGATATTAGGGCATCCGCAATACAATCCTTCGTTGGATAAACAAACGCAAGAGGCATATCGAGAGATAGCTGGAACCATGATCAGAACCGTGCTTCAAACCGATCCTGAAAAGCTCCGGTTCGGCAAAGACGGCCTTATAGTCGATTAACGATCCTGTAAAGTATCTTGCTATGTCGCCCGCTACTTGACAGTAGGCCACAGATTTTCGTAGGATTTGAGTTCGCCCGCTTGTCAGATCAAGCGGCGTGTTTTTTGAAAATGCCGGGCATGACAATGCGTAAGACATTGTCACAAAAGCTTTTAGGGCATGTATGTCAATTGGTAGACAGCCTCTCTTACAAGGAGGAAGTTAGGGGTTCGAGTCCCTTCGTGCCCACCAATTTTGCGGAGCCGTAGTTCAGTTGGTTAGAACGCCAGCCTGTCACGTTGGAGGTCGCGGGTTCGAGCCCCGTCGGCTCCGCCATTAAAATAAGAAAGCCGTTCCTTTATGCAAGGAGCGGCTTTTTCGTTTCTATCTTCTTGGGCTACGCCCCCATGCACTGCGGTCTGGCTGCCTCCAAAGGCGGAAACACGAACGGTAGGGAGTGTGTCTTTTGGTCTCGATCCTGAAACTCTCTCTTATCAGGCTTTGCCCAATAGCACTGCGGTCGGGTTGTGCCAGACAGTCACAATGTCCTGGAAAATAAAAGAGGCTGTGCCTCTGAAAGATCAAACAGAGGCACAGCCCCAAAGCATTGATAAATAACACGAGCGGCCGGATAAACCCAGGCCGCTCAGATGCATAAAGTGTTATATCTCTATCAAGTAAAGGCTGATTCTTCTCAACTCTTTCTCAATTCGGTCAGTACCTGCTTTGCCACGGCTTTCAGCGTATCGAAAACGCCCGTGCCGTTGGTGGCGACGGCTTCAAATATAGGTTCGCCCTTTTTCTGCAATTCGTATGTCAGGTCTTCCATCGGGACGACATTCGGCAGATCGCGTTTGTTCATTTGCAAGACGTATGGCAGCTTGTTCAGCTCATAGCCCTGTGATTCGAGGTTCTCTTCCAGATTGTAAAGAGATTCGATGTTGGCGTCCATGCGTTCTTCCTGGCTGTCCGCTACAAATACCACGCCGTCAACGCCTTTTAGTATCAGCTTTCGCGACGCGTCGTAATAGACCTGTCCCGGAACCGTATAGAGGTGAAACCGCGTCTTAAATCCGCGAACGGTTCCCAGTTCCAGCGGCATGAAATCAAAGAACAGAGTGCGGTCTGTCTCTGTTGCCAGGCTGATAAGTTTTCCCTTTGCCTGCGGAGCCGTCGAATCATAGATATACTGAAGATTCGTCGTCTTTCCGCAAAGTCCGGGGCCGTAGTAAACGATCTTGCAATTGATCTCTCTGGATGCGTAATTGATAAAGGTCATGGTTGTGCTTGGGAATTTTATATCAGAACTTTGTCTAACTGAAAAGGCTGTCGATGTCTTCGTCGGTTATTTCTGCAAAAACTGTGTTATTCATCGCAAAGGCAGACTGTTTTGAAGCTTCCTCAAGGATGTCGGCAACTTCGAAGCTTGCTCGTTTTGTTCTTAGCTTTACAAGGCCGAGCGTCGAACGTTCGTCAAAGACCACTACCAGCAGGCTGCGGCCTATAACGCTGATGAAAATGCTCTCTTTCTCTCCTTCATGAAAGACCGCCGGGAAAACGTCTTCACCAATTAGCTTTGCCATGCTGCTGGTGGCTGCGACATTACCGGCCGCCAGCGATGAAAAGCTTGTCGTATCCATATCGCCGATGTCACCATGAAACGCTATTGTCTGGCCGTCACGGTCAACAAGAAATACAACACGGCCCGCGCATTCGATACAAAGTCTGGCAAGTATCGTTTTCAGCTGTTGAAAATGCTGTTCCTGGATAATAAAGGTGGAATGGGACATTTTGATTATCTCAATTGATCAAAGAAAAGCGTACAAAGAAAATGTTCTGCGGGTTTGACGATGCAATATCCGGAAGGACAAGGCAATATTGCCCAAAATTGAAAATAACATATTTTAACACTCCGTCTCAAGTATTTTTTGCTAAAATCTTCCGTTATGCTAGTATCCAGGTTTCTTAATGGATATCTCGTGCCCATTTACGAAGATAGATGCTGAAATTGGATCTGAATATTGATGACCGAAAAGGCCTGAATATTGTTGCCGTCGGTGGCGGTAATGGTCTTTCAACGCTTTTGAGCGGGCTAAAGGCATATGTCGGCGGAGATCTCGAAAGCGCAAAAGCCATCCGAGATCTTTCGGCGATCGTTGCGGTGACCGATGACGGCGGCAGTTCCGGAAGGCTCCGCGACGAACTGCAAATGCCGCCGCCGGGCGACATCCGCAATTGCATGGTCGCGCTTTCTGAGGATTCTCATCTGCTCTCTCAGCTTTTTCAGTATCGTTTCGTAGGCGATGGCGATCTTGCCGGACACAGTTTCGGAAATCTTTTTCTTGCCGCTCTTTCTGAGGTAACGGGTGATTTTGCCGGAGCCGTTCGCCTTTCGTCAGAGATCCTCGCCAGTAAAGGACACATTTTTCCTGCGACGATGGCAGATGTCCGCGTTGCCGCCCGTCTTGTAAACGGTGAGATCGTTCGCGGAGAAACTAACGTATCCCGCGTCGGCACACGAATCGAGCGTTTATTTTTAGAACCGCCCGACTGCTCGCCTCTGCCGCAGGCAATTGAAGCTATAAAACAGGCAGATGTGATAAGCGTTGGCCCGGGATCTTTATATACCAGCCTTTTGCCGCCGCTGCTGGTCAACGGCGTTGCCGATCTGATGGCCGGTTCGCCCGCTGTAAAGATATTTATCTGCAATCTGATGACGCAGCCGGGCGAGACTGAAGGGATGTCGGCTCGCCGGCACCTTGAGATAGTTCGCGATTACGCTAAGGATCTGAATTTTGATTACGTTCTGGTGAACAACCGGCCGATCTCTCCGCTCCAGCAGGAACGGTATATGCAGGACGGTTCCGAGCAGATAGGCGTCCACGGTTCGATGGACTCTGATAACATTGAAGGTGCAAAAGTGATACATTGCGACCTTTTGGACACCGGCGAAAAGGTTCGTCATGATCCCGCAAAGCTTGCAAGGACTGTACTTTCTTGTGTGCCGGAGCGAAAAATGACGGAATCCGCCAACGATTGAACCTTTAGTGGACTGGATCGCAAAGAACGTCAAAAGTGATTTATGGGAAGTGAAGTTAAAGAAGAACAGGCGATAGATGTGCTGATAATGGCGGCAGGTCTGGGAACGCGAATGCGATCAGGCCTTGCAAAGGTATTGCACCGCCTAAGCGGCAGGCCGCTTATCAATCATGTCTGTTCTACGGCGGCTGTTCTTGGCCCGGAAAAAATCTATGTTGTCATCGGTCATCAGGGCGATGATGTAAAAACGGCCGTCCTGAGCGAAATGGACGCCGACGCAGTAGAATTTGCCCTTCAGAAAGAGCAGCTGGGAACCGGCGACGCTGTAAATTCTGCCCGTTCATTTCTGGAAGGCCGCGGATCGACCGTCTTGATCCTTTCCGGCGACGTTCCGCTTATCCGGCACGAAACGCTGTCAGAAATGATCAGTCAGCATCACGATAGTGGAGCCGCCTGCACCGTTCTGACCGTCAGGTTGGATAATCCGACAGGCTATGGCCGCGTGATCCGCTCTGATGATGGAAATTTTGACCGCATCGTCGAACAAAAAGATGCAAATGAAAGCGAATTGGCGGTGAACGAGATAAATTCGGGCATATATTGCTTTGACACGAAAAAGCTTTTCGCGGCTTTGGCAAATGTAAAGAACAACAACGCTCAGGGTGAATATTACCTGACGGATGTGCCCGCGATGTTTCGTGAAGCAGGCGACACGGTCGGCCTGTATGTTCACGATGACAGGGCCGAGATCGAAGGCATAAACGACAGGGTTCAGCTTGCAGAAATGGAACGAATGCTTCGCGAAAGGACGATCGACCGGCTGATGCGTGAAAGCGGCGTTACGTTCATCGACCCGCAAAATACGTACATCAGCGAACGTGCAAAATTTGGCCGCGACACCGTCGTTTATTCAAATGTCACCGTGGAAGGAACTTCTGAGATAGGCAGCGGTTGCGTTATCAGGCCGGGAACACGAATATCTAATGCAAAGATCGGCGACGGTGTGGAAATACTTGATAATTGTCTGATCGTGGATTCTGAGGTTGGCAACGCCTGTAAGGTTGGGCCGATGGCTCATCTTCGCGGCCACGCAGTGATGACCGAAGGTTCAAAGGTCGGTAATTTTGTAGAGCTAAAGAAAACCGTTCTCGGCAAAGGCTCAAAGGCAAGCCACCTGACCTATCTGGGCGATGCGACCATCGGCGAAAAGACCAACATCGGAGCCGGAACCATTACCTGCAACTATGACGGAAAGAACAAGCATCAGACCGAAATAGGAAACAACGTAAGAATAGGTTCTGACACTATGCTAGTCGCTCCCGTAAAGGTCGGCGACGGAGCCTCGACTGGAGCAGGCAGCGTCGTCACAAAGGACATCGAACCCGGCGACCTCGTCGTTGGTGTCCCGGCAAGGACGAGAAAGTGAAGCCGTTGGCAGAGAGAAAGGAGAATTTAGGGGTGCTTAAAATAATCTTGTTAATATCGGCGGCATTTTCTCTTTTTGCTTGCTTTGAAAGTGCCGCAACCTCTGGATCATCTAACTTGAAGTCGCCTAAGGCGGAGCATCCTCGGGAATTTGTGCCTTCGCAGAAATGCGACGAGTTAAAAGCAGTGATCGACAAAACCTACGGGTTTAAGCCTTCCAAGCTAACGCGGGAACAGATCACCGCCAAATCGTCGGAACTGGACAAGGTTTGGGAAATCGTGGACAAGTCTCCGGCTGAATTGCTTGGCTGTGTTAGGAACGAGATCGACCAACGCAAAGATGACACTTTTTTCCGCTTCAACGCGAGCAATTTGCTCTACAAGCACGATCAGTCTGTTGAAACGAAGAAGTTGATGATCGAAACCTACGCAGGTGTTGATCTTGCCGACATCAATCCGCGATATTGGCTGCCGTATATGGCCGCTTTTGGTTTTGAAGGACTGGACGTGACCGAAGTCGGAAAAACTTGGCTGCGATTTCCGGACCCGACCTATTACCTGCCTCAGCACGGAACACGGCCGGTGGATAAACGCGTAGGCTCCCTTGCTGCTTTTGGAAGCATGGACGAAAGTATCGCAACACCCGCGCTTGCTAAACTGTCAGCCGAGGAAAAAGGTGATATCCAAAGTATTGCCATTTGGCTTTTGGTAAATCAGGCTACAGATGAATCGGATAGGGAAGTAAGGGCCTTGATCAGAACGCTTCCAAAATCTCTTGCGGACAGTGTACTCAGGGATGTTTTGCAGCCGAGACCAATAGAACCGCGAACGGAAAAGCCGCAGATCAATAGAGAAGAATTTGTCACGGCCTTGTCAGAATTAGCGGAGGGTAAACCGGGTAAGTTTGCTGATCTTACTGTAAAAGTGTCGGACGGCGAGCGGGATATGGTTGTTGTTATGACACAGGAGGATTTGCCGCTGATACGGAAGGCGAGACGATATTACGCCTCTATGGCGACGCCTCATTCGCCCGAATGGTATAAAAATTTCACCGATGTTATTAATACGATCAGATCAAAACGCATGATCGATAGGAAATAGGACAGCAAAAGTCAGAACGGCCTGCTTGAGAGGGCGGCCAGTTTGCATAATATGGGAAACTGTTGACAGGAGTAAGCAGATGGACAAGAAATTCCAATTATTATCGATCCTGCCCATTGTACTGTTATGCGCAGTCACTGTAGCCGCTCAAAGCTCCGGCAGGAAGGCGAAGCCTGATTTCAGTGGTGTGTGGGTGCTCGACGAAGCCAAAAGCAAGGAGCTTGAAAATAAGCTTTTTAAGAAGAAACCGATAGCTCCTGATGCGAGCAGAAAGACGACTACTACTCTGGTGATCGAGCATAGCGATCCGGAATTTAGAATGAGCCAAACCGTGACCAATGAGCGGTTTGATGAGCAAGGAAACTTGATCGATAAGGTTGAAGGTCAGCCCGCTGTCAGCGTTTTCTACACAGATAAGCGTGGAAGTAAGGATCAAAAGGATAAAGATAGTCCTGAGCCGTTCGCAAAATGGGATGGGAAAAATATCCTAGTAAATACGCCTGTTAGTAAAGAAAAACGTCAGAAATCAATAACGACTTTCTCACTTTCAAAAGACGGTACTGTGCTGACGGTATCAACGGTCTCATTTGTCGAGAAACCGAGTTCATTTGGGAGTGCCAGCGGTTATGTTTTTCCTATTCTCATTCGTAAACAGATATATAAGAAAGTCAGTTGGGCGGATAAATAAGGTATTTAAGGTGTTGTAGTGATCGGAGGAGTATCTCGCGGAGTTTTATGAAAGTTTTTTTATATTTAATGGGCGTGGTTTCATTTGCGTTTGGGATGTTGTGCATGGGACGCAGTATTGAAATGTATTCGGAAACCAGCTTTACATCGACCAAGACCGTTTTCATATTGGGTCTTGTCGGCATATTCCTTGGGATATTCTGGATCAAAAAAGCCCGGGCACTACATGCCGGATGACACTTTTATTTTAAAAATAATAATTTATGTGCGGAATAGTTGGATACGTTGGAAACAAACAGGTTGTGCCGTTGATAATAGACGGCCTGCGCAAACTGGAATATCGCGGATACGATTCGGCGGGCATTGCCGTCGTTGATGAAAAGCATGAGCTATCTCTGCGGCGTGCTGAGGGCAAACTGCGCAATCTCGAGGACGCCATCCGGCTTGATCCGTTGGACGGCACATACGGCATCGGCCATACGCGTTGGGCGACGCACGGACGTCCGACCGAAGAAAATGCACATCCGCACCGCGATCAATCCGGCCGCGTTGTTGTCGTTCACAACGGCATCATCGAAAATTACCTGCATTTGAAGGAGCGGCTCGCGGCAAACGGCAGTACGTTCAAGACAGAAACGGACACAGAGGTCGTCGCTCATCTGATCGGGCATTACATCGAAAAGGACGGACTCTCGCTTGAACTGGCTGTCCGAAAGGCAGTCGCCGAACTTCGCGGCATATTTGCCTTGTCTATCATTTCTGTTGATGAACCCGACACGGTCATCGCCGTTCGCGAAGGTCCGCCGGTCGTTATCGGTCTGGGCGACGGCGAATTCTTTGTC
>JAHBSH010000005.1 GCA_019639215.1 Acidobacteriota bacterium
GCCCTCTTTTTTCTGCCCCACACATACATACCGGCATTCTCGGTGGACATTCGCATTTTCCGGTAAGCTTGCGAAACCTTTGTTTCACGATACGATCCTCAAGTGAATGGAACGTGATGACCGCAAGCACCCCTTCAGGTTTCAAAAGATCGAACGCCTCGATTAAAAACCGGTCAAGTATATCTAACTCGTTATTGACCGCGATCCGTAAGGCCTGAAACGTCCGCGTGGCCGGATGAGTCTTATCACGTCCTTTTCCCGGAAATGCTCCTGCCACAAGCCTGGCCAATTCTCCTGTTGTTTTCACAGGCTCGCCTCTTTCCCTGCGCTCGACGATACGACGAGCTATTCGCCTGGACGCTCTCTCCTCGCCATAGCGGTAAATAATGTCCGCGATCTCTTCCTCACTTCGGTGGGCGAGGATGTCCGCCGCCGTTTCGCCGTCTGAGGCTGTATTCATTCGCATGTCAAGCGGGTCATTAAACCGAAAGCTGAATCCGCGCCCTTCCGTATCAAGCTGTAGCGACGACACTCCCAGATCTGCCAAAACGCCTGAAACCTTCTCCACATCGTTCTCGCGTGTCACGTTGGCAATCTCGGAGAAGTTGGAATGAACTATCCTAACTCTCCCGTCAAATGCCGCGAGATTCTCAGTCGCAATGGCGATGGCGGCCGTGTCCTGGTCCATACCCAAAAGGTTCAGATCCGCATGCTCGCTCAGGATAGCTGATGAATGGCCGCCCATTCCCAATGTTGCGTCAACAAAGGTCCCGGACGGTATATCCTTGAAAACATTGAGTGTCTCGTCCAGCAGAACCGGAATGTGAGGCGTTTTTTCGTCTGTCCTCATAATCTTCAAAGATCCGTTGTCCTGACACACGTCAGCCGTTCACCGATGTTGTCGGCAGAATTCAAAAAAAGATGTTTATTGGGAAAGTTGGCCTGGCCGTCCGCGTTTTATCAAGCTATTCGATCCAACGGCCTGCTGTTGAAAGTATCACCAAGATCCGGCGCTTAAAATGCTTAATAGATTAAACACTTACTGCTACTTTCTCCACCCCTCGCATTGACCAAACTTAGAAATATCGAATCGCAAAAGAATATTACGCTGAGAGGCGCTTTAATGTCAAGACAAAATTTAATAATCTTCTTAATCATGCGCTTAATTAATGATTTACAGATTTCTATAAAAAAATGCTTTCTAAAAGGCAGATTTTCATTTTTGAAACGAATGCGATAAAGTTTCCTATTCGATTTGGGTAATGGACCAGAATGTCTTGCAATTAGTGTTATTTGGCTTGCTTGCCGCCCTTGCCAATGTGCTTGGCGGACTAGTGATCTTTCCATCTAAACTCCACTCTACATATAAGAATGCATTGAAATATCTGCTCGCCCTTAGTGCAGGTTTTATGCTGGCTGTCACGCTTTTTGAGATATTTCCCAGATCCATCGAGTTGTGGAACACCGTTCCACATTCACATAATGGCGAACATGGCCTTACTGATATTTTCTTCTGGCCCATACTTTTGCTTTTAGGTGGATACCTGGCGACCCAGTTCTTTGAACACACGATCGCACCTCATTTCCACCTTGGGGCTGAGGTTCACTCTGACCATGTAATTTCAACAGGCTCGGCCTATGCAGGCATCGGCGGGCTGTTGATCCATACTTTTTTCGACGGTGTTTCCATTGCGGCAGCATCTCAGATAGATCAAAATGTCGGCTTGTTGGTTTTTATCGCCATATTTCTTCATAAATTTCCCGAAGGTTTCACTGTTGGCTCAATGATGGTTTCTGCCGGAAAAGGCTTCCGCGAGGTTCTAACAGCCACATCCATAATTGGAGCCACCACATTGCTTGGTGTACTGACATTTTACGCAGTCGGCCTTTCAATACAGGGATCGGTCGCGTACGCAATGCCTTTCGCCGCAGGCGTTATGCTCTACGTCGCCGCCAGCGATCTGATACCAGAAGTAAATCATCACGGCGGCAAAAAACCGCTTGTTTCACTCTCTGTCTTCGCGGGCGTCGCGATGTTTTTCTGCCTTCATTTCATAGTCCACGAACTCTTCGGACACTGATCTAAATTTCTGGAACAAACCTAGACAATTCTTCGTTATCTATATCGGAGGTGTTAACGAATATGCGTGAACCAATAGTTGCGGGTTTTCTGAGTCTTCTGATACCGGGTCTCGGTCAGATCTATAACGGCCGGGTTATAGTAGGAATAATATGGTTGCTCATAACCGGTTTTTCGTGGATCGGAAGCGCCGGACTGCTTGGATGGGTGATCCATTTGATCGCGGCATGGTGTGCTTACAGTTATGCCAAGGATAATCCTGTGCGTGTATAAATTCCCTCTAAATTCAATCCTCCTTTTGCCCGCTGTTCGGTAACAGCGGGCCTTTTGCATTCGCAAAAACCTTCCTATTCAGATAAAATCTCAAAGTACACCCCGAGACTAGACAGCTTATACCTAAAAAATGATGGTGTTCGATATCTAGCCTCCGATCTTATTATGGCCAAAGAAGGTTTCCCTTTTGTTTTGATCCCGGCTGTTATCGCCATGCTTATGGCATATCTACAGTTGTGGATAATTGCAGCTGTTTTCGCGGTGCTTGCCGCATTCATGGCATATTTCTTTCGTGATCCGTTCAGAAATATACCGACCGATCCTGATATTGTTGTTTCTGCCGCTGACGGAAAGGTGACCCGCATCACTGAAGATGACAAAGGCAAACTCGTAAGCATATTCCTTTCGCCTTTGGATGTGCACATAAATCGCTCCCCGATTGCCGGAAGTGTTGAAAAGGCTGAACATATCCCCGGAAGGAAAGGGCCGGCGACCGATAATGCCGCCAGCTTGCACAACGAGCGAAATGCTCTGACAATAAAAGGCGACAAAATAACTGTTGTTTGTACTCAGATCGCCGGACTGGTAGCCCGCCGTATCGTTTGCTGGAGTGGTGTTGGGGATGACCTGGAAAGAGGCGAAAGGTTTGGCTTGATAAAATTCAGTTCACGTACAGACATTCTTATGCCGAATAATGTTGAGCTTGCCGTTAAGATCGGTGACCGTGTCGTCGGCGGAGAAACAATTATTGCCAGAATAAAGTAACCCTGAAAATGACCTATGGAAAATGACGCGCCACAACCCGTCCACAAGGGCCTGAAAAAAGGCCTTTATGTGATTCCGACCGCATTCACTGCGGCCAACATCGCTATGGGTTTTATGGCGGTCCTCTGGTCAATACGCGGCTTTCATCTGGCGTTCAGCGACCCATTGAAAGCGGCGGATTATTTTGATTATGCTGCCGTAGCCATCGGTCTTGCCATATTGTTTGACACATTGGACGGACGCGTGGCTCGAATGACAAAGACGGCTACTGAGATAGGCGTTCAATTTGATTCCCTTGCCGATGTTCTCACATTTGGCATTGCCCCTATCGCTCTTATTTTCAGTTGGGGATTTGCCACGTCATTCGGCGAGAGCTCCACAGAATACGGCTTCGGCATTTTCCTGCTGTTCATGTATCTGATGTGCGGAGCATTCAGGCTTGCCCGATTTAATTTGCAGGCAACAAGGCCTCGTGTCCTAAAAGAAGGTTCGCCTAAGCTGGATAAAAAGAATTTCGTCGGACTGCCAATACCACCGGCTGCCGGGTTGATGGCATCTATCGTGCATTTTTCACCAACCCCGCTAAACTTCCATGGCGACGGCAATGCCCAGTTCTATGCGATGCTGATGATGGTCTTGCTGGCCGTTCTTGGCATTCTTATGGTCAGCACACTTAGATATACGAGTTTTAAGACGACCGGAACAGGACGGAGCAACCTCTATTTGCTTCTCCTGATAGCAGGTATCGGAATGCTTATCTGGCTATATTCCAGATATATGCTTTTGATACTTTCCGCCGCGTATGTGTCGCACGGTGTGATCTGGTTCTTGTTAAGCCAGCTTAGACGAAGTTCGGCAAAGACCGAAGCAGAAGCCTGACCATCTGGAAATTATTGTGGGAAAGTAGCGACCTTTCCTGAAGACCTTGAACGGGAACGCCGATGACGCGAGCGACGGTCTTCTTCATCCTCGATGTCGTCTTCATACGTCTGCCTTGCGGCGTTCAACATCGCCATCAGTATCAGGAACAATATCGAAATAGCCGTTGTGTGGAGTACGAAATCAAAAAGGCTGTGCACCAATATTGCGAAAATTCCTGAAGCTGCCCCGACCGCTATTCCTCGCCTGAACGTGTTCTCAACACCGACCGCTTTGCGTCCTGCCTGAAACAGGATGATCAGGAAAGCAGCCCCAATCATAAGCCCTATCAGGCCCGCATCAGCAAGAACCTGAAGATAATCATTATGAGCCTGCTCTACTCTTTCTAGCCCGCTCATATTGTCATACTGAGTATAAGCGACCCCAAATGCCCCAAATCCGGCTCCGAAAGGCAGATTTGCACCTATCACTTTGAGCGTGACGGACCAGATATTTGTGCGGTCGGTCGAAATATTCTCAGACATCGTTGTTTCAGCAATACGTGTCAAAGAGCTTTCGCCGCCGACAAAGAACGATCCGCCGATAATAGCGGCTAGCAGGGCCGTCGCCAGTCCGACCCTTACAAGAATACTTTTCTTTTTTCTTGAGCCGATCGTCAGGATGGCAGTTAAAAGAACAAGCGCAATGAAGGCAACAAACCCGCCTCTCGAACCGCTTAGAAGTAACGCAACTCCCATCAAAGCTGTGGCCGTAACGAACAGCAACCGTTTATCCCGGCTAACTGCTCCGGTAAAGAGCAAGCCTAGCGGCAAAGCAGCCGTCATTTCCATATAGGCAGCAAAATTATGCCTGTTTACAAACGACCCGAATGGCGTAGCTGCGTACGAGCTTTTATAAACGCCGTAGATCTTTTCGGGACTGAGAACAGATTGCAGTATCGCAAAGAATGCAAAACAAAAACCGAAAACCATTATGACGGTGCTTAGCCGACGAAGACGCTGAGCAGAATCGAGCAGAACAATCGTCAGGGAAAAGAAGACACCCAATGCAAGAAAATGAACAGCCGAAAGCTTAGTAGAGAATGGATCGACCGAGATAGTTCTTGGTATTTCAGTGACGCCTGCTAATTCTGCAATTGCCCCAAAAGGAACGACCTGAATGACAGCGTATGCAAACATGGCATAGAGCGGAAACTGGAGCAAACTTGGGCTAAACCGTATCGTGCCTGTCTGTATGCCGTCCACTGCCCATAACAGCATCATTACAGCGATAAAAATATATAGAAGTAGTATGACAGGCAGGTGAACACCGCCGTATGCGAGGGCTGAGAAGATCAGCATCACACACAACATCACAAATGATAATTTATTCGCGATCGTCATTACGGGTCACTCTGCTGCAACATTGGAAACTCCTCGTTCCAAAACGAAATCGTCATACCACAATATGCCTGAGACAGGACAGGTATCGCCGCAATACACCCTGTTAGTCCTGATGAGTATGCCCTCGCAATTCGAAGGTGTCACAAAGGCAACAGTTCGCTCCTGCCAATCAAAGGTTCCGCCGTCGAACGGCTGAGATGATGCTAGCGGCACATCATCATTTGCGTTGACTATCTGGATCAAAGGCGGACCTCCGGTCCTAAGGCCTTCTCCACGCACCCAAAAACGTAGTAAGTATGATGTATTGGGTTGGACAGCGACCAGCTGTACAGGGTTTGCAAGATCAACGCCGAGATAATTCTTGAAGGTGACCCTCATGCTTCGAGTGCCGGAACGTTTCACCGCATTGTCCGATGAAACATCCATCTTCCCTTCAGCACGGTGATATTTCCATCCGAAAAGAGAGTCGTTTCCGGCAGTAATGGCTTTTTCCATATCGCCATTGGTCACTGTTTCGATTGACGAAGTTGGATCGATGCCTGACTGACGCGAAAATTCAACGGCCTCACGAAATTTTCGCTGGTCATGCAGTCCTTGCGCCAATGTACGCGGGATCTGTGGCTCTACCTGCTTTTCTTCTTCAGAAAGAAGATTCCAGTTTCTCAGTGCGTCTGCCGAAGCTCCTCTCTGTGCATAGAAAACCGCTAGGCTCCGGCGTACAGCAGGCGAATCATCCGCAAGCCTTTCAACCATTTCAGGATCTTTTCCATAAAAATCCCATGCAAGCGAAAAGACCTGCTCACGATACACACTGTTCTTCTGAGTGGCTGACCTTAATTTGGTAAAAGCTTCCTCAACCCGTCCGCGTCTGAGATAGAAGTTCCCCAGCTGCCATTTCGGAAAGGAATAGGACGGTGCGAGACTTTCAGCCCTGAGAAGCGCTTTTTCGGCAGCTTCCATTCGCTCTGCGTGTTCATTTGCCCGTCCAAGTTCTATCCACCAGCGATGATCGTAAGGAGCAAGACGAACTATGTCTTCAAAAGAACGGGCAATACCTTCAACAGCGTCGGGGTTAAACTCCTGACGCTCTTCAGAGGCCTTTAACCAATGGGTCATGGGATCGCCCGGTGAGAGGCTGATCGCCAATTGTGCCATCGCTTCGGTTTCCGGCTGGTTCAGATCGGTCTCTTCGGCAAATATACGACCGGCATGCCATGACACAGCGTTCCATAAAAATATGGCCAAGCATATTATGACAGCCGCTAAGACAAACCACCCGATAGGTTTTGAAATGCGAACTATCTTTATCTGTCCATTCATGCTTGTTCTGTCTATTTAGCAAAAAATTCAGCAATTGAGTCAGTAACGTATTCGATCTGATCTGCTTTTAGTTCCGGGTAAATCGGCAAAGCAAGCGTATCCAACGCTGCCTTTTCTGCCTCAGGAAGATCACCTTTTTTATATCCCAGATATGCGAAGCACTCCTGCAAATGCAATGGTATCGGATAGTAAATATCTGTCCCGATATTCTTCTCGGCTAAATATGCCTTTAACTCATCTCGCCTGTCTTCAACTCTGATCACGAACTGATTGTATATGTGCTTTCGTCCTTCGAGTTCGGTTGGCAGGGTCACAAGATCAAGCAGCCCCTTGTCTGCAAATAACCTTCTATAGGTATCCGCATTCTGCCTTCGCCTTAGTGTCCAATCATCCAGATGCGGCAGCTTTACACGAAGTATCGCCCCTTGAAATCCGTCAAGCCGCGAATTTAGTCCGATCCAGCGATGGTGATATCGTTTTTCAGCTCCGTGAACGCGAAGAGCTTTTAGCCGGGATGCGAGGTTCTCATCATTGGTAGTTATGATACCGCCGTCACCCATTCCGCCAAGATTCTTCGACGGATAGAATGAAAAACACCCTATCTTGCCAATAGAACCGGCTCTGCGTCCAGCTTCCTCAGAACCTATTGCCTGAGCTGCGTCTTCAACAAGATGAAGGCCGTGCTTTGCGGCAATACTTTGCAATTCTGTCATGTCGGAGCACTGTCCGAAGAGGTGAACAGGTTCTATCGCCTTTGTCCGCTCAGTTATCTTTCCCTCGATCTGGGATACATCGAGATTCATATCAACCGGGTCGATATCAACAAAAACAGGTGTCGCACCAACCCTGGTTATCGCACTGACAGTGGCAAAAAAACTGTACGGCGTGGTTATTACTTCATCACCCGGGCCAATATCGAGAGCCATCATCGCCAGAACTAGCGCATCCGAACCGGAAGCGCAGCCTATGGCAAAAGACGCGTTACAATACTCCGACAATTCTTTCTCGAACGCGGCGACCTCGTCACCAAGAATGAACGCATTCGCATCCAAAACCCTGCCGAGAGCAGCTTCGATCTCCGGCCTCAGAGTTTCATTCTGTTCTTTCAGATCAAGTAAAGGTACTTTCATTTAAATAGATAATGTAAAAATCTAGCCACAGAGGGCACAGAGGGCACAGAGATCAATTAGAAATTCGTTTCACTCCGTCGATAAGTCGCTTTTCACCAAAGTTTATTATTAAACCACGCTTAATCCGGTAACTTTTAGTTCAGCCCTGTCGCGGATCTTGAAATGTCCATGATATTCAGAACTCAAAAAAAATTAAAAACCTCTGTGCGCTCTGTGGCTAAAATCTTTGTTGTAAATTTTACCTAATGTGATGAATATTTGCATTCCTGCCAAAGGTTCTTTAGCCTAAACCTAAATGATATCAGACTTGAAAAAGCGGACAGCGGAGATCATAAAAAGACTTAAAAAGGCTTACCCTGATGCTCATTGCGCCCTTATTCATTCCAACCCTTTCGAACTGATGATCGCTACCATCCTATCTGCACAGTGTACCGATGAAAGGGTCAATATCGTCACGGCCGATCTGTTTCGCAAATACCGAACGCCGGAAGAGATTGCGAAAGCTGACTTAAGAGAACTGGAGAAAGACGTCCATTCGACGGGCTTTTTTCGGAACAAAGCAAAGAACATAAAAGCCGCCAGCAAGCGAATAATTGATGTATATGGCGGAAAAGTGCCGCAAACAATGGATGACCTGCTGACGCTTGGCGGTGTGGCGCGTAAAACCGCAAATGTTGTATTGGGCAATGCCTTTGGCATAGCGTCCGGCGTTGTCGTCGATACCCACGTTTCAAGGTTGTCGCAACGGCTGGGACTTACAGAGCAGACCACTCCGGAAAAGATAGAGAAAGACCTGACAATTCTTGTACCCAAAAAAGATTGGGTCATGTTCTCACACTGGCTGATATTTCATGGCCGTCAGGTCTGCAATGCCCGTAAACCCAAGTGCGGTCAATGTTGTCTTGCTGACCAATGCCCCAGCCGAGTGCAATTTTCATGACAAAAATGGCGTGATACTTGATTGAAAGAATCACGCCAGATCAACCGATTAACTATAGCTCTAATTACGAGCTGCCGGCGGTTTCGGCATCTTGTCTGCTGAGAACTTCGGCAGAAGTTCATCACGCATAGCCAATTCATAGACGGTCGTTGCGATGACAATGGCTCCCTGCTGCAGATCAGCCTCTATCACTCGCTCGAATGTATCAAAATTGGTGTGCCAGGTGTGTGAACCGTATTCGATCGGGTCTAGCGTAGTTCCCACGCCGGGCAAACCTGCGTTATTGAACGACGTGTGATCAGAACCGCCGATGTTTCGGCTGCTTGTCGCAGAAACGCCTTCCATTCCCCAGAAAGAGAATTGACCGGTTATGCTTCGAAGAATACTTGCAGTTTCTGGCGGCCCGAACACGGTCATCGCGCGAATGCGGCCCGTTCCGGTGTCATGGTTGAAATATCCGCCGAATTTATGCCACGCCGGTTTCGGATTTTCTGCTGAACCAAAATGCTTTGCGACATAAGCCTGCGAACCGAGAAGTCCCTGTTCTTCACCGCTCCATAATGCAACACGGATCGTGCGTCGCGGCTTCAGGCCGAGAGCCTTGATGATGCGGGCTGCTTCCATCATTACAGCAATTCCGGTCGCATTATCTGTTGCTCCGGTAGCCGAATGCCAGGAATCAAGGTGTCCGCCGATGATGATGACCTCATCCTTTTTGTCAGTCCCAACTATCTCTGCTGTCGTGTTGTACTGAGTTGCTCCTTCAGGATGAGTTGTATTGCGAATATCAAATTCGAGTTCAACCTCATGTCCGCCCTGTGTCAGACGAACGATACGGCCAAAATCCTCATTACGCATAACGACGGTAGGAACAGTTTTGTTAACGTCATAATCGCCGCGTCCGTATGAGAATGCCCTGATCCTGCTGTGAGCAAAGCCAGCATCATTAACGCGAACTGCCGCTCCATTATCCATCAGGAATTTGTTGACCTGATCAACTACCTGCGCCGGAGGAAGTGCTCCCTCTTTTGGCTGAACCTGCGGCATTCCGCCCGGGCCGCCCGGAAAACCTTGCGGTCTGGCATTAGGATCCGGATACGGATTTACACGCTGCTTTATCGTATCAGAAGGTGCGCGTTTTGCTGGCGGGTTCATATCAACACCGGGTTCGGCTGGCTTTCCGTAAAAAACGATGTTGCCGTTTATCTTTGAACGAATGCCGGAGAGATAAGTATCCAATTCGGCCTGCGTCGGACGGTCAGGCAATATCATGCTGACTGCCTTGCCTCGCACCACGCCCTTTGTGCTTGGCGACCATGCCAAAACCTCGAACACAAGATTGTCCTTTACCGGCGAGAGGATGTGGCCCGCAGCACGGTCATTTGACCATCCGGGAAATCCAAAATTCCATGGATCCTGTGTGGGATTTTCAAGGCCCCACTCGACCATTTGCTTTGCGGCCCATTCACCCGAAGCCTTGAGCTGCGGTGAACCGGTAAGACGCGGACCGTAAACATCCGTCAATATCTGAACAGTACTGAGAACCTTTGAATTTTTGGTCCCTTCTTCATAAATGCGTGCGCTGATATCCGATTGTTGTGCATTTGCAATGCCTGACAATAGCAATCCTTGCAGCAAAAGAAGCGTGAGGAACTGTGTAAAATATCGTTTCATCTTTTGTCTTCCTATGTAAAGTTTATTGAGTTCCGATATCATCCGTTGCATAATTCGCCAATGTTAGGGCATGAATTCAGAACTTATTTAAGGTGTCCGGTAATTATACATTCAAGAAGATAAAAAAAGAAAAGCGAGCCAAAGATCTTAGAAGATCTCTGACCCGCTCCATTGATCTCAAATCAATGAATTTCCCTGGCAATTAGTAAATGGTAAATCCGTACTGAATGGACTTGACGACAGATTTAGGAACGCCGCCGTCCTTTCTCGGCTCAAACCGGATGCTTCTAGCTGACGCGATCGCCTTTTCAGTCAGTCCGTTCGGCAGCCCCCGCACCACAGTTATCTGGCCTATCTGGCCGCTTGCCAAAAATGTGACCCTGAGGGTGACTGTGCCTTGTACTGAGTTCTTTCTAGCCTCGTCAGTATAGCCGGGTTTCGGGTTGAACAATATCTTCAGATCTGTCGAAGGCCCTCTAGCAGCTATCGGCGGCGGTCCGCCACTGCCTGGACCACGACCGCTTCCCTCTCCGTCACCTACACCATCACCATATCCTGAACCTGTGCCGCTACCCGTACCGGTACCTCGACCACTTCCCTGTCCCGTGCCTCTGCCGGTACCCATACCGCCACCGGTTCCGGGACCGTCTGAAAAGCCGCCAAACCGTGAGTTAGGGTCACCGTATCGGTCATGTATCTGTTCAAACTGTCTTTTTCCTTCCGTGGATGCAGGAGGTAACTTCAGTTCTGTGTTATCTGATCGGTATGTCGTTGCACTTGGCGGCCTGACCGGATTCGGCGTCTGATTTGCAAGGTCTCCCAAAGACACAGGATCTTTCTGATCCTTGCCACCGCCGCCACCACCGCCGCCTTCATCGTCATTCTTTTTCTCCGGTTCGACATCCTCAACAGGCATCGGAACCGAATCGATCAAAGAAGAAAGCGGATACTCACCTCCGATCGAAGCGATAAAAAGATCTTTTTGGAAAAGCGATACGCCCCACGATACGATAGCCGTCATCAGGACAAAAGCCGTAGCACCAAGAAGAAGAGCATTTCTCTGTTTGCTGTTCTTTTCCTGAATAACGGTCACGTAATAGCCGCCGTCATCCTCATCAGCTTTTGAAACAGGCCTGTTCGCAAAATGGTCACGCGGTTCGTCCGCATGTACCGCCTCGGTCTGATAGAAAACACCTGTCGTCGGGATCGCTGTCGGGGTTGGGACAAAAACAGGCTCTGATTCTTCCTCAACCGCCTCAATGGTGTCGGCTTCACTCGCAGCCTCTATCTCAGGCTCCTCGACCGGTTCTTCAACTATCCCGACCGGCGGCACATCCGCGTTAAGATCGACAACATTCTCGGACGTTTCGAACATCATCGGCTTTTGTTCAGGACTATCTTCCAGTTCTAAAAGATCGTCAGCCGCAGCTATGAATCCCGGAGCTTCCGGGACTGGGATCTCTTCCGCAACCGGATCTGATACCGTCTCCTGCTCGACCGGTTTCATCGCATACGCTTCCAACTGCGAACCGCAGTCAGGACAAAACGTGAACCGTTCAGCAAACCCCTCTTCGCAAGAACTGCAATACTTCATTATCTTTGCCATTTCTGTTTCTTCCATTCATTGCCCCTGATCAAAAGGGACAAGTTCAAACCTCAGCTAAATGACCAACCCATATTATAACGCGTTTTTTACGCAGATTGTAAATCATTTACAAAAAACACGGGTGCGAACTCAAGAAAATCAGCCGCTCAATGATTGTAGATGCTGTCTGCCCTTGCAACGATGCCTGAGCCTATATCAAAAAAATGCTTATTTCGTCACCAAAAAAGCCGGGGCTGACAACACTTGAATGGAATTTTGCAACTAAAAGGGATAACATTCTCATTTCACAGATTCGTAATGACATCAGTAATGAAAAAAATCCAGAAGACATTTGCGGCCGTGTTTGTACTTTTCCTGCTGGCATTGATCACAAATGCCCAAACGGCTCAGCGGCCGCCACGGCAGGAACGCCTCCTCAATGGTTTGAAGGTACTTATATGGAACGAGCCTTCAAACGATCGCGTTATGATCCGGCTCCGGATACATTCCGGTTCTGCCTTTGACCAACAGGGCAAGGAAGGAACTATGAGGATCCTTGCCGAGTCGATCTTTCCGGATGAACAGACTCGAACGTTCTTCACCGAAGACCTCGGCGGTCAGTTGGAAGTGATAAGCAATTATGATCATATTCAGATAAATGCATCTTCGAGAGCGGATGCTTTTCTTACAATGATCGAAACGATCGCCTCAGCGGTCGCGACGCCGACCATTGACAAACCAACGACAGACACGGTCAAACAACGTGTTTCAGCACTTTTGGACGAGGCGGAAAGCAGCCCGGAATATATAGCCGACCGAGCGGCAGCCGAACGCCTGTTTGGAACATTCCCGTACGGACGTCCTGAAATAGGCACACGAGATTCGATTGGCCAGATAGATTTTGCGGATATCCGCTTCGCGTACGACCGTTTTTTTGGTGCTGACAACGCAACGCTCACCATCAGCGGAAAGGTAGATCCGTCTCTCGCCTTTAGAGCAACGCGGCGATACTTTGGTGCCTGGAAGAAGTCCGATAAATTGATAGCCTCAACCTTCCGCCAGCCGGATGCTCCTAATACATCACTAAAAATGGTCGAGGCTCCCGGTTCCGGCCCTGGCGAAGTTCGTTATGCCTTTCGCGGCGTCGCCCGAAATGACAAGGACTACGCGGCCTTTACGATCCTGGCATCTATACTGGACAGCCGCATAAAGGCGAAAGCTCCCTCAGCAGAACGCGATCATGCCTTTGTAAGAAGCGATGCTTATGTATTGCCCGGGATCCTGCTATGCGGCCTTTCTCAGATTCAAACAGGTATTACCACATCATCAACTTCAGGATCTTCTGATGAAAAACGTTCCGGCGGGAACATATCTCAAATATTCGGCGAAAAGATAACACAGCAGGAATTTACGGCCGCAACAGAACAGATCAGAATGATACGCAACGGCACCGATCCTGTCGCTCTCTGGCTGGATGTAGATACTTACGAACTGGCTTCGGTCAAAGCAGAAAACGATGCTTTTTCTTCTGTGACCATCGCTGACGTGCAGCGTGTAGCTGACAGAATAAAAACCCAGCCGATGGTAACGGTTGTTGTCATTCGCGAAAATACTGACACAGCTAAAGAGGGTCAGCAGGAAACAACAGAACAATAGTGGAACATCAGCAAACCGCCGGCGAGATCGAACATTCCCGCGCCGTCCGAAAGATGTTTTCGGGCATTGCGGGGCGTTATGACCTGCTCAACCACCTGCTTTCGGCCAATATCGACAAACGATGGCGAAAAAAGGTCAGACAGCTGTTGCAGGATAAATTGAATGATCCTAATGCATTGATACTTGATGTCGCCTGTGGAACGGGCGACCTTTCTATCGAACTCAGCAGCAATTCCAATGCAAGCGTGCTCGGAACAGATTTTTGCCGGCCGATGCTGGACATAGCTCAGAAGAAAGCTCCGGGCATTCCCTTTACTGAAGGTGATGCGATGTCGCTTCCCTATCCTGACAAAACATTTGACGCCGTCACAATAGCCTTCGGCCTGAGAAATCTGCCCAATTTCAAAGTAGGCTTAGCTGAGCTGAGAAGAGTTTTGAAGACAGGCGGAAAACTCGCCGTATTGGAATTCTCATCACCTGTTGTGCCTGGTTTCAGAGGTATATTTAATTTCTATTTTGCCAATGTGCTCCCGCGTTTGGGCGGTCTTGTAAGCGGTGAGCGTGGAGCGTACGAGTATCTTCCTGCTTCGGTCTCAAAATTTCCCGATCAAAAAGCTCTTGTAAATATGATCACCGAAACCGGCTTTTACGATGTCAAATATACTAATTTAACGGGTGGCATCGCTGCTATTCACGTCGCAACGCGTTCCGATGCATAGTTCTCATCATCTAATTTGCCGTCAAAGGCAAAACATATCAAAATAGTTCTGGTCACTAATGAAATACAAGCTGTTGAACCTGGCTCGTCAGATCGGCCTCATCATATTGGTGATGTGGACGGTGGTGTCGCTTGTCACGCTGCTTATCGAATTTGTCCCAGGAACACCTGCGACAGCCATTTTGGGTGAGACCGCAACGCAAGAACAGATAGAGGATTTCAACAGAAAGCACGGCCTTGACCGTCCCGGATTTTTTATCTCGGTATCAGAAAATGGAACTGTAACGTGGAACGGAATGGAAAACCGCTATGTCGATTACTTTTCCGGTCTTCTTCGCGGCGATCTGGGCAGATCTTTCCGTACCGACCGTCCGATACTGGACATGGTGATGGAGCGATATCCGGCAACTATCAAGCTTGCACTTGCCTCAATGCTGGTTGCTATTGCCATAGCCATTCCGCTCGGAGTGGTTGCCGGTACAAATAAGGGCGGCATCATTGACAATTTTGCTTCGCTGGTCGCTCTGCTGGGAATTTCACTCCCGACCTTTGTTGTCGGCCCTTTTCTGGTCTATATCTTCGCCGTAAAGTTGGGTTGGTTTTCCGCAACCGGCAGCCTTTATCCTGAAGACATAATTCTTCCTGCTGTCACGCTTGGAGCTGCACTTTCGGCGATACTTACAAGAATGGTCAGATCCAGCGTGATCGAAGAGTTGGGTGAGGATTACGTTCGAACCGCACGGGCCAAAGGGCTGGGAGAAAGAACCGTCGTCTTCAAGCACGTACTGAAAAACGGGCTGATACCCGTTGTTACGATCCTCGGTTTGCAGCTTGGCGTATTGCTTGCGGGGTCGATAATTACCGAAAAGATCTTTAGCTGGCAAGGACTCGGCCTGCTTTTGCTGGACGAAGGCATTGCAAAGCGCGACTATCGCTCTGGTTCAGGGCTGCGTTCTGGTCATCAGTTTGACATATATCATTGCCAATTCACTGACCGATCTTGTTTACTAAATGGCTGGATCCGAGAATAAGGCTGTCTTGATAGAGACTTTTTGAGAAGACACGGAAGTTCGCGAGTGGATCTAGCGATCTATCCGATAGCAAATGAGCAGGTTAACTTACGTCGGCATTTTCATCGTTGGGATCGTCATATTTGTGGCGGTGTTTGCCCCGTTTTTGGCTACACACGATGTCACCGTTCAAAACCTTGAATTGCGTTTTGCTGAACCTTCCGCCCAACACTGGTTCGGCACAGATGCTCTCGGACGCGACGTTTTCTCAAGAGTTCTGTTCGGAGCAAGGATCTCTTTGCAGGTCGGCATAATTGTTGTCGGAGTCTCTGCCGTGATCGGCATTTTTATCGGTTCGATAGCCGGATTTTACGGCGGATGGGTTGACAAGATACTTTCAGGTTACGTTTTCAACGTTTTCCTCGCATTTCCCGGATTGCTGCTTGCCATCGCTTTTTGTTGCTTTCTCGGTGCGGGATTGAAATTAATATTTTCGTTCTCGTACAATCGGTTGGTCGGTTATGTGCAGGTGATGCGCGGGCAGGTGTTGAAGGTCCGTAATACGATTTTTGTACGTAAGCGCCAGGGCTTTAAGCAGGGAAATATGAGGATCTTATTCACACACATTCTGCCAATGCGATCCAGCCCTTATCGTTCAATCGTCTCTCGGCATGGCAGGAGCCGTTCTTTCTGAGGCGTCACTTTCTTTCCTAGGTTTGGGAATACCACCGCCGGCTCCCAGTTGGGGTACAATGATCGATGAAGCCCGGCAATTCTTTTCGATCTACCCGCATGTTCTTTTCTTTCCCGGGGCCGCGATCGCTTTAACCGTTCTTGCCTTCAATTTTCTCGGCGACGGACTTCGCGAGTATCTTGATCCGAAGCAAAGAACCCGCTAACTTGAAACCACATAAAACTGCGAAAGAAAATCTGCAACTTGACCCTCTATCTGACTCATCTATATCGATGACCGGTAAACGCAATTGATGGTCGCTATTCAATTCCACTATCATTCGGAGTTGCATATAGTGACACTAGCGAACAAGGATCAGTAGCTAAAAGCGTGTTTTGCTGTGGATGGCGATTGTTTTTAACAAAAGTGTCGTAGGGAAAACAAAAGGATTTCCATAACTTGTGTTGTGTCACTATGTTACAGACTTTTTACATTTTGCTCCGTTTATGAAAATACGGCAAGAAATCATTGCGCTTAGCCTCGAAACAAGATATAATTACGGGTTTTGAAAGGGCAGATTTTGTTCCACAGGGATTGTCCGGACCTTATGCCGGATACGCGATCTCTGTTTTGATCTGCCTATTATTGGTAGTTTTTGAAATTTGCATTGATTTAGGTGCAAAATTTTTAGGAATTCTCGTCTTTTTAGAGGTTCTAGTTTTTATTGGACTTGCGGAGATCGCCCCCCAATACATCGATCTCTTTAAGTTATTGAACAGACGACTGCGTTCTTTTTAGAGATCAGCAGTCGGCCAAGTGAGAAATTTGTATGTCATACAAGGCCCACAACCGCTTCTTGATCAGCGCCAGTCTGATCATTACCTTTGCCGCAGTTGCAATAGGTGTCTTTCAGGGCTCTGCCAACGAGAGATCAATAGCAGCTTCTGACAATGTTTGTTCAGAAAGATTCGTCATATCCAACAAAAAAGATATCCAAAAACCGCAGCAGGCTAATTGTGTCGAGAACCGATACGATCCTGAACCTTTTACGATGCTAATGTTCGGCATCGGACTGACCGGATTTGCCTACGGAGCGAGACGTCATTTTATCGGGTCGGCTGACCGGGGTTAGAGAGCCTTGATGATCAAGAAGCAGTGACCTGCTGTCATCGGCGAAAGTTAATGGATCGCAAAAACACGCTGAGAAAGTGACAGATGATCACTGAAAGCGTGTTGTTTTGTATTGATAGAAAACCGCAAAAAGCGTGATATAATTTTGGATTTCACTCTGCTTTGAACATTTTGTAAGCGTGACCGCTTTCATGGAAACAGATTAAGAGGCTAACCGCCCTTTATATTGATATGGCTGTTGAATTTAGAAAAAGATCTCTTGGCGATATCGTTAAGATCGCAAAACGGAGAGGCTTGTTGATAGCCTTGCCGGCGTTAGCAGGTCTCGTCGCCGTCATTCTGGTATTGCCGGGACTGCCTAAAGTGTTTAGGTCCACGACATTCTTGACGTTGACGCCGCCGACGATCTCAGAAAAGGTCGCTCCATCACTTACGGATGAGACCATGTCGCACCGGCTTCAATCCATTGGTTCGAACGTACTTAGCAGATCTTCGCTTGAAGCAATAATTGACCAATTTGACCTCTACTCTGATAAAAAAGCCGCAGGCCTACCGAAAGAGGCCATTGTTGACGGAATGCGGAACAATATCGAAGTTGACCCAGAAAAGGGTGACAACGAGGTTGTCGGGTTTCGGATCAGCTTTAATTATACTGATGCCCACACTGCTCAGTCTGTTACCGCCCATTTGGCTGACAGGTATATTTCGGACCAAAACAAGGAATCACAACAAAGCGCCGAGGTCACACGTGAGTTCATCGAAGCCCAGCTTGATCAGGCAAAGACGCAGCTCGATACGATCGAAAAAGAACGTCTCGGCATAATGATGCGAAACGTCGATGCACTGCCTGAGTCGTCACAAGGCCTGATCGCACAGCTTACGGGCCTGCGTCAGCGTGAGCAGACCATATCAAAGGATAAAGAGACATTGATGACCGAACGCGGTCGCGTGCAGGAAAGCATAAGGGCTTTAAATAATCAGATGCGCCTGATAGATACCTACGGCACAAATGAAGGCCAGGAACCTGTTTTCCGTGTAGAAGATACTCCGGCATATGCTCAGCTTGTACAGAAACGTGCGGAACTGACGGCCAAATTGGAAAATCTTCTTAAAAAGTTTCGCGATAAAGAGCCGGAGGTCGTACAGACAAGAACTGAGATAGAAAAGATCAACGACGAACTCAATAAATTGGCCGGATCGACCGGCCAGAGAACAAAAGCATTGCAGGATGCAGCGGCTCGTAAAGCAGAGATCCAGAAACGCAGCCTTGAGATCGAACGTGACAAGGCCGAAAGTCAGCTCAACCTGATAGCAACCCAATTGACCAATAAAGATGTCGAACTCCAGCAGAACTACGTTCAAATAGGACTACTGGAAAGCAAGATAAATACGATACCGAACGTCAAGGTCGAACTTGAAGGCATAAGCAATGAATACGCCTCAGCTAAATCCAACTATGATGAATTGATAAAAAAATTCAACAGTGCTCAACAGCAGGTTCAGCGTGAAACAAACGAACAGGGAGAAACCATCAGGGTTGTTGATCCGGCGAGTCTTCCTGAAACACCGGAAAACGCTTCAAAACGGCCGATGTTCCTTGGCTTAGGGGCCGGAGCCGGGCTGTTCTTCGGGCTATTGATCGCATCTTTTTTTGAAGTGCCGCGTTTATTCAAGATACAGAACATCGTGGATACAGAGCATTACACCGGACTTCCCGTACTTGCGGCTGTTCCACCTCTGATGACTGAGGACGAAATGGCAAAGGCCAAACGTTATACATATCTAAAAGTTGCTGGCGGCGTAATATTGACAGTAGTTTCTGTCCCGGTATTGGTCGTATTACTGAACGTGACAAGAATATTGGAACGATTAAGTTAGTAGATATGTCAGGGCCTAAAATCTTAGATAGGGTCTAGAGTTAAAATGTACAAAGACCATTTTTCACTTAAGGAATATCCGTTCAGTCTGACGCCTGATCCGAAATTCATTGTCTTCACGCCAAGTTATAACGAACTTTTGGCGGGATTGTACTACGGTATCGAAATGGCGAAGGGCCTCATTGTTTTAACAGGCGAGGTTGGAACTGGTAAAACAACAGCTCTTCGATGGCTTATCCGCCGGCTGGATTCAAGCGTTCGTGCTGCATATATCTTCAATCCGCATTTGTCGATAGATGAGTTCTATCATCACGTGACGGAAATGCTTGATATCACTGACTATGACAATAAGACGGACATGCTGCTTGAAATGGGCAAAATGCTCGAGGATCGGCATAGACGCGGACTACGTACGCTATTGATAGTAGATGAGGCTCATGAGATCTCTGACGAGGTAATGGAAGAGATCAGGCTGTTACTCAACTTTGAATCGGACAGTGCTAAGCACTTGCAGATCATCCTGACCGGCCAACCTGAGCTTCGTGAAAGGCTCCGTCAGAAAAATCTAAGGCAGTTAAAGCAAAGAGTTGCCTTGCGTTGTGAGATGCCCATTCTGCCGAATATCGACGAGGTAACCAGATATATCACCGAGCGTATGATGCTTGCCGGATCTTCGCAAAAGAATATTTTTACTCAGGAAGCAATAGATTTTGTCTATCAGTGTTCAGAAGGAATTCCACGATTGATCAACAACCTCTGTGACAACGCTCTGATCGCTGCCTTTGCCGCGAATGAAAAGAAGGTCACGAGAGAAATGATCGAAGAGGTTGCGGCGAATCTGGATCTGCTGCCGGATAAAGATGCCTTGATCGCAAGCGATCGGGCGGCTGATCGGATAAGTTCACGTATTTTGACCACGTCAGGAGTTGAAGAGCTTCTTTCAGACAAAGGAAGAAAGACAGGTTTTGCGGCATCAGAGAATAACTAAAGTCCTGCGTAAATATGTAGGCTGCATATTATAAACTGGAATTTTTTATTGTTTAACTCTTTTTTCGCATCAAATCCTCCGACGCAAATACCGGGGAATATCTCGGTCAAGTATTCGAATAAATGTTTGATTTGGATTTATAACTTTCGATGAGATTCTTAAAAACTTTACAAAAGGCTCACGAAGAGCGTCCGGAGGTGATATCGCCCTCTGATGCAAGTGAGAACATTGTCTCTGAAAAGACCTCCGTTCCACCTCACTTCGCGGCTGAACCTTCTTTCAAAATAGGAAGGCCATCTGCCGAGCCTGTGTCGGAACAGGATGTATCGACAGGACTTCCCCGTGTCGTCGAGGAGCTTCATTCCGTACCGAATAACAGCAATACGCATATAAGAACTCTGGAACAGGTCAGGCCGCAATCACGGCCCGAAATGGCTTTTCAGACGTTCAAACTTTCTAAAGACGCAGTAAACCAGCGTCTGGTTGCTGTGAGTGACCCGAACTCG
This sequence comes from Acidobacteriota bacterium, assembly GCA_019639215.1. GTDB lineage: Bacteria > Acidobacteriota > Blastocatellia > Pyrinomonadales > Pyrinomonadaceae > OLB17. The sequence goes on from JAHBSH010000005.1 coordinate 20,588, forward strand.
CCTTATTGTGAAGAGTACAGATCGCTTCGAACACAGATATTGCACCAGTCCGAACAACGATCACTACGGTCTCTTGTAGTACTGAGTCATGGACCGGGAGAAGGCAAAACCATCACTGCGGTCAACCTTGCCTGCATGCTTGCCCAAACCGACGGTATTAAAGCTCTGGTTATTGACGGCGACCTGCGCATGCCGCATATAAGTGATTATCTAGGCATGGAAGCGACTGTAGGGTTATCAGAGGTGCTTTCCGGTAAAGCGGATCTGAGTAAAGCTATCATCCGACTCGAACCTACGGGACTTCATTTTCTACCTGGCGGCAATGACCTGGATAACGCCGCTGAAATGGCATCAGGTCAGAAATTCAAGGATGTACTCGATGAGGTTTCTGACCACTTTGATTTTGTGATCATTGATGCTCCGCCGCTAAATCTATTTTCAGATGGCGCCGCGTATTCAAATCACGCAGACGGAGCATTGTTGGTGATCCGTTCAAACCGTGTCAATTTTTCCGACACCGAACGATCGCTGGAGATGCTGCCGAAAGAAAAGATATTGGGTGTGGTGCTGAATGACTCTGAAGATGCCCTCTCGAGCAGAGGTTATCATGAGTATTCATATTATAGGAGTCGCTCAGAATAGGCCTGATATAAGAGTGTTGGATTTACCGATAGAGAGCGATGACGAGACGATTGAGCACACGTACAATGGTCCTTATTTGGGCCGATATAGTGATCATACTAGGAGGATTTTATCTAGGACTTCTCCTTCGTCTCGGGTCTGATGGCGCAACAGGTCAAATACTTGAAGATTTTGGCTGGCTAAAGGTATTGCTCATGGCGGTAATCTGTTTAGTCAACCTTTATATATACGATCTGTATGATTTTTCGGTGATAAACAGCCGCCGGGAACTGGTTCTTCGTCTCGTACAAGCTCTTGGCATTACTTGGGTTCTGTTAGCTGTTCTTTTCTACTTTTTCCCGCTTCTGCTCGTTGGACGAGGAGCCGCAGTTTATTCGGTCGTTATAATCCTTTTATCAATGTTGGGGCTAAGGATGACGATCCATTATTTAATGGGTCATCCTGAGCTAGGCGAAAGGATACTGATCGTCGGAAATGGTCCGATCGTGACAGAAGCAGCGTCTGCCGTTTCGTCCAGAAGAGACGCCGGTTACCGGATCGTCGGATATATGACGGACGAAAGGCTGGATAAACCCAGCACTAACGGACGTCTGCGTAATTTTGGGGTTACTGCGACATTAGAAGACGTCGTTCACAGCGAAAAGATAGACCGGATAGTAATCGGCGTTAGGGAACGCCGCGGTTCCTTTCCCGCTGAGCCGCTATTGAGGCTTAGGCTTGCAGGAAACGTGAACATCGAGGAAAGTTCAAGCTTCTTCGAACGGGTTACGGGTCGCGTTCATTTGGATAATCTGCTGCCGTCGTGGCTCATATTTTCATTTAGGCCGCGCGACACACGAATAAAAACTCTGGTTCGCGAAGGCTTGCACCGAGGTCTTGCTGTGATAGGTCTTGTCGTCTCGCTGCCTTTTGCTCTACTGGTGGCGTTGCTTGTTAAGTTCACGTCACGCGGGCCGATCTTTTACCAACAAGACCGAGTTGGAAAGAACGGCAAGGTGTTCAAGCTTATAAAGTTCAGGTCAATGCGAGCTGATGCAGAACCTAATGGTCAGCCCGTTTGGGCTTCGACTGAGGATGATCGGACGACGTTTGTCGGACGTTTTCTACGAAAAACGAGATTAGATGAGATCCCACAGTTCTGGAACATCATCAAAGGTGAGATGAGTTTCGTAGGTCCAAGACCCGAAAGGCCGTTTTTCGTAGCGAAACTGGCGGAGGAAGTGCCGTATTACGAGTATCGTCATCTTGTCGCTCCCGGTTTAACCGGTTGGGCACAGATAAAATTTCCATATGGTTCATCCGTCGAAGATTCCAGACAAAAACTTCAGTATGACCTGTATTATATTAAGAACCAGAATTTGACCCTGGATCTTGTGATAGTTTTTGAAACGGTAAAGACAGTATTGTTCGGGAGGGGCGGGCGTTGATGGTCTGACTGTCCATTGTCTTATCACAAGATACCTCGCCGAGGAGAATAAGTATGAATATGAAGTGGCAATATTTTAGATCTGTAGCGGTCTTGATTCTGATGCTGGTTTTCGGAACGAGTATATTTGCCCAGTCACCTGATAATTCCCAGTCGGGCGTAGGCCGTGGCGTGACTTCTCCTACACCACCACCGCCAGCTGGATCCATTATGTCTGACGAAGAAGCCGCGATACTTCCCTACTACAATAATTATCTTCGTGAATACCATTTGGGACCCGAAGATGTCATATCAGTAGAAGTTTTTGGTCTGCCGCAGTACTCAAAAAGCAATGTAGTGGTGCCTCCGACTGCGAAAATAGCCTACCCCTTGATTCCCGGCGGAGTATTCGTTGGTGGTAAGACGACCGAAGAGGTCGCAAAGATAATTGCTCGTCATTTAGACGAATATATAATTGATCCGGAAGTTACTGTCACACTCGATAAGGTCGGATCAGCTCGATTCAGCGTTCTTGGTCTTGTAGGTTCGCCGGGCGTTAAGATGATGAATCGACGGTACAATATTTACGAAGCGGTCGCTGAGGCCGGAGGAATCGCAAAGGAAGGCGATAAAAAACGGGTCATGCTCATCCGACTTGCATCTAACGGCGAATTTACCCAAACGGTGATCGACTTCAATCAGCTTGTAAAAGGAAAAACCGAAGTTCCTTATATTCTTCCGGGAGACCAGATAATTGTCCCTGAAAAAGGATGGAGCCTGACAAAGGTGCTCGATACGGTCGGCCGGGTGAGTTCTTTGAGAATACTATTCGGAAACCCGTTATAACCGTTGTTTTGCACAAACTCCCAAATGTCACAACCACTTGTTCTAGTTTAATTTGCGATGGCAAGACCGTTCCCTAAAAGCTTTTTCCTAATGCTCTGGCTAAACGCCATGACATTATCGGCTGTTTTGGGAATGGCTTCTCTTTCCGTCAAAGCTAGTGACTGGGAACGCATCGATGCCGGAACGTTGGCATGGCTCAAGGCCGTAGATTTTATTGACAATGATAACGGCTGGATCGCTGGTGGATCTGGAACACTTCTTAAAACAAGTGACGGCGGTAAAACTTGGCAGCGCAAAACTGTGACCCGTGACAACATTAGAGACGTGGTCTTTACTGATCGTGACAATGGCTGGCTTCTCTGTGAACAAAGTGTTTACGGCCCCGGCATCGCATCTCCTACTTATATTTTAAGAACAAGGGACGGTGGAGAATCTTGGGATAGGGTCAGTATTGAAACAGGACGCGAGAGGATGGTGCGTTTGGTTTTTTCCAGTACAAATTCCGCCGCCTATGCTGTCGGAGAAACTGGTTCGATTCTCTTCGCCAAAAAGCCGGAAGATACGTGGAAGCGCACTAGCCTTGCAACCCAGACAATGTTTACCGACGGCAAAATACTAAACGACAACGAAGCTGTACTGGTCGGCGGCCGAGGCACGATCATGCGAACAGAAAATGCAGGAATCTCATGGACAGAGATTAGTACTCCAAATCCACTTAAGCTTAATTCCGTCTATTTCGTTAACGACAAGAAAGGCTGGGCAGTTGGTGTGAACGGAGCGGTGGTCATCACTGAGAATGGTGGAATCTCATGGATTTCCGTCGATTCCAATGAAAAAGCAGATCTTCTCGACTTGATATTCATTGATAGTATCGAAGGATTTGCAGTAGGCGACGTCGGCACTATTCTTCAGACAAAAGATGGCGGAAGAACTTGGTTCAAACTGAATTCAGGATCCAAACATCGAATCGAACGCATAGGCAGATCAGGAAAGAAACTCATTGCCGTCGGCTTTGGAGGAACGATACTGATAAATAATCAAAGCTATCGTGGAAGCAGTCCATCATTAGATCATTAGTACGATAACACCGATGTCCTCCAATACTGAAAAGATGTCGCATCTTCGCGAAAACCTAGCGAAAGGAGTGCCTCACTCATCAGATCAGCCCGCCGCATCAAACCCACGTATAGTAAGTTCATCAGACAAAGATCAGAGATCAACTGAACAACGCTATAGGGAAGAACTTCTAGCCGAACCCTGGATCGCCCGCAACGGCCATAGTCTTACATTCGTTGGATTGATGTCATTTACGATACTTTTGTTCTATCGTCCTTATGAGTTTTCAGGATCCCTTCTGTGGCTAAACTCTATGGTGTTTCCAATTGCGATTGGCACCCTAGCGATCTATGTTCCAACACAATTCTATGTAGAGAACAGGCCGACCATATGGACCACCGAAGTAAAGCTTCTGCTCGCTTTCATAGGGCTGGCTTTGATCACGGTACCGATCTCAAAAAATCCAGCCGAATCGCTTTCTCAGGTGCAAGACGGGCTTTCCCGTATTGTTCTGATATTCCTAATCTTTGTAAATGCTCTTAGAACAAAAAAACGGTGGAACTTTCTAGCATTCACGCTTGTCGGGGTAGGTGTTATGCTATCGTACCAGACCATAAAGCTTTACAGGACCGGGGTATTCAATACAGAAGGTTATAGGGTCAGTCTTGACGCAGGTATGCTTGGAAATCCTAATGAGATGGCCCTGTTTCTCCTCCTCTTGATGCCAATTGCAATCACATTAGGCCTGAGTTCTCAGAAACAGCTTGCAAAAGTCGCATTTTTACTAATAGGGGCATTGTTGGCAATTGCAGTACTCCTCACTCAATCTCGGGGAGGTTTTCTGGGACTGACTACCATTGCAGGGATCTTTATATGGAAGCTTGGCAAAGCGAACAGAATAAAAACTTTTGTTTTAGTAGGAGTCATTTCTCTAGGCATTATCGCCTTTGCACCGGGAAATTACGGAGTAAGGATCCTTTCAATATTTGACTCAAGCTTGGACCCGAACGGATCTTCCTCGGAAAGAGGGGACGCGTTAAGAAGATCGATTCTAGTCTCGTTAAGAAATCCTCAAGGCGTTGGCATAGGCAACTCACCGGCATTTGGACCTCGCGGACTTCAAACTCATAACGCCTTTACACAAGTATCTTCTGAGCTTGGGTTTGTCGGATTAGCGATTTATTTAGCACTTTTGTTTGCATCAATAAACAAACTCTACAAGATCGAAAAATTAACGAGACAGTGCCATAATGAAGAGTCCAAGTGGTATCATCTGACCTCTATCGGGATCCAAGCCAGTATTGGTGGTTTTATGGTTACAAGTTTTTTCGGATCGGTTGCTTATCAATGGTACATATATTATGTCATTATCTTGGCTATCGGTTTGAGAAGATTATATACTTTGCGTCTAGGACAATCTCCAGAGAAGCGATAGTAATGATACAAATTTAAGATTTTCGATGACTCTAATTCAAGCGTTAATGTTTTCTATTTTTTGGATATGTGTAACGGCAATCTTATACGTGTATTTAGTTTATCCGGGAATCATATACTTTCTTAGCAAATGGCGGCCGCGTGCAGTTCAGAAAGCAGAAAGAGAACCTCCTGTTACCTTTCTTATCACTGCCTATAATGAAGAACTCTCCATTGAGAAGAAGATAGTGAACACCCTGCATCTCGATTATCCTCCCGACAAAATAGAGATCATAGTAGCATCTGATGCATCAACCGACAGAACGGATCAAATAGTTCGGAAATACCGTGATCGACGAGTTAGGTTGATTAGACAAGAGCATAGATTGGGTAAGACATCCGCGCAAAACAATGCAGTTAAACACGCCGTTGGAGAGATCATACTCTTTTCAGACGCAACGACAATATATGAAGCAAACGTGATTCGAAAGATCGTCCCAAGTTTTGCAGATACTTCTGTTGGGTGCGTTGCCGGGCGCTTGGTTTACCATGACCCGGATGATTCTGCGGTAGGAAAAGGTGCCTTGAGTTACTGGAATTATGAATCCTTATTACGTCAATGGGAAAGCGAAGCGTGCTCACTTATCGGGACTTCCGGTTGTCTTTATGCTGTTCGCCGTTCGGCTTATACTCCCATGTACCCTGAGGCGTGTTCTGACTTCCTTATTGCCACTTTACTTTATCGGCAAGGTCTGAGGTCGGTCTATGAGCCAGATGCAGTGTGCGTAGAAGAAACCAATAAAGACAGCTCAAAAGAGTTCACAATGCGAGTTCGAGTGATAGCCCAAACATTTTCGGATCTTTGGCGAAATCGAGATATGATCAATCCATTAAGATCGGGCCTTTTTGGATTTGAACTTTTTTCGCACAAGCTTTTGCGCTATTGCATGCCAATATTTCTTTTTGGGACTTTTTTAAGCTCAGGTCTTCTGGCAACTTCTTCAAATTTGTTTTTAGCTTTTCTTATTTGCCAGATCCTTTTCTACCTAGCCGCGTTTATTGGCTTTTTTTCCAATGGAAATAGCCTTATTACAAAACCACTTACAATTCCCTTCTATTTTGTATTAGCTAACCTAGCCTCCATTGTGGGATTCTACAAATTTCTTAGAGGAGATCGATATGCCTATTGGGAAACTATTCGTTCTGAGACACAATGAAGTTGCCGATGTAAATGTTGAAGTGTTTGGTCTCATGTCTCCCTTAATGGATTTTTAAGCCCCGTACGCCATGTTAAAAACAGATATTTGCAATTGAGCTTTCATATTCATTAGGATCCAGTTACTTGGGGATCACATTATATCTACTTTTTCAGTCCTTCAGATAACCTCACATAGCCAAAAATGGAAGATACTAAGGTTCAAGAACAATCCCTGACGAGCCAGAGCATTTCGATACTTTTTGCCAAACTTGTTTCATTTGTACTGAGCGTCCTCCTTCCCCTTTTAGTTGTCCGCTTCATGACACCTCACGAAGTTGGCGTCTATAGGCAAGTCTTTTTAGTCAGCAACTATTTGGTAGATATACTCCCCCTGGGACTCTCGATGAGCGCGTACTACTTTCTTAATCGCGAAAATCAGAAAGAAAGATCATTGTCTATATTAAATATTCTGATCTTTAATTTTATATTGGGTGGATTAGCCTGTCTTAGCCTTGTCTTATACCCCGGAATACTTATTTCGCTTTTCCAAAACGACGAAATGATATCGTATGCCGCTCCCTTAGGCATTCTAATATGGCTGAGGATCTTTGGGGGATTTCTTGAAATCGTCGCTCTTGCAAACCGTGAAGCAAAGACCGCTTCAGTCATGATAATCTTGATGCAGATGATTTATATGGCTTTGATGGTAGGAGCTATATTAGTTTACAATTCGGTCAATTCGCTGATAGTGGCAGCTCTTATTCATAGTGTCATACAAACTGCGACTCTATTTCTCTACATCAACACTAGATTCCCTGGATTTTGGAAACATTTCGACCTGAAATTCATGCGGCAGCAACTGACCTATGCTCTTCCATTTGGTCTGGCTGCGTTGCTTTATTCGAGTCAAACGGATGTGCACAATTTTTTTGTTGGGAATAAGTTCTCGGCAGCTGATTTTGCGGTTTATTCCATCGGGTGTTTTCAGTTACCGCTAATCTGGGTATTATATGAATCTGTAAGCGCCGTCGTAATTCCGAAGATGAGCGAACTTCAAGCCAATGGAGAGAAGCGGCAAATGATTGCACTCTCAGTAAATGCGATGCTCAAATTGGGCCTTGTCTACTTTCCAATGTTCTTCTTTCTGATGATAACGGCAAAGGATTTCATAATCACACTTTTCACGCCGACATATGTCGATAGTGTTCCAATATTTCGAATAAATCTTATACTCTTACCCTTGATGTGTATAATGGTAGATCCAATCGGTCGTGCATTCGCGGAGGTGGGTAGTTATCTGCTAAAAATACGAGCTGTACTATTTCTTCTACTTTCGGCCTCTCTGTGGTTAGTAATTGACGACCTTAATATGTTCGAAGTGATAGGCCTAGTCGTAATGTTTATTATCGTTGAAAAAGCACTTACCGTCTGGAAATGTCTTAAACTACTTGAAGTTTCGCGAGCCGACATTGGCTTGCTCAAAGATACTTTGGTCGCATTCTGCACAGCGGGAGCGGCGGCCTTGCCGTTGTTATTCATCTATTTGGTGCTTCATGATCTTCTCGTCGAAATATACTTAAAAGTCGGAGAATATATTCTCTCTTTTTTAGGGATTTCCAGAGAAGTCTTACTTTTTGAGGGGCTTTTGCTGCTAGGAACAATGATGGTTGTATATCTTATCTTTTATGGACTGCTCCTTGAACGCACTGGCTTGATCGACGCCGAAGCAAAGAACAAAATGCTGTTTAGGATTAGACGTCTGCTACAGCCCAAAACAGTGAAGTGAACGGTCAAACAGTAAATTCGCAAGGAACTGTTTTCAATTTTAAGATTCGGTCATTACGTTGATTGCTTTATTTTTTTAATAGCTAAGAATGAATCCGTACCCATATATATATACGTTATCTGATTTTCGCCGATTATTAGATCATCGGACGCGAGCAGTTTATAGCGCCTATAAACAGGGACTTAAATTTCGGTATGCAACAGCTAATTGGAGTAGTATTCAAAGAAAGCAGTGGATTCTATCTAGACTTCAAGAGCTAGTTAGAACGGCCGGCAGAAATGTGCCTTATTACATCGAATTGTTCAATCAGATAGGATTTGATGCAGAAGCCCCATTTACGTTCTCCGATTACGCGAAACTCCCGATTCTGACCAGAGAGATTATTCAAGAAAACAAAGAAAGTATGCTTAATGTGAGGTTTCCTCGCGATACTCTTTTGAAAGATTCAACCGGAGGTTCAACGGGAATACCAACCAACATCTATCTTAGTCCGAATGAAAGGGGCTGGAAAGAGTCTGGTGCTGAGTATTTTTTACAAAAGGTTGGTGTTAGGAGAGGCAGTCGCATCGCTTACTTTTGGGGGCATCACTTGGATCCTAATGGAACTGATGGATTTTATTCAAAGTTACGTAGTCGACTCTTAAATGAAAAATGGTTCGATTGTTTCCGCCTAGGTCCGGAAATGCTCACGAGATATCACAAAGAGTTCACGCAATGGAACCCTGACTGTATAATCGCGTATTCAAGTGCATTAAGTAGCCTGGCGGAATTTCTTTCTGAGGAAGACGTCAACGCGAATGAATATCCAAATATTTGCTTCATCACGGGAGCCGAAAAATTATATGAGAGAGACCGGGAAATAATCGAGAAAGTATTTAATCGACCCGTTTATGAACGTTATGGGGGCAGGGACTTCGGTGGGCTCGCAATGCAAACTTCCGCTTCACGCGACTGTGGTTTTGAAGTGGATTGGGCTTGGGCTTTAGTTGAACCTCGGACGACTGAACAAGAATCACCTATACTTGTTACAAAACTACATTCCGATGGAATGCCAATGTTAAGATACGATAACGGCGATTTGGGACGCTTTGCTCCCAACTCTTGCCCCGGCGAACCTTCTTATGTGATCGAAGAGATAATTGGTCGCACTCTTGACCGAATTTACCTTCCGTCAGGAAAGTGGGTGTTAGGAGCCGAGTTTCCTCATATGTTGAAAGACTTTCCGATTCGTGAGTTTATGATTGTACAAGACGAGAACTATCGAGTAGAAGCTAAGATCGTCCCTGCACAGAACTTCACGGATAACGACAGTGATCGAATCCGTCAGGTTATGGAAGCAAATCTAGTTGACATACCTGTTTTTGTTTCGTTAGTAGAACATATCGAGCGGACTAAGGCGAATAAACGTAGACCGGTTATTTCTAAAATCAAGCATTGATTTGTTATCCACTTTCTAAAGAATTGATACGCTGTTATCTTTAAATGGCCAGTAATAATTTCCAAAAATCTGAATTGGCTGCCCCGGCTTCAAAAGAACTTGAGAATCCACTTGTCGCCACGGCAAAGGTTTCTGATGCGAAGTACGATTGGCCCGATCGAGATAATGAACTGAGAGCTGCTATCGAGAACACTTCGAAACTGCTAAATTGGTTCGACCCCTCTCGAGGTTGCTATGGAAACGTAATACCAAAAGGTTCAAAGGTGGTTATAAAACCAAATTTTGTTCTCCATTACAATCAAGGAACGGACAATTTGCTTCCATTGATAACGAATGGTCAGATTATCAAGATCATTGTCGAGGAGGTGCTGAAATCATCCCCTAAGCATGTACTGGTCGGCGACGCACCGGTTCAGGGTTGTGACTTTACATCTCTTTTGCACTCAAGTGATCTGACTGAATGGGCCGATGACTTAAAAAAAAGAGATGAGCGCTTTCTGGGCGTATTTGACTTTCGAAGGACGATCAGTCTTTTTACAAAAGGAATACGCATACCATCCGAAGATGTAAGGCCATTGGATGAGTATGTGTTGTTCAATCTAGGTGAAGATAGTTTGTTAGAAGATATCACCACTCATCAGAAGCTTTTCCGAGTCACGAACTATCCCCCGGAGTTAATGGCGAAGACTCACTCTAAAGCTAATCATCAGTACTTAATATCTAAGTACATTATTGACGCTGACGTAGTCATCAATTTGCCAAAGCTAAAAACCCATAAAAAGGCCGGAATTACATGTGCTCTTAAAAATCTGGTAGGTATAAATGGTAATAAGGAGTATTTACCACATCACAGGGTAGGTGGCTCTGCCAATGGAGGTGATTGTTACCCGGGGTCAAGTATTGTTAAACAGGTTATAGAAACAATGAAGGACTGGCAAAATTCCACTCAGTCCCGTAGAATCATGAAGTTTCTGGAAGTATTTGAAAGGCCCTTTCAGAAATTCCTTCACCTTCGGGGAGATAAGATAGGTATTGAAGGTTCTTGGTCAGGAAACCAAACCGTGCCGAGGATGACAATTGATCTTAACAGGATCGCAATATACGGCAAGTCAGACGGAACTCTAGATACATACCCTCAGCGAAGTTTGATTCATGTGGTCGATGCGATCATAGCCGGTCAGGGTGACGGCCCCCTGGCTTCAGAGCAGTATCCTATTGGCCGCATATTCGCCGGTTCAAACGCACTAGCGGTTGACTGGGTCGGATCTCATTTTCTCAGTCTGAATCCAGAAAAAGTCCCTCTACTAAAGCTAGGATTTAATGATTTTAGGTGGGCCATTGCTCGATTTCAGGCTAAAGACATAGATTTGGTTTCTAAACCAGAAGACCAATTGGATCGATCTTTGGTCGACATTGCTAAAAACTCTTGTGCGAGACTTCCAGAAGGGTGGATATCCGCACAAATGAGTTGATAGTTTTCTTACTCGTTTAATCTAAAGTAGTAATAGTCCACTTAGCTAAACTTTCGAAATATTACCAAACTTGTTCGCTGTATCTTAATGCAAAGAAAAAGGCCTAAAACTTCAATACGATTTTCCGATAGTAAATCTGGATAAGAAAATAAATTCTGAAAAGTCCAATAATCAGCAGTATATTAGTATAATGCAATTTCAAACAGACAAAACGGAACATCTAAACTATCTTCGACAAGAATTAGCGTTATACGAAGAAGAAGCGGCCTCCGCCAATAACCTGAGTAGTTTTAATGCTACTGTTGATCTGAAAATCGGAAAGGTCCTTGATGTCGGATGCGGAGCCGGCCAACAATTGCTGCCTTTTTCTAGAATGAACAATGTCCAATGTTTTGGGCTAGATGTGATGGCAGAAGCAGGAGAAATATTTTCAGATTTTTTTTCCCTATCTGGCGAGAATGTTTCTAATGTGGCGTTTATCAGATCAAGCGGTGAGGAGATTCCTTTTGAAGACAATACCTTTGACGTGGTTATTTGTCGTGTTGCTCTTCCCTACATGGACAATAAGAAGGCTATCTCTGAGATTGGCCGAATTCTGCGTCCAGGTGGCAGACTGCTATTAAAGACACATACTCCTATGTTCTACATTGGAATGATGAAGAGACGCATTAGAGATCTAAGTATCAAACAAATGATATATCCGGTTATATGTCTTATTGGGGGAACATGGCATTGGCTAACCGGCAAACAGTTAAAGGGTGGGCTGTGGAAGGGAAAAGAGGTTTTTCAGACCACGGGAATTGTTACTCGAGAAGCTGGAGAATCCGGTATGAGAGTAGTGAGTGAAGAAACTAGCTCCGACCGCGAGGCAAAATCTTATATTATTGAAAAAAGTTACTTATGCAATTTGATAGCGGCCTATTATTACGAATTAGACGTTCTCTTCCTTGGCTTGTTCGTTATCCATTGACGCGAGCGAAGACGATTTTCGAAGGTAGAGACACCGGCAAGAAGCATATTATTTTTTCCATCGCAAACCATTTTGAACCTGCCTGGAAAGAATCAGGGCTACATGATATAGATACCCAACTCCGACGTCTCGATACGTGGTGTGAAATGGCTCGCAGCACCGGTGAAGCGGTATTGGATGCCGACGGAACAAAATTTAGACACACGAACTTCTATCCTGCCGAACAATACGATAAAGAGATACTAAATAAGCTTGCCGATCTTCAAAAAGATGGCTTGGGAGAGGTAGAGGTTCATCTACATCATGGTATACATGAAGCAGACACAACCGAAAATCTCAGAAGCCAGCTTGTTGAGTTCCGAGACAAACTCGCCGAAGAACATAACTGTCTATCTAGACTGGATGGCGCCGGTTCACCGATGTATGCATTTGTACATGGGAACTGGACGCTTGGAAATTCCGCATCAGGGAAATACTGCGGCGTAGATGACGAATTTGTGGTTCTTAGCGAAACCGGTTGCTACCTTGACATGACTCTTCCTTCTGCTCCTCACGAAAGTCAAGTTCCAATGTTAAATAGCATATACGAGTGTTCTAAGCCTTTTCATCAGCATTCGCCGCACCGCAGTGGACGACGGTTATCGGTCGGCGACCAAACCCCGAAACTTCCTGTTATGGTCACGGGTCCACTCATGTTCAATTGGCAGAATCTCAAGCGCGGTATTCCCTTTCCCAAACTTGAAGTCGGAGAACTTGCCCATTTTACCCCAACAGATATCAATAGGGTTCAGAGATGGATACGAGCGGGAGTTTCTGTTAAAGGGCAACCCAATTGGATATTTGTAAAACTCTATTGTCATGGTTTTTTTGATCAAGATCAAAATGCATGTATAGGCGATGAAGCTAAGAGATTCTTTTCAGACATCATAGAATACGGCCAGATGTCAGGAGAATATGATGTTCATTTTACATCAGCACGTGAGACCTTCAATATCATCTTGGCAGCTTTAGCCGGTGAAACTGGAACCCCCGGACAATTTCGGGACTATCGTTTAAAGTCTATAATGAATGAGGCGGCCAAACGCAACTGGACAACGTCTCCCCTATCGGGCTTTGTCATGCAATTTTCAGGCATACTGATCCTTGGCGAGCACCTTGCTCGATTAGCGTAATTCACTCCGGTAAAATACCTTTGCCGAGATGCATTTTCAGTGAATGACCGATCGGTAAACTCCTTCCTCTCTTTCCCTCCACGAAATTGAAAATCTGATAGTATTTAAAGTTGTGGATTTAATCCTCAAATAATAGTTTTTATATCCGTTATGTGTGGTATAGCAGGAATTGCAGGGTTTCCCGACCAATCGCAATCATTTGAGCGAGTGGAGAGGATGGTCGTTCAGTTAGAGCGGCGTGGTCCGGATGATTCGGGGATCGAGTCGTGGCATGAAGCCGTGCTCGGACACCGTAGGCTGTCTATATTCGACCTATCATCGGCCGGTCATCAGCCCATGCTGACACCAGATGGAGAAGTTGGCATCGTTTTTAATGGGGCCATCTATAATTTCCGGTCACTTCGTTCTGAATTGGAAGATGTTGGATATAATTTCGTGAGCCTGACTGATACCGAAGTTCTTATTCACGGCTATAAGGAATGGGGCATAGATAAACTTGTATCAAAGATCGATGGAATGTTTGCTTTCGCGATCTGGGACAACGATCTATCTCGACTGTTTCTTGTTCGGGATCGATTGGGAGTAAAACCATTAGCCTTCTATCAAAACGGTGAAGAATTTGCATTTGCTTCAACCGTACGGGCCCTAAAGCAAGCCTGTTACCCGCTGGAATTGGACAAAGAGGGACTGCTTGAATACCTGGAATTTGGATTTATAACGGATCAAAGGTCGATCTACAAAGGCATTAGAAAAGTTGCAGCGGGCTCGATTGTCGAATGGCACAAAGGATCGTGCTCAGAACGGATTTATTGGACCCCTCCGCAGATCGGATCTCAAACAGCTTCATTCGAGGAAGCTATTGAGCAAACTGAAGAGTTATTTTTAACCGCGGTAAGAAAAAGGCTTGTAGCAGACGTACCTGTTGGGGCATTACTTAGCGGAGGTATAGATTCCAGTCTCGTCTGCTGGGCTATTTCTGAACTAGGCAACAATGTTACCGCCTTCACCATCGGAACCCCCGACGAAAGCTTTGACGAAAGTGGCGTAGCTCGCCATACGGCTAAGCACCTTGGGATCGATCACGAGATATTGTCACTATCGAGTTCTTTTCTTCCAGACCCTACAATGCTTGCCAAAGCATATTCTGAACCCTTCGCCTGTTCATCCGCTCTTGGCATGCTAGCTATCTCGGAACGCATTTCCGATTCAGCAACAGTTCTCTTAACTGGGGATGGAGGCGACGACGTGTTTTTGGGCTACCCCGAACATAAGCACTTTTATATGTCTCAAAACACGGCGAGATATCTGCCAGAGCAGAGTGCAAGCATTTGGAAAGGTGTTAGAAATGTCTTACCAAACTCAGGTACCATGAAAAGGTTTCGATCATTTGTTGATTTCTCCACAGGCGGCTTAGGGGCTGTTTCTCAAGCTCGTGACGGGCTTCCTTTCTATATCCACAACGAACTACTCACTCCCCTATTAACCTCGATCAAGTTCGAGCATCGTGAGATCGACTGGAGCAAAAGTTCTGCAAACAACCTGCTTGACGAATTTTTGGTGTATGACCGCCGCACGAGATTTGTAGGAGAATATCTCCCAAAAGTTGATGGTGCAACAATGTATCATGCTTTGGAATCGAGATCACCTTTTCTTGATATAGATCTTTGGGGTTATGCAGCTTCTCTACCGTATTCGATCAGACTTAAAAGCGGGCAACAGAAAGCCGTTCTTAGACGGATAGCAGAAAAGCGGCTTGGAAAGTCTCTGGCTGGTCAAAAGAAACAAGGATTTCTGGTTCCAGCCCAGAAGTGGCTTGCAAATGAATGGAAAAATGATTTTTTGGAATGTATTTTAAACAGCAGACTGGCAAATTTAGGCCTATTGAATGCCGAACAGACCATTGAATCTTTTTTAAAAGCTTCTGAAAACGGACGACCTGTGCCTAGACAATATTGGTTCATATATGTTCTTGAACTTTGGCTTCGAGAGGAGAAATTAGGAGAGTAGTCTTCACATGGCAAAACCTAAAGTCCTCCACTTGATTGGAAGCTTTGAAAGTGGAGGATCTGAAATACAGGCAATCGATCTGGCTAAAAATCTTTACAGAGACGGGGCTTTCGATACATATATTGCTTGCCTGGATAAAAAGGGTCCGTTGCTCAAGAGGGTTGATTGGATCGAGCATGACATATTACCTGAATTTAAGCTGTCAAGTTTCTATGATAGGAATTTTCTTTCTCAGCTTAATCTCGCTGCGGACTATATAAGACGCAATGGCATAGATATAATCCACACTCACGATTTCTATACCAACATTTTTGGAATGTTCTCAGCGGCCAGAGCGGGTCTTAAGCCCAGGGTTGCTTCAAAGCGTGAAACTTTGAGCAAGTCTAAAATGCAGTTCTTTGCTGAGAAACAGGCCTTTAAATTAGCTAAGAAGATCGTAATTAATGCAGAAGCTGTTGGTGCTTTCTTAATAAAAAGAGGTGTGCCGAAGAAAAAGCTTGTGACGATCTATAACGGCGTTGATCCGATACGAGTAGCTGCTGGGAACGGGTCACTATTCGAGGATATTGTAGTTGCAGATGGCGGAGAACATATTTCCGGATCCTACTATGTAACTATCGTGGCCAATATGAGAAGCGATGTGAAAAATCACAAAATGTTTCTTCGAGCCGCTAGGATAGTAAGTGAGCAAGTTCCTGAAGCAAGATTTATACTTGCTGGAGAGGGTGAGTTACAGCAAGAATATGAGAAGTTTTCTGAAGAACTTCAAATTCGTCAACTCTGTCTGTTTACGGGAGGCAAGGTTCCAATACCTACTGTTCTCGCATTCTCATCGATCGGTGTGTTGACATCATATTCAGAGGGCTTTTCAAACGCTATAATCGAATATATGCTTGCAGGACTTCCGGTAGTCGCAACCGACGTTGGTGGAGCAGCAGAAGCTGTTTCAGATGGCATATCGGGCTTTCTGGTAAATTCGGATGACCACCAAAAACTTGCTGCCAGACTTATCGAATTATTAAAAAACAATGATAGAGCAAAGCTATTCGGACAGGTCGGACGGCAACATGCTATCGATAAATTTTCCTGTCAAACACAGCTGAACTCGGTTAAGGCAGTATATGCTGAATGCCTGGCAACGCGAGGTCGGAGCATATAGGATCACCCCGTGGCAAATGAGTAACGACAAACAAGAAAGGCCGTTGAAAATCCTACTGGTCGCACCTACGTTACCTATAGTAGGCGGGCAAACCGTTCAGGCTGAAAGGCTGTTTTTGAGACTGAAAGAAGAAACTGTGATAGAAGTGTCGATCCAGTCGATCAACCCACGTTTCTTACCGTCTTTCCAACGCGTTAAGTATCTCCGAACTGCTGTTACATCGTTAAAATACTGGTTCGATCTATTACGACGTGTACCACGCCATGACGTGATTCACATTTTTTCTGCGTCATATAGTTCTTTTGTTATAAGTCCGACGCCGGCTTTGCTCGCAGCCAAGCTTTTTGGCAAGCCAACAATTCTAAACTATCGTAGCGGCGAAGCTGACGATCACCTAACAAGGTGGAAAAAGACTGCTATCCCGACGATCAAAGCATTTGATAGGATCATAGTCCCATCAGGCTACCTTATTGAGGTATTTAAAAACCACGGATTAGAAGCATGTTCGATCTTCAATTTCATTGATATTTTGCGTTTCCCTTTTCGAAAACGCGATCCCTTAAAACCTGTATTTCTTTCGAATCGCAACTTTGAGCCTCATTATAATGTCTCTTGTGTTCTGAGGGCATTTGCAATATTGCAAAATGCTTATAGTGAAGCAAGATTGATAGTGGTAGGCGACGGTTCGCAAAGAGAGGAGTTGTACAGAATCGCTAATGATCTCGACCTAAGAAATGTCGATTTCAGAGGAGCAATTCCCCCTTCGGAAATATCCTCAATTTATAGGGAGGCTGACATATATCTTAATACCCCTAGCATAGACAATATGCCCAGTTCTATATTGGAAGCTTTTTCCGCTGGGTTACCTGTGGTTTCTACCAACGCCGGCGGCATTCCGTATATCGTCGAAAATGAAAGGACAGGGTTACTTGTTGATATTGATGACCATGAAGCTTTGGCTGCTGCCGCACTAAGGCTGTTAAATGACAATGCATTTGCCCAAGGTCTGATAGAGAATGCCCACGAAGAGGTAAAAAGGTATTCTTGGGAAAAGGTGCGTGATCAATGGTTGTCTGTTTACAGGGAGTTGGCGAACAAATAGATGACGGGCAAGCTAGGCAAATTAAAGGGTAGAAGCACCAAGGAATTGGCCGAACGCTTAAGACAGGGAGCGGCGATTATGCACGAACGCCTTGGCCTTGGTCGTTTCGATTCTCCTGATCTAGGGGAAACTGTAACAATTAATTCCGCCATCTTTCCTGTCTTGGCTGGCCAGAACAAGTTCGCCAACCTTATCTCTCAACATGAAAAAGAGTATATCTTGACCAGAGCAAAGCGAATCTGTGAAGACAAGTTCGATCTGCTTGGTTTTGAAGGTCTTGATTTTGGCGAGCAGATACCGGACTGGCATTTTGATCCAACAACCGGAAAAACGTCACCAAAAACACACTGGTCGCGGATAAATGAGGTCAGTGCGCTGGAAACCGGTGACAAAAAGGTTATTTGGGAGCTAAATCGGCACCAGTATTTTGTGACGTTAGGTCAGGCATATTGGCTAACAGGAGATGAGCGGTATGCCGAAGTATTTGTCAGGCATCTTGGAAGCTGGTTTGAAGAAAATCCGCCGAAAATAGGCGTAAATTGGCTGTCGAGTTTGGAGCTTGCATTCCGCTCTATCTCATGGATAACAGCATATTCCTTTTTTCGAGGATCATCTGCTTTTGAAGCGGATACCCAAGAACGAATGCTGAAGTTTTTGTATCTTCATGCTCGGCATATCGAAACATATCTATCAACCTATTTCAGTCCGAATACACATCTGACAGGTGAAGCTCTAGGCCTTTATTTTATCGGGACATTTATGCCTGGGGTTAGAGAGGCAAGTCGTTGGAAAGAAAAAGGCTATAAGATCTTGATGGAAATGTTGGATGTTCACATTCTGGGTGATGGTTCCTATTGTGAACAGGCGAGCCACTATGCCAGATACACGGCTGATTTCTATGCAACACTGATGATATTAAGGCAGCGTGAAGGGCTGCCGATAGAAACTAAGCATTGTGAGAAATTGGAGCTCCTATATGAATATCTGATGCACCTGACGCAGCCAGATGGCAAGACGCCGCTTTTTGGAGATGACGACGGGGGTAAATTTTATTTTTTTGACCATCGACCAATCTCTGACATGCGCTCTACATTGGCTTTAGGAGCTGTTTTGTTCGATCGAGGCGACCTAAAATACGCTTCCGGCGAACCAACCTGTGAATTACTTTTCCTATTAGGTGAAGAAGGTCTGAAAAAGTATAACGAGATCGAGTCCTATAAGCCTCAACCATGTGCAAAGGCCTTTCATAACGGAGGTGTTTTTGTAAGCAGAAGTTCATGGGAAGACGATGCTGATCACATCATTATCGATTGTGGACCGCATGGATTCATGAACGCCGGACATGCTCATGCTGACGCTCTTGGGATGGTACTAAGTATTGCGGGCAGGCCTTTATTCGTTGATTCCGGCACCTTCGTTTACACCGCAGATCTTGCTGCCCGAGATAAATACCGATCCTCAGCCGCACACAATTGTGTGACAGTAAATGGTGAATCGTCATCCGTGACAGACGGGCCTTTCTCCTGGAAAACGAAGGCAAATGCCCGTTTACTGCATTGGAGCATGGAAAGCGATACGGTACATTTTGCCGGCAGCCAAGATGGATTTGAAAGATTCGGGGTCAAATATGAACGAAAGGTTGTTCACGAAATAAATAGTGGGTTTACTATAACCGACACCGTTGACAGCGAAAACGAAAATAGTTTTAGCGTAAATTTCATATTGGCTGCGAACACGAAAGTAGAAGTGCTTGGAAAAGAAGTGCGATTTTCTGATCCGGAAAAGCCAACATGGCAGGCAGTGTTACGAACGAGCGTAAATGGCTCTTCAATCACAAAACTCAAAGGCTGGTCAGTTGAGGAATGGAAAATCTCACCTGTTTACGGTAAGCAAATATCGACTCAAAAGCTCGTCTTTAGCTTTTGCGGCAAAGGTAACGTAAATGTTCTGACTGAAATATCGCGAAGCTGATATAATTTCATTTTTACGTGCACGAAGGTTTTGTCGGCACGAAGAGGCTATGTCTGGAAAGATCGTTATTAACCAGAAAGGATTAGAGTTGGCCATATGAGCAACGAAATGCAAAACGACAACTTCCCTACTTTTGACCAACGTCCTTGGGGTAGTTTTACCGTCCTTGATGAGGCAGAAGGATATAAGGTCAAGCGTATTGAGGTGCTTCCCGGAAAACGCCTTAGCTATCAGAAGCATTTCCGGAGGGCAGAACATTGGTACGTTGTGACCGGAACCGCTAGGATCACGCTTGACGGCAATATTATAGACAAAACTTCCGGTGAAGCGATCGATATTCCTTTGGAAGCGGCTCATCGCGTTGAGAATCCCGGCGATCAACTGCTCGTTTTTATTGAGGTTCAACGAGGCGATTATCTTGGCGAAGACGATATAGTTCGCTTTGAAGACGATTTTGGACGGTCAGAATAGCTCAAAACGCCTTTCGAAAGCCCTGAAATATGTGTGGAATAAACGGGATTATCTATCCCTCATCATCTGGACGCGTTGTTAATGCGGACACTCTTGTCCGTATGCGTGATGTATTGCATCACCGCGGTCCGGATGAAGAAGGGCTTTTCGTAAAGAACAATGCAGGCCTTGGTCACCGGCGTTTATCCATTGTTGACCTTAAATCAGGGCAGCAGCCGATGTTCAACGATGACCGGTCATTGGTCATTGTCTATAACGGTGAGGTCTATAACCACATGGATCTCCGACAAGACCTTGCAGACAAAGGTTTACGATTTCACACCACATCCGACACCGAAACCATCCTAAAGGCCTACGAGGCTTATGGTCCCGATTGCGTTCATAAATTTCGTGGAATGTTCGCGTTTGCGATTTGGGACGATAAAAAGCAGGAACTTTTCATCGCCCGCGACCGCCTCGGCGTAAAACCGCTCTACTACCACCTGGCTGATGACGGAAGTTTCTACTTCGGCTCCGAAATAAAGGCTATAATGAAGGCCGGTGCTGTGAAACCCGCGTTAGAGTACGCAGCGTTATCGGATTATCTTGCAAACCACGGCACATCGGGCGAACTAACTCTATATGCAGGTATAAAACGGCTCTTGCCCGGACATATACTGAACTTAGCCAATGGCAATATCTCCATCGAGCGATATTGGGATCTTTCTTTTGAAAAGGCTGATAATGCGGGCAGAACCGATGCTGAATGGATCTCAGAATGGTCCGAACTATTCAGAAAAGCCGTTGAGATCCGACTAATGGCAGACGTTCCGTTGGGAATGTTTCTTTCAGGGGGCATCGACTCGAGCGCGATTGCAGCCGTGATGTCGGGTTTAGTTAAAGAACCTGTAAAAACATTCTCCGTGGCTTTTGCAGAACGAGAGGCCAATGAGTTCCAATATGCCCGACTGGTTGCGAATACTTTTAAAACTGATCATCACGAGATCATTGTCTCTCCAAGTGATTTTTTTGAGAAGTTACCTGAATTGATCTGGCATGAAGACGAACCTATCGCTCACCCTTCTAGCGTAGCCCTATATTTCGTATCAAAACTTGCTGCCGATCATGTAAAGGTTGTGCTGACTGGTGAAGGCAGTGATGAAAGTCTTGCCGGATATGGCAGATACGCCAAAACGCTTACAAATCTACGGCTGGGCAAGCTATATCATGGAGTTGTGCCTGCGTTTGCTCGCCAAATTGCCGCTAACGGCATAGACAGGCTTTCCCTGGATTCCAAGCTCAGGCACAAGCTGAAGAAGAGTTTTTTTACGAATGCCCCGACCATCGATGATCTGTATTTTGACAATTTTGCTGTCTTTTCGCGGTCTGCGCAGACAGATTTACTCTCTGCCGGATCGAAGGAACAAATGAACGGTTCCGGCGATCCTTATGCAGAGATGATTCGTCTTTTCGAATCCGCCCAATCATCAGATCTACTGGACAAGATGCTTTATGTGGATACTAAAACTTATCTACACGAGTTATTGATGAAACAGGATCAGATGTCGATGGCAGCTTCTATAGAAAGTCGTGTACCGTTTCTCGATCATAAATTGATGGAATTTTCCGCAAGTATGCCGCGGGAAATGAAACTGCGGGGGAATACAACCAAATATGTCCTCAGAAAGGCAATGGAAAACATACTGCCGTCGGAAATATTAACACGCGGTAAAATGGGCTTTCCCGTTCCGGTCGGGAAATGGTTCCGAGGCCCATACAAACAATTGATCGATGAATATGTTTTGTCGGAAAGAAGTTTGTCTCGCGGATTGTTTGAGCCTGATGCAGTCAGGTTACTTGTAAATCGGCATACGCAGGGCGAAAATCACGATGAAAGACTGTGGGCCCTTCTTAACTTGGAAATGTGGCAGCGACGATTTTTTGATGCTGAAGTCTGATATCTAAGGTAATGAAATCAACCGGCGAAAAGCCGGTAACTTTTTGTGAAAATTCTCTGGTTAAAAACTGAATTGCTCCATCCCGTTGATAAAGGCGGAAAGATACGCACGTATCAGATGCTTAAAGAGCTTCGTAAAGAGCATCACATCACCTATCTTACACTTGACGATGGCAATGCGGCGCCGGATGCTATCGAAAAAGCACAAGAATACGCTCATGAAGTAATTACGATACCTCATAGCACTGCACCAAAATTCAGCGGACGCTTTTATTCTGAAATTGTAGGAAATTTATTTTCAAACGTGCCCTATTTCATGGCGAAATACAGATCCCCGGACATGCGAGAAAGCCTTGTGCGAACGGTGAATAAGGAAGATATCGATGTGATCGTGTGTGATTTCCTAATGCCTTCCATCAACGTACCGGAAAACCTTGATGTTCCATCAATTCTCTTTCAACACAACGTTGAGGCAATGATATGGCAAAGACACTGTGAGGTTGCGGCAAATCCCTTAAAAAAAGCATTTCTTAAGGCTCAGTGGCAGCGGACTTTGGATTATGAGCAAAACGTCTGTCGCAGGTTCGATCGTGTTATATCCGTTTCACCGGAAGACACTGATTTTTTTGCACGAGAATATGAAGTAAAAAACGGTGATCATGTTCCAACCGGTGTTGATACCGAATATTTCTCACGAACCGGAACTCAGGAATTGAAGGATGCAAATATAGTTTTTACCGGATCGATGGATTGGCTACCGAATGAAGATGCGATCAAATGGTTCATAGAGGATGTCTTTCCTATCATTAGGAAGGAGGTCGCACATGCCTCACTCACTGTAGTCGGACGAGACCCTTTCCCTGCCCTGGTCCAGCTTGCGGAACAGGATGAACAAATAAACGTCACCGGCAGAGTGCCTGATGTGCGTCCATTTATGGAGCAGGCAGCGGTTTACGCGGTACCAATAAGAATAGGCGGCGGAACGCGTCTAAAGCTTTATGAAGCAATGGCCATGGGACTGCCGGTCGTTTCAACCACTATAGGAGCCGAAGGACTTCCGCTCATAGATGGCGAGGATATTCTCTTTCGTGACAAGGCAGAAGACTTTGCCCGTGCTGTCATTGAAATTATCAAAAATAAGGAAATGGCAGTTGAACTCGGTCAAAGGGCAGCACAACGAGTCAGAAAAGATTTTGGCTGGCAGCAGGTTGCACGTCGATTCGCTAAACTTTGTCAAGAGACAATTGAAGCGGTCAATAACGACAGATCTGCATAGGAACTCAAAGTCATTAGGGTAGTTGAAGAATATGAGAACGGTCTTGATCTATCACGAAGATGACATTATCGACCGTGATATAACAGCTCGATGGCTGGCGTCATTTTCGGACCTCGCCGGATTGGTAATCTTGCGTGAAAACTCAACCAGAATGAAAACCCGTGTAAAACGGGAAATAAAACGCGTAGGACTGTTAAGATTCCTTGATGTTCTGGCATTCCGGCTGTATTACAAATTTGTTCTAAGCGAAAGAGACCAGAAATGGAAAGAAGAAACTGCTGATCATTACCGAAAGTTGCTGGATGATGTCGAAAATGTCCCGCTGATACTGGCATCTAGTCCTAATAGCCAGGAAGTTAGGCAGTTTTTGGAGGAGACTAGGCCAGACATCGTGATTGCCCGATGCAAGACCATTTTAAGAAAGGAAATATTCTCTTTGGCAAAAACTGGTACATTCGTTCTTCATCCAGGTATCTGTCCTGAATATCGAAATGCTCACGGTTGTTTCTGGGCTTTGGCAGAAAATGATGACAAAAAGGTTGGGTTAACTCTGTTGAAAATAGACGAAGGCGTCGATACTGGACCCATTTATGGATATTTCTCATATGATTTTGATCCTGAAAAAGAATCTCATATAAGGATTCAAAATCGCGTGTTTATCGAGAATCTTGGAAATCTGAGTGCAAGGCTGACGGAAGTATGGCAGGGCAAGGCCTCGCCAATAAGGGTAGAAGGTCGTGACTCAAAAACATGGGGACAACCATGGTTGAGCAAATATCTCCGTATAAAAAACAGAGCAAATTCTAGATTCTTGAAAGAAGATAGTGGTAGTTTAGAAACATAAGGAATTGGCTTTGTAGCCGCCTAATATATTGACGAAGCGTGTGATTACATTGATGTATCATGATATCTGCGATAACGCAGAGACAAGTGGATTCCCCGGTGGGGACGCCGCTCTATATAAAATCTCCGTCTCGGATTTTAAAGAGCAGATGTCAATGATCGCGGCAATTCCTGATCGTAATCCTTCTATAGTAGCCAACCTTGATATCGCAAATCCTGATATTGAGCTTTTGATAACATTTGACGATGGCGGCAAAGGAGCGATGACCGCTGCCGATATTTTAGATGAACAAGGCTGGAAAGGGCATTTTTTTATCACTACAGGACGTATAGATAGTAATGGCTTTCTGACAAGCAAGAACATTGTAGATCTGTACAATAGAGGTCATGTCATTGGCAGTCACTCTGATTCACACCCGCTCCGTATGGCCGCACTGAGCAGAAAACAAATTAATCAGGAATGGAAACTCAGTATAGAAAAACTCCAGAACTTAATAGGAGATAACATTCTTACAGCATCGGTACCGGGCGGATATTATTCCAATGAAGTTCGAGAGGCCGCAATGCAAAACGGCATTAGATTCTTGTTCAACTCAGAACCTAAAACCCGTGTTGAAAAAACGGGAAACGGCTTCACATTTGGACGATACGCAGTTACGTCCCGCATGCATTCGGAAGAGATCCGCCAAATTACGCTCGGAAAAAAAATCCCAAGATTAAAGCAGTCATTTACTTGGACACTAAAGAAACCTCTGAAGAAGCTTGGAGGCGATTCATTCCTGAAAATACGTAAAATGATACTGAATAGATAAATTGTGTTCAAAACTCCGCAAAACATCCTCATCACTTCCAGAAGGTGAAACATATGAATGACTCTCTTACGAGATGGAACAACAAAAAGACAACCTTGCTTGCAATATCTATACTTGTCTTTGTTGTTTTATCGGTCGGTACAAGCCTTACGAAAAGACCTTGGAGTGATGAGGGGTGGTTCGCGGGCGCCGGATATAATCTTGCTTTTCATAATGATCCAGGCACGCTGGTTCTTGAGCCGCGTGATTTTCGTGAAGGAATCGATAGATATACTTATTGGACAGCTCCACTCTACTATCCCGTACAAGCCGTCTGGTATAAGACGTTTGGTTTTAGTCTCTTTTCTTTGCGGACCCTCTCAACGGTCTTTGGGCTTATCTATATTCTGGCTTGGTTTCTAATCGCCTATGAGCTAATTGAAGATAAAAGCGTTGCTCTGTTAACCGGGATCTTGCTTTCCGTCGACTATGTCGTTGTGATGGGGTCTTCCTTCGGAAGGATGGACATTATGTGCTCCTCTTTCGGAGCAGTGGCCTTTGCCGCGTATCTTATTCTAAGGAATAAGCATCTTCCTACAGCTCTCGTTACCGCTCAGATATTCGTAATGTTCTCGGGTCTTACTCATTTTCTAGGGATATTATATTTTATAGGGCTTTCTATCATCGTTTTTAGTATGGATAGGAAAAGGATAACAATACGACTTGTCCTACTATCGTTTATTCCGTACTTACTTGGAGCAAGCCTATGGGGACTTTATATATTGCAGGACCCCTCTTTGTTTCTCAAACAATTTTTGGGAAATGCCTCTGACAGTGGAAGAATGAATTCGTTGTATCATCCTCTTCAAGCCATCTCTGACGAGATCTTCAAGCGCTACTTTGTCGCTTATGGATTAGGAAATCATTCAGCTGGAAGTGCTGGACCGGTAATCTTAAAAAGTTTTGTTCTGGTGATGTACATCGTCGGAATATTAGGGGTGCTGTTTGTAAAGAAAATTAGAACTCAGGCAGGAATAAAATTACTCCTGGTTATTTGCACTTTGTTTTTAATCATTATTACTTTTCTCGATGGCCAGAAGTTGTCATATTATCTGCTTAATTTTGTACCACTCTACACTATATTTTTAGCAATTTTTTTGGTGTTTTTATGGCATAACAGATCTATATGGAGATTGGCCGCCATCGGTATTTTGTCAGGATTGATGTTGCTTCAAACAACGGGCCTAGCATACAGAATGCGGATTGATGGGTATGGTAATCAGTTTATGCCTGCGGTAAATTTTATACGACAGCACTCTGATGGCAATACATTGACCATGGCTAGTGCTGAAATGGCTTTCGAGCTAGGATTTGACGGATCTGTGATCGACGACAATCAACTCGGTTATGAAAGAAATAGAAGGTTGCCGGATTTTTTTGTCGTAGAAGAAGTGTATAAGATTGCCATTGAGGGCAGCCGCCTTCAGAGACCTCAAGTGTATTCATATATTCAGAACACCCTGAATTCTCACTATGTTCTCGTTTATGATCAGAATCACTATCTTATCTATAAGCTTAAGGGAAGCCCTGAAAATAATTCCGAAGAAAATCCTTAATCTCAAAATAACTGTTTTCGCATACATGGAGAATCTCTACTAAGCCGATTGAGACAATGTCGATCAAATATCAGATAACACTAATAGGCGTCCTGCTATCAGCCTTGATCATACCTATCTGGGTGACTGAGATTCCTCCCCTTGTTGATCTACCTAACCATGCGGCACGAATTCACATTCTTGCGAATTACGAGACTGTGCCTTTTTTTAAGGAAGTGTTCGCTGTTACGTATGCTCCGATCCCGAATATGGCAATGGATCTGGTAATGGTTCCGATCACAAATGCCGTTGGTATCTGGAATGCCTCTAGGATATTTCTGACATTGACAGTAATACTTTTTGTACTTGGATGTTTTTTGATAAGTTCCTATAAAGAAAATACGTTTTCATACGGTCCGTTTCTCGCTCCATTTTTGATTTACGGCGGAACCTTTTTTTATGGCTATTTAAATTATGTCTTCAGTGTTTCGATGTTTCTTATTACACTCGGACTGTGGCTGAGATGGCGAAAAAAACTCACACATTTGCGGATTGCATGTCTATGCATCATTACATTTGGGGTTTATCTTTCACATCTATCTTCCATCGCCTTTCTAGCTATGGCAATCACGATCATCAACGTGTATGATCTCGTGGAATTAGATCCCTCGGAAAAAAGAAGTAAAACGGATCTAATGAAGGACATGGTCATTTTTATTGCCCCGGCAGTTGCATTCCTGAGCTTTATCGAAGGTTCCGGTTCTGGCACAGTGGGAACTTTGGCATGGAACTCCCTCAGCGGAAAAATCGTTGGACTTGCTTCTCCTTTTAGAAGTTATGATCTCTGGGCCGATATAATCACCGTACTTTCAGTCCTCATTACCTTTATACTGCTTAAAATAAAAAGAACTTTGGAGTTCGACCCTAGACTACTTCTCGTGGCGTCTTTGTTCTTACTGACATATATCTTTGCTCCCGAAAGATTCTTTACAAATGATGCAGATATTAGGATCGTGTTACCGGCATTCGTTCTGTTGATACTTGCCTTACGTCCGATAGTCCGGTCAAAAGCTATTCTAGGCATTATACTCGTCCCTCTGCTTCTACTTACGGTACGACAAGGAGCAATCGTATATCGTTGGGTAGAAATGGGAAATCAATTCAATAGTGAGAAGAGACTGTTGTCCGAAGTCCGGGGAAACAATACGATCTACCCGATTTTCGGAAAGGGTCTCGTTGAACATCTAGAAAAGAAGCAGCGGCCATTGCTGCATATTATCAATATGGCCGCGATAGAAAAAGGAACCATCTCACCGAACTTGTTTGCTATTAAGGGACAGAATCCCTTGATATTTAGAAGTCCGATGCCATATGCATCACTGGATGCTATCGATAAGAACGAGTGGATGACCTATATCGCCGAGTATGATTATGTGCTAACATTCGGAACTTCTCCGGAAGTTGAGGTAATAGTGTCTCGGAAGGCTACTCTGGTTGATTCGACGGAAAAAATGAAACTCTGGGAAGTAAAGAAATAAATGAGAATTAGTGTATTTGGATTAGGATACGTAGGAGCAGTCTCCGCTGCCTGTTTGGCGAGTGAAGGGCATGATGTTGTAGGTGTTGACGTAAGTCAACAGAAGGTTGATTTGATCAATGCTGGCCACTCACCAATTATTGAAGAGGGTATTGCTGAAATGACATCCGAGGTTGTCACTGATGGTCGTTTAAAGGCAACAACGGACGTCCGTGAAGCTATCTTCGCAACAGATATTTCTCTAGTCTGTGTAGGGACCCCTTCAAATGATAATGGATCTTTGAAATTAGATTATGTCGAACGTGTAAGCCAGCAGATAGGCCTAGTGCTTGCCGAAAAAGCGGAAAATCACATTGTGGTAATGCGAAGTACAATGCTTCCGGGTACTATAGACAAACTGGTTCGGCCTGCTCTTGAAAAGTTCTCAGGAAAAAAATCAGGTGATGGATTTGACCTATGTGTGAATCCTGAATTTCTGCGAGAAGGCACTTCGATCAAAGACTTCTATTCGCCTCCGTTTACTTTGATCGGTGCCGACCGTGAGGAAGCTGGTGAACAATTAACAGCACTTTATCAGAGAGTCATAGCTCCTACATACGTGGTTCCTGTAAATGCGGCGGAAATGGTGAAATATGCCTGCAATTGCTTTCACGGATTAAAGGTATCATTCGCTAATGAGATCGGCAATATCTGTAAGGAATCAGGAATAGATAGTCATCAGGTAATGGAAGTTTTCTGCAAAGACACCAAATTAAACCTGTCACCTTATTATCTTAAGCCCGGATTCGCTTTCGGCGGCTCATGTTTACCGAAAGATCTCCGAGCTTTAGTTTACAAAGCAAGAGAATTGGACGTGCAAGTACCTGTTCTGGAAGCAACTCTGGCTAGCAACCTTATACAGATCGAAAGAGCTGTTCAGATGATAGTTAAAACGGGTAAAAAGAAGGTAGGTTTTCTGGGTTTTGCATTCAAAGCAGGAACAGACGATCTGCGCGAATCCCCTGTCGTCACCGTAATTGAAAGACTAATCGGAAAAGGCTATGATGTCAGGCTCTATGATAAAGAGGTGTCGCTGGCTCGGCTAATTGGCGCAAATAAAGAATATATTGAAAATGAAATACCTCACATCGCAAAGTTAATGGCCGATTCGGTCAATGAGGTCATCGAACATTCCGATGTGGTGGTAATAGGAAATAAGGCTGAGGAATTCAAAGAGGTTTCGGAAGATAAAGAAGAGGGATCTATGATTATTGATCTAGTCAGAATATTCGGTGACAGGACGTCTGATCAAAGATATCAGGGAATTTGTTGGTAGTTTTCGGTCGATATTGTTTCCATAAATGAGTAGGATTTCCAAGATCGCAAAAACAGCGGGGTTATCTATTGCAATAATTGCGATTATCTGGCTGCCGCTTGCATGGTTTTTGGGGCAGTGGCTTGTTGTTGAAAAACCGATGGAAAAAGCCGACGCGATCTTGGTTCTGGCTGGTTCGGCAAATTACGTCGAACGAAATACTGAGGCAGCAAGGCTATATAAGATGGGAGTAGCTCCAAAGATACTGCTTACAGACGACCGTCTCGAAGGTGGTTGGAACAATGCTCGGCAACGAAACCCGTATTTTGTGGAAAGAGCCAGGTGGTTGTTGATGGAAAATGGGGTTCCGGAAGAAAAGATTGAAATTTTGCCCGATATTGTTAGCGGCACCGACGATGAAGCAGATGCTCTGGCCAGCTATTTGGAGAAAGATCCATTAATGTCCGTATTGATCATCACATCAGCGTTCCATACCAGAAGAGCCATATGGACTTTCGAGAATACGTTGACCCTTCGGAAAATAACGGCCAACCTCGGAATGACCGCTCCAACACCACCCAAAGGAATGCCACCAGACGCTTTCTGGTGGCTGTCCCGAGAAGGGCTAAAAGTGACCATATCAGAGTATATGAAACATTTGTATTATTTCGTTCGCAAATGAGAATTGAAAATGGCTGAAGCGAGACTTGCCCATTGATATGGCTAGTAAAGGCTTCATAGTGTGCATTTAAAGATTTCGCCTGAAAGGTAAGATTGACAGAAAATTAAATCGTCAAACAGTATCAAAAGAGACAGTGAAAACAGTTGAACGGAAACTGAATAGGAAATGGCTTGTATTTGTCGTAATAACCCTCACCATGTTGGCTGTGAGCGGGTCGATAAAGCGTGGAGTCCGAGCATTCCATGCAATTGATCCTTACGCATTTTCTTTCATGGGCGATTTCAAAGTTTACTATACTGCCGGTCTGGTTGCTTTAAGTGAAACTGACCGCAATCTCTACACTCTGACGAGTGTTCCCAATCCAAACAGTCCGACTGGAGAATCGCATCTAAATCCTCAATTGCGGCCTCCTAACCCCAATTCAACATATGCCCACTTTGATCAGGAAAGTAACTCTAGGTTGCAGTACCTTTATCCTCCGCTTTTCGCACTGATAATATCTCCAATTACCTTTTTTGGATTAGGTAAGGCAATGCTATTGTGGCATATTCTGATAACAACGTTCCTTGCTGCTTCCTGCTTTTTGATTGCGAAGTGGCTTACCAGAAATACAATAGTTAGCATTTTGCTAACCATAGGACTATCCGGCATTCTTGAGTTCACATTGCCGGTTCAGGATAATTTTTTATTTGGAAATGTAGGAACTGTGATCTTATTATTATGCTCACTAGGGATCGTGCTGCACTCTCGCTTTCCGGTAGCAGGCTCTTTTCTATTCGCAATAGCAGCAGCGATAAAGTTAACTCCTCTAGCAGTATTACCGCTTATGATCGTTAAGCGCGAATGGAAATGGGTTGCCGGCTTCATTCTTTCATCATCGGTTTTGCTCATGATAAGTATTTGGCAACTTGGATTACAGAATCATGTTGATTTCGTTACAAAGGTCGTCCCGTCAATGTCAGGAGGATCTCCGATCGAGGCCAATCGCTCGGTCTCGACAATCACGTACTTAATGCTTGAGGGCAATTTATTGAATGACGATGATATTCGGAATTCTGACGAAGAACTGAACAAAACTGCCTCATCAACCATTGCCAAAATAGCTGCTGCAGCTTCTTTCGCTGGATTGCTATTATTCATCTTTATTCGTAACCGAGGTTCCAACGAACTTCATATTGACATATCAGCCGTAATTCTGTGGTCAATAGTATTTTCTCCCATCAGCTTTCGACACTACTACACGGTGGCTATCGCTCCGCTATTAATCGCCTGGCTAGAGCCGCGGACGAGGTCGGCCTCGAGTTTTCGGCTGTCGGTACTTTCAATTTCAACCTTCCTAATATTAAGCATACTGCCCAGCTATGCGGCGGCAGCATCACCTTCATTCTATGTTGATTTTGCAAGCCTGGTCGCGATGCCTGCCGGAGCGATCATGTGTATGTTTTATCTTCTAACCATAAGTCACTCGACAGAAAAACAAATGGATACCTGTACAACAGAAAATTCAAATCTTATGGAAAACGGAGTTTGAGGTGTGCTTTGGATAACTTACCTTTTCCGGAATCGGGCTTCAGGAGACTATGTGATTATATACAATAAATAATCCCCATCTCAGTCACAATGCTCTTTATGAAACTTACGCATCGTAGCTGAAACGGGGAAAGTCGTACTTGAAATAGAGCAACCACTACCTGGAGAATGCGGCACTAATAGGCACATCCCCCCTCATGCCGAAATTCATTGCGTTGAAGCCTTCAGTGCTCTTTTGCAGATACCACACTCCCGTCGAGGGACGGAAAACAGCAATGTCGGCTTTACCGTCACCATCGAAGTCTGCCGGAGACGGAATGTCTTCGCTGATCCCGAACCTGAATGCAGAGAAATTGGTTGCCGACCCTGGTTCCAAACGATACCAAATGCCTGTTGAAGCACGGAAAACCGCAATGTCAGTCTTTCCATCACCATCAAAATCGGCCGGAGTGATCTTATCAGTTGGAAGGCCAAAGCGAACTGCATAAAATCCTTCTGTTGACCGCTGGATATACCACATACCTGACGAAGGACGAAAGACCGCATAATCTGAAATACCGTCACCATCATAGTCCCCAACTGCCGGCCGGTCAGTTGCCAAGCCAAAATGATATCCAGTAAATTCTCCGTTAGAACTATTCAGTTTATACCAAACTCCCGTCGAAGGTCTCCAAACAGCCACGTCGGCCTTCCCGTCGCCATCATAATCCGCTTGAACGGGAATATCTTCGCCAATACCGAAATAGACTACATCGTAGGTCATTGTAGAACTTTTTAGTATGTACCATCTATTGCTTTCAGCCCGAAACACGGCAATGTCCGTTTTCCCATCTCCATCGTAATCCGCTGGAGCAATGTGGTCATTCGGAGATCCCCAATTCATACCTCCAAACCCCTCAGAGCTCTTATTCAGATACCATATCGAACTCGAGGGCCGGAATACACCTATGTCGGCGCGTCCATCACCATCGAAATCATAGTTTGAGAAGGAAACACGTCTGACTCCTGAGCAATCACTTTGTTTGCCGGACTCAACACAAGCGGTTTTCTCATTTAAGCCCGCAATATCCGCACCAATATCTTTGCCATCTGTGGCGGCCCCTTTGTAAGGAGAACTCGTTTTCAATTCGTAATCATGCTCATTCGGATTCTGAAATCCGAAACTACTTAGGTTAGCGACATATGTTGATGTTGCCGGATATCCAGCTGAACTTCGTTGCAATACATTCTTATTAAAGGTCCAGGATCTTGCAGCTCTGTTTAGCCCCTCTGTTCCAGGGTAGCCACTTCCAGTTACCCCCCAAACTGTGCCACTTGATGCAGCAAAGATATTATTGTCGAATACTAAATTTTCAACTAAGTTTGAGCCATCCATTGCGAATGACCGGTATTCCCAAGAACCACCTGTAACGAATGTATTGTGGTTAAAGATAATATCTTTCGCACTCGGGTTCATTCCTGGTACGAGAATAACTATGTTTCCCTGTCCCCCTTGGCTCGTGCCTGAGAGTAAAACCAGGTTGTTCTTGATGTTTATGTTCTTGAGCGAAGGTGTTAATGAATAGTCATTGTCCGTCAACATCTGAAATCCATTACCAGCATTTCTGATGATATTGTATTCAAAGGTTATATTATCAACCTTCGCAACCTCATTCTCGTCGCGCGGGGTCATTACTATTGCCCAGCCAGTTTGAGCCTCGGCCCATACATTCTCAAATATGTTGTTTCGGACAATAATTTGGGTGCCATTCTTAAACTCAAGAAGGTTTTTCACGCCTAAGCCTTGTCCTTTCCATGACATCGGTTTAAAGAAGTAATTTCCTTCGATTAGAATATTGGTGATCACGGTAGGCAAATCAATATCTGCCCCTCCAAACATTACGTTTTCTGATGCCGCTTCTAAGTAGTTATTTCTGATAATAATCTCGCCCGGAGTGTTCCATCCCAAAATTGCTTGCGAATCCGCACCCGGTTCGTGAAACTTTGAAAAATAACTATTGACTATCTCTACTTGTCGTGCATTTAATGACAATCCTCGTCTCGTGTTTCGACCATCTTCGCCGTGGACATAACATCGGTCTATCACAAAATTGTGCGGGACCTCCGCAAGCGTATCCTGGCTACTTCCTTGGGTACCAAGTTCTATCAATGCGGAAAGTTGTCCAGTCAGCGACGATGCTCTTGCAATTTCAAGACCGACCAGTTTGTAATGATGAGACGGGGTTGAACCCGACTGAGTCGAGAAAACCGTGGAACCTGACCCAGAGGACGTTTGAATCCTTGGCATGTTCACAGCATCCGCCGGCGAGACCCTGTTACCCTCAGCAGGTAACAAATGCAGATTCGATGACTGTATCGTTATCCATCCGCTACCCGTAGATTTATGTCTTAAAACTAGGTTTTCTGTATATGTTCTTCCAGCTTGAACGACAATCGTATCGCCCAGATTGGCTGCGTTGATCGCGGATTGGATCGTTGGATACTGAGTACTGGGAACTTGTAAAGTAGCCGCATCTGCCGGTCCATTCAACGCACCGAAACACGATACGGCAGCCAAAACCATGAAAAACCCCTTAAGTCCATATACACGAAGAGTCTTTGGTGAGAACATTCTTTCCTCCCATTGCCGGCATATAGCCAACAACAAAAATTTATTTTTTTATAGATTGATCTGTTCGTTAGGGGATACGGTCAAGAAGTTCATGCCTGTCACAACCTCGACGATAACTCGGTCATTATGACTAAAACAATCCTTCACTACGAACGAACATATGGGGCTTTTAATGGTCAGAAAGTTGATCCAACAAGGTCAATTAACGCGATATATTCATTTGGGGAATGAAACATATTTAGTTAAGGGGGATGACCAAAAGGCTTGAAGCTCAGTTTTTTAGTTTTATAGAGTGTGCGTTATATATTGTTTAACGCTATTATACAAAGAACAATAATGCTTACACCTTTCCAGTTTTTTTTTTAATAACGAGGATCTCTTGGGGGTTTGTGGGGTAAATAAAGAGTATCCTTATACAAAGGCGTCTGTCAATATGACCGAACAACTTTATATAAAGTGTTTGTCTAATGCGAGAGATAAACAAAATTACTGGTTTCTATCATCAACTTTTTAACGGGTCGACAACAAAATAGCCTTAGGATACGAATCTCAGTGATGCAATTCAACATTTTTTTAACACGAAACGAATTCTACCCAATGTAGAATGGAATGTTTTATCTGTTAATACTTTGTGATAACTTCTGATACTTGCTAGATGTCCAACAAATGAAAAGCTCTCGTTCAATAAATTCACTGGTCCTTTTTGGAACACGACCAGAGATAATAAAGCTCGCCCCGGTGATTCATGAGCTTAGGGCTCGTGGGATTGGAACGACCGTTGTTTCATCCAGCCAGCATACACACCTTTTACTGCCTTTTTTAAAGATGCTTGGTGTGACGGTTGATCATGACCTGAAGGCCGGAAAGGCGAATCAGGGGCCAAATGACGTCTGTTCGCGGGTGGTCGCCAAACTGGACGCATTATTTCAGGCAAAAAAACCTGACGTTGTTCTTGTACAGGGCGATACCACAACCGCTCTAGCGGGAGCGATCGCGGCTTTTAATCGTGGGATAAAGGTCGGACATGTTGAAGCCGGGCTGCGGTCCGGCAATCGTCTTAGCCCGTTTCCTGAAGAGATGAATCGCCGCCTGATCAGTCAGATAGCTGACCTTCACTTTGCTGCTACCCGTGATAATTATGACGTTCTTGTTGGAGAAGGGATCAACCGCCGTCATATCTCTGTAACCGGCAATCCGGTCGTCGATTCCCTTATATCGATATCCGAGCGACTTGGTCTCGACAAAAAAGCGGGCAAAAAAAGAAGAAACAGAAGTGATAAACAGATTTCTCCATTGGCGGTGTCGGGCAAAATCCAGAAAGTACTTGATATGACCTCGGACCGGCGATCCATTTTGCTCACAACCCATCGTCGGGAAAGCTTCGGTGAGACGATGTCGGGCAACCTTGGTGTTCTTCGTGACTTCATAGCAAAGCACGAAGATACGGCGCTTTTATTTCCTGTTCACCCAAATCCGAATGTGCGTAAAGTGACGGAAGAGATCCTTTCGAAACAAGAGAGAGTATTTTTACTGGAACCGCTGGACTATAAAGACTTTATAGCGGTTATGAGATCGGCTTGGCTTATTGTTTCTGATTCCGGCGGCGTTCAGGAAGAAGCTCCCACTCTTGGAAAGCCCTTGCTGGTACTTCGTGATAATACAGAACGCCCCGAAGCTATCAGAGCCGGTGTTGCCAGGCTCGTCGGCAGCGATCCGAAGAAGCTTAAAATGATGCTGAACGAATGTTACGAAGACGAAACTTGGGTAAGATCTGTGAAAAAGGTTAAAAACCCGTTCGGTAACGGCCGAGCCGCCCAAAAGATAGTCGATTTTCTTGAAAAGAATCAGTAAAATGTATAATTGATATTCGCAAACTGACCCGACCTCACACGTCAGATAATAGCGTTGTTGTAATAAAGAATGACTTCTATTCCCCCAAATAGAAAGCACGTTCTGACTGTCCTTGTTGAGGATTATTTTCAGGTCGGTGCATTCGAAAAATTGATCCAGGAAAGAAACTGGACCAATTTTGTTCCCCGTTACGAAAGCAATACGCTTAAGGCACTCGATCTGTTGGACGAATACGACACGCGAGCCACATTTTTTGTGCTCGGTTGGATCGCCGATCAAAATCCTTCCCTGATAAAAACCATATCCGAACGCGGCCATGAAGTTGCCAGCCGCGGGTACTACCATCGTGGGCTGACGAATCTGTCACCGGAAGAGTTTCGTGAAGATCTTTTACGAACTAATAGAGCCATTGAATCAGCTACGGGACAAAAAGTTTTAGGCTATCGTGCCGCAACAAAGCTTAATTTTACTGAAGATGCGTGGGTGCTTGATATTTTGGCGGAAGAAGGGATGCATTACGACGCGTCTTTCATGCCGAATAGACGTGATCGCTCAAATACCCGTTATGCTCGCGAAATATCGACCAAGAGTGGCTCAATACGCGAATTTCCTTATTCAACATTAAATACGGGTCTCGGTTTGCTGCCGATCTCCGGAGGAAACTATTTACGTCAGATTCCCCATTCTTTTATTCGCCATGCCATATCAAACTGGGACCGAAAGATCAAAGAACCTTTCATGTTCTATTTTCACGTTTGGGAATTAGATCCGGAACAACCCCGAATTTCTGCCGCCAGTTATTACAATCGAATACGCCATTACCGAAAACTGGAAAAGATGGAATGGGTAATTCGCGAAAATCTTAAGGCATACGGCTTCACAAGCATTGCCAATACGATGAAACTGACCGCCGGAAAAAGCTTGGCAGAAGCTGCAGTTCCATCAACAGCAGGACTTAGAAACGAAAATAAAGCCCAAGTATCACCCGAAGGAATTCTTACACCAGTTTCGGTGGTGATGCCTTGCTATAACGAGCAAGAATCTCTTCCCTATTTGGCTAATACACTGAAAAAGGTAGAAGAGAATTTCCGTGAAAATGGTTATGAACCGAGTTTTATCTTTGTTGATGATTGCAGCAAAGATAATACTTCTGACGTTCTTAAAGAACTTTTTGGAGGAGATGAGAGTTTTACAATTATTTCTCACGAAGCCAACAAAGGCGTAGCCGGGGCCATAATGACCGGAATTGTAGCAGCCGAGACCGAGATCGTATGTTCGATGGATTGCGATTGCACCTACGATCCGCTTGAACTCTCAAAGATGATCCCCTTTTTGGAGCGTGGTGCGGACATGGTAACTGCATCGCCATATCATCGCGACGGTGGTGTCCGAAATGTCCCGGGATGGAGACTTTTTCTTTCAAAAGGCGCGTCGTTCCTTTATAGACGTACACTCAAGACAAAATTAGATACATACACAAGCTGTTTTCGTGTTTATCGCAGATCAGCGGTTGTTAAATTGAACATCCGGGAAACTGGCTTTCTGGGTGTAGCGGAAATGCTTGGACTGTTGGATATGCGTGGCGGCCGAATTGTTGAGTATCCCGCTGTTCTCGAGGTCAGGCTATTTGGAAGTTCAAAAATGAAAACCCTAAAGACGATCGGAGGTCATTTAACACTTCTTTCCCGTCTTAATAAGATACGTTTTTTCGGAAAACCGGATGAAATAGAAGTTTCTCTACCCGAAAAGATGGCAAAAATACCAACAAATAAATAATGGGAAACCATCATAATAATTAAGGATATAGACAGAAATCATGACACCTTCAACACAGATCGAAACAAACATCAAATTACCGTCAGATCAGGACGCATCAGGTCGCTCGTTCGGAGCCGAGGAGCTTGCAGCCATTAAGGAGGTGCTGGATTCCGGCACGTTGATCACCACCAAGGGAAAATATGGAAGTTTGCTGGAAAAAGCATTTGCAGCCAGAATGGGTGTCAAATATGCCTATGCCTGTAACTCAGGTTCAGCTGCCGTGCACGTCGCTGTAGCTGCGATCAACCCAAATCCCGGTGATGAGATAATCACGACTTCTATTACAGATATGGGAGCTCTTACACCGATAGTTTTTCAGGGAGCTATTCCAGTATTTGCCGATGTAGATCCGAAAACGTTGAATGTAACTGCCGAGACCATCGAAAAGGTGATCTCTGACAAAACAAAGGCCATAATTGTAACGCACCTTTTTGGTAATCCATGTGAGATGAAGGCGATCATGGAGCTTGCCGATGCAAAAGGCATCCCGGTGATCGAAGATACTGCTCAGTCATTCCTTGCTGAATGTGATGGAAAATATGTTGGGACAATAGGTAAGATCGGTGCTTTTTCCTTCCAGCAGGGTAAACACATGACAACCGGCGAAGGCGGCATCGTTGTGACAAACGATGATGCTATTGCCCGCAGAATGTACCTCTTTATCAACAAGGCGTGGGGATATGGCGATCCAAATCCGGATCATTATTTCGCCTCA
>JAHBSH010000050.1 GCA_019639215.1 Acidobacteriota bacterium
ATCCCTATGGTCCTGACAATCGACGCATTTTCCTATTGGGGTCGGGTGAGTATCATGAATATCACGAAAAATTCTATCTCGATACCAATCCGGCCCTATCGCCTTCACATTCTGAAAAAGAAGATGTTTGTAAAGATCCGGAGTCACGAAAGAATGTTCCTTACGAGTTACTCCCTAAACTGGGCGACGGTATCTTTAATCTCGAATTTTATTTTCCTATCAAGAAATTCGATAACGCAGAGGACGTGATCGCCGGTATTAAGAAAAACCTTGGTGCGGTCGGAAGGCTTCCGTTGAACTCTGCCGGTGAGATAGTCTATAGGACGGAAGATATTATTCTGGTTCAATAGGAAGGTCTTTTGGTGTCTATTCCCGAACTTTTATCACAAGAAACAATTTATAAAGGGCGTATTTTTGATATTCGCAGAGACGACGTCCGTGACGGCGATGTTGAATATACGCGCGAGGTGATCGTGCATCGCGGCAGCTGTGTGGTCGTACCGGTTTTTGATGACGGAACGGTCGCGGTTGTAAGGCAATATCGCCACGCGGCGGGAAAGTATCTTTTAGAGATACCCGCGGGCACACTTGAGGAAGGCGAAGATCCGATGGTCGGCGCGGTTCGCGAGCTTGAGGAAGAGATCGGCGTACGTGCCTCACGCGTGCAAAAGCTGGCGGCATTTTATGTTTCGCCCGGTTTTCTGACGGAGAAGATGCACGTGTTTATGGCAACCGGACTGACCGAGGTCGGACAGAAACTTGAAGAAGATGAGATACTGACCGTCGAACGCCATTCGTTCTCCGCTCTGCTGGAAATGATAAATAGCGGCGAGATCGAGGATGCGAAAACGATCATCGGTATTCAAGCGGCGAAAGCGAGGCTCGAGTCTGGAGTTTGATATCTAAAGGCTGATATAAGAGCGGCAGGTCACGTTGCAGAGTTGAAAACCGGCCTTCGGCAGAGAGGAATAATTTTTTTCAAGCCGGACGGTAAGGCAAAGCCTTACCGCTCTGCGATGCGGCAGAGCCACGCGAAGAAGTGTAGAGTTCGGGTTTAGGGAAAACTCCTTGCTTTTTATTAGGTTTTCCAGCAAGATATCAAATATCTTTTGTCGTATATGTCCACTAGTGCCGACATTTTACTGAATAATGCTTCCGGAGCCGATATACGGCTTGTCGCTGAAGCTTTGTCCGGTTCTGAGGCTAGTTTTGAGGCGTTGGTGCAGAAATATCAGCGTCCGATAGTTGCCTATGTTTTCCGCATACTTGGTGATTACGACGCCTCGCTGGACGTAACGCAGGAAGTCTTTATAAAGGTCTATAATTCGCTAGACAAATACAGTTCAGAGTATAAATTCACGACCTGGCTATACCGCATCGCACATAACGCCGCCATAGATCATATCAGGCGGCATTCAGTCACCCTCCAAAGTATTGAAACCGAAAACGCAGAAGGCGCGTATGAACTTCAGATCGAAAGTCCGCTACCCTCACCTGAAAAGGAAAGGGAACAGAGTGAATGGCGGGCGGAGATCGAGGCGGTCATAAGATGTCTTCCAGTGTCATATAGGAATCTGATCCTTTTACGGCATTCACAGGACCTCAGTTATGATGAGATCGCCGAAGTGACCGGGCTGCCGCTCGGTACCGTGAAGAACAGATTGTTCCGTGCGCGTGAGATGATGCGTGACATCCTGGTCGAACGCGGCATAACCGGTGTTTGAGGTTGTTTAGATACATCTAAAGTTTCTAATGCTTTCAGATCCGAAAATGATCGATGAACAAGAAGAATGTCCGCAGCTTTCGCGGCTAGACATCGCTATGTTCGTAGACGGCGGACTGAATGACGACGAATCAGACGCTGCCCGACAGCACATAGCCGAATGCCGCAACTGCGCGGATGAAGTAGAACTTCAGCGGTCGTTCTTCCTAGCCATCGGCGAATCACTCGATGGCAACGCTTTTATCGAGCCGCCGCCAGATTTTACCGCAAAGGTCGTAAAGGCAGCGGAAAGCCAGGTCACGGGCATTCGCAGCCGGAGCGAATTGATGACAGCGTCAATTATATGCCTCGCGGTCCTTGCCGCAGCTGCATTCGCCGCGGCAGCAGGCGGTTCTGCTGAGTATGGCCTGGGATCGTTCGTTCGTCCGGTGATAGCCATATCACATGTGGTCGTTCAATTCGTTTACGGCCTTGCCTTGAGTTTGATCGTAATTGCCCGATCAACTACATCCTCTATTCCTCTTAGTGCCGGTCTATGGGCCATATGTATTGGTCTTGTCCCGGTACTCTATTACCTTGGCCGCCGATTTTTCCGAACAGCCCAGGCGGGTGAATTCGGCAAATGATCCGTCCTTTTCAGATCAAGTGTTTTTTACAATGGGTAAAGCAGCCAGTATTTGTGCCGGCTTTGGTCATTGCCTGTTTTCTATTTGGTGGGCCGATCCACGCTCAGAATGCACAGCTTGCCGAACCCGACAGTAAAACTCTGGTCGTAGAAGATGCTCCGGAAATGAACGTGATCGCCTTTGGGAAAACGGTTATCGTGCGAAATAGGGTCAAGGATGTTTTCTCTTGGGGCGGCGATGTCATTGTGGAGGGAACGGTCAGTGGGGATGTAGCTGTGCTCGGAGGAGCCGTGATCCAAAAGGAGGGGAGCGAAATCACCGGTGCGATCATTATCATCGGAGGAGCATACCGTCCCGAAACTGTTGCTCCAACAAGAGGGCCAAATGCTGAAACGGTCGTTTTCGGGATGTTCGAAGAAGAGTTCAGGCAGATGGCGGCAGAGCCTTCGACCATTCTCGCACCGCGTTTTACGACCTCATTTTTCATTCAGCGTGTTTTCTCAGCTCTTTTTTGGTTTGTTTTAACACTACTTTTTGTCACGATCGCTCCGGGCGCCGTCAGCCGTTCTATTACAAAGGTGAGGACCTCTCCGGTGAAAGTATTGGCAGTAGGATCAGGCGTTTTGGTCGCAGTAATGGCGGTCGCCATCATTTTTCTTCAGGTATTGCCGGATCACCTCGGGGGCATTCTTAGTTTGATGGCGTTCCTGCTACTGATGCTTGCATATGGTTTCGGTCGGATCGTACTCCAGGTCAGTTTTGGTAAGTGGTTGATAAAACAGCTATTTGCAGAGCGGAAATTGCCGGAGGCCGCTACGATCTTCATTGGGGTCGTAACCTGGACCGTGATACTTTCCGTGCCCTATCTATGGACATTGGCTGTATTTGCTTTATTCGCTACGGGCTGTGGCCTCGTCGCGACGGTTCGGCCTTCAGGCGGCTGGAGACGGTCGGCCGGGGCATAAGTCAATATTTTACAAATCTTTACAATAATAATCGAACTACTTCACTCCCAGGTGCGTCTTACTACACTTAAAGGGGACGAACGCCCCATTATTTCAAGGTTTTCTTGATTCAGAAGCAATTATAAATTAAAAGGTCATTACAATGTCTGCACAATCAATAATCTGGACAATTCTTCTAGCCATTTTGGCATGCGTTTCCGTTTTTGGTCAGAACACCACAACGATAAAACCTTCTGTGGTTACAGGCGATGTGGTCTCAATTTCTGAT
Source organism: Acidobacteriota bacterium (assembly GCA_019639215.1). Taxonomy (GTDB): domain Bacteria; phylum Acidobacteriota; class Blastocatellia; order Pyrinomonadales; family Pyrinomonadaceae; genus OLB17. Next base: position 3,583 of record JAHBSH010000050.1, read on the forward strand.
AAAGAAATAATGCTCAAAACAACTGCCGGCGACGTAACGGTCGAACTCGAGGAAAAGACGACCTTCAAACGCGTGCCGCCTGATAATCCGAAACTGGATGCCGCAACCGATGCAGCCTTAGCCGACATCGGTGAGGGCGACAAGCTGCTTGTAACCGGGGTCTTTTCAAATGATCGTAAACGCCTGCCGGCACGTGCGGTATATCTGATGACACAAGGCGATATTTCAAAACGCCGCGAAGAGGAATCCCGCAAATGGACAACAAGAGGCATTTCAGGCCGTGTTAAAGAAGTGGACCAGGCAGCCGGAACGATAACAATGGAATCTCGCGGCCTTACAGGTGCGACCACGACCACGGTCATAACTCCTAAGGACAAGGCTGTTTTTAAGCGTTACGCAAAAGATTCAAACAAATACAGTGAGGCTGAGGCTGGTTCATTGGCCGGCATTCAGTCCGGCGATATGATCCGGGCGTTGGGCGACCGTTCATCTGACGGAACCGGATTTGCGGCAGAAGAGATTGTAACCGGGGCATTTCAGTCTGTTGTCGGCACAATAAAGTCTATAGATGCGGCTGTCGGTGAGGTCGTTCTTGAAGGCTCCGAAGAAGAGCCTGAGGTCGTTGTTGTTGTAGGCCGACAATCGGCGCTGAGAAAACTGCCTGAGGATATGATGACCCGCATGATGGGACTTGGCGGAGGACAACCTGGCGCTGGCGGAAGGCCGATGGGCGGCCAAGGTGGACAGCAAGGAAGACCGGCTGGCGGGCCGCCTGCAGGCGGACAGGGACGTCCAATGGGCGGAGCACCGGGCGAAGGCCAGCGAACGATGCGTCCGGGCGGAGCAGGCGGAGTTGATGACATGTTCGAGCGTTTCCCGGCCATCAATATAAACGATCTCAAACCGGGAGACATGATAGCTGTGTCAAGCACAAAGGGAGACGACCAGACCCGTATCACCGCCATCAAGCTTCTGGCCGGTGTCGAACCGTTCGTCCAGGCTGCTGCAGCAGCAGAGGGCGGAACGCGACGGTCAAGAACAGCTCAGAGCGGCGGATTTACAATACCAGGTTTTGACGGACTAGATTTTCCGTAAAGAAATAGAACTGCAATTTAATAAAAAAATATGGCGTCAGTATTGTCATCGGCGTCCATATGTGAGGAAGATAGATACTTTTACAGGCGGATTCATATGAAGATCATAAGATTACTAACCATACTCGGCATCGCGGCAATATTCGCGCCGTTGACAGTAAGTGCCCAACAGAACGGGAGCATTGCCGGGCAGGTTCAGGACGCATTAGGCGATGTGGTGGCCGGTGCCACCGTGACAGTGACAGATGCCAGCGGTAAGGAAAAGACGACCACGACAAATCGTACGGGTGAATTTAGCGTAACAGGATTGACACCGGGGAGGTATAAAGTTACTGTTTTTGCTTCTAATTTCGCACTTTACGACAATACCGAGGTAGATGTTACTGCAGGGCGCAGAACCGAACTTTCGGTTCTGCTTGTGGTCGAGACCGTAGAGGAAGTGGTCGATATAGACACCGGAAACGATGTTTCTACCGACCCGGCCAATAACCTGAGCGCGACAGTTCTGAAACAGGACGAGATCGACGCTTTGCCAGATGATCCAGATGAACTCGAAGCAGCTCTTCAGGCTCTTGCCGGAGCAGGTGCAGGGCCTGACGGCGGCCAGATCTACATTGACGGATTTACCGGCGGACGTATGCCGCCGAAAGAAGCTATCCGTGAGATCCGCATCAACCAGAATCCTTTTTCAGCTGAATATGACCGGCTTGGATTTGGACGTATCGAGATATTGACGCGCCCCGGTTCTGATTCATTCCGCGGCAGCGTTTCGGTGAACCTGAGAGACTCAAGGCTCGATTCACGGAATCCGTTTTCCGTAAATAAGGCTCCGGCACAGACCCGTAGTTTCAGAGGGAATTTGTCCGGACCGGTTCAGAAGGGCAGATCATCATTCTTTTTTGACATGAGCTATAGCGACGAAGACGCCAACAGGGTCATCAACGCACAGCTCCTAGATCCTTCTTTGAATATCTATAACTATACTGAGGACGTTGAGGTGCCTTCAACACGGTGGTCGTTCAGTCCAAGGTATGATCATCAGTTTGGGCAGAACCACACGCTTCAGTTCCGATATAACTTCTCAAGCCGAAAAGCAGAGAATCAAGGAGTCGGTGATCTGACGCTGCTTTCACGGGCTTCAGATTCAAAGAACGTCGGCCACGAGTTCCGTATAACCGAGACCTCTATCCTAAGTCCTAAAACGATCAATGAAACGAGGTTCAGCCTTGATCTTGACAGAAGAGATCAGGAGGGAGACAACTCCATTCCGTCGATAAGTGTAGGGTCTGCATTCTCAGGCGGCGGTGCACAGGTCGGCCTCAGTTTTAATCGGTCGAACCGCTGGGAGATACAGAATTACACTACAACCTCATTCGGCGAATCTTCTGAACACGCTGTAAAGTTCGGCGTTCGACTCCGCGGAGTATCCATTTCTGATCGTTCCGAAAGCGGCTACGGCGGAAGTTTTTCATTTACAAATATTCAACAGTATCGCGATACCATACTTGGCCTTGCGACTCCGACATCTTTCACGATCAATACCGGAAATCCTGAGCAAAAGGTATCCCAGACGGAGTTGGGGCTTTTCATCACAGATGACTGGCGTATCAATCCGGCCCTTACGCTTAGTTTTGGCCTTCGTTATGAGAATCAGACGAACATCAGTGATTCTTTGAACTTTGCCCCGCGTTTCTCATTTGCTCTCGCACCGGCAACCCTTATGGGAAAAACCGCTAAGACGGTAATTCGAGGCGGTGTAGGTGTGTTCTATTCACGATTCGGTGAGAATCAGACATTACAGGCAAGACGTTTTAACGGTGTCAACCAAATGAGCCTTTCCGCAAGCATTTTTGAGGCAGATCCGGTCTTACAGCCAATTGCTCTTCAAATTCTCCAACAGCCGGTCTTCACCTTAAATGGCGTAACGAATGTCCCGACCGCTGCTGAGATACTTGCACTATTGCCTTATTCAAGCACGGTTCGCACAGTTGCTCCGGACCTGCAGGCTCCGTATATGTATCAATGGACAGCCGGCGTTGAACGCCAGTTGCCATTTAACAGCTCGATGTCGGTCTTTTATATCGGTTCCCGCACGCTCCATGTGCTGAGAGCAAGGAATATTAACGCCCCGATATGCCCTGATCAGATTGATTGCGACACTGCTCCCAGACCATTTCCTGACAGTGGGCCGATAACACAATTCGAGTCATCCGGTATTAACAATCAGAACCGCCTTATGTTCACATTGCGGTCAAGTATTGCAAGAAGATTTACTGTATTTGCCAATTACGGCTACGGATTCACTAAAAGCGATGCTGACGGAACCGGCAGCTATCCTGCTTATTCCTACGATCTGACGGACGAATACAGCCGGTCAAGTGGTGATATAAGACACACTTTTAACCTGGGTGGAAACGTAACATTGCCTTGGGATTTCTCTCTTAGACCAATGATCACCGCGAATTCAGGATCGCCCTTCAACATTATACGAGGCGAGGATACGAACCGAGACGGTATAAACAATGAGCGTCCCACTTTTGGTGAACTGGCCGCAAGATGTACCGCACTTGGCCTTACACATTCCTTTTGTGATGTTTCCGGTTATGATCCGAACTCAATAGTTCCTAGAAACTTTGCTGACGGCCCTACATTCTTTAGCGTCAATCTGGGTGTTTCCAAGAATTTCGGATTTGGAAAACGTGCTGAAGCCGGTGGTGGCGGACAAGGCGGTCCTGGCGGCGGCTGGGGCGGAGTTGGTGGCCGCGGTCCTGGCGGCGGTGGAGGCGGACCTCGCGGTGGTGGAGGTTTTGGCGGTTTCGGGGGACGAAGCCCGTATAATCTCAATATCAGTGTTAACTTCAATAACCTGCTCAACACCGTAAACTTTGCAGCTCCGGTAGGAAACTTGGCTTCGACCCGTTTTGGTGAATATACCAGAACTCAGGGCGGTTTTGGCGGATTCGGCGGTTTTGGCGGCAGCAGTTCCACGAACCGCAGCGTTTCGCTTCAGGCAAGATTCAGCTGGTAGAACAGAGGGGTCATAAATAAGAGAAAAGGGCTTCCGGATGATCGGAGGCCCTTTTAATATGGTTTGATTGATGTAGTTTTTGGGGTGATGTTTGAGGCGGTTGTTACATCTTCGCAAAACGGCTGTTCTTCCACCATTCGATCGTATTTTTCAAGCCTTCCTCTAATCCAATGAGCTTTTCGTATCCGAGCCATTCGATAGCCCGGCTATTGTCCGCCTGAGAATGCTTTACATCACCTTTACGGGCAGGCTGATGATCGGCTCTAACACCTTCTTTGCCGGTGATACTTGCCAGAACGTTCAGCAATTCATTAAGTGTGATCCTTTCTCCGTTTGCTGCATTCATCACTTGTCCGGAACCTTCCGTCGCCTGAGCCGCTTTAATATTAGCGTTGACCACATTGGCAATGTATGTAAAGTCACGTGATTGCTCGCCGTCGCCGAATATGACCGGAGTTTCGTCTTTCATAAGAGCGTCTATAAAACGCGATATGACACCGGAATATTGTGATGCGGGATTTTGCCGCGGACCGAAGACATTGAAGTAACGCAAAGCATAAGTTTCCAGTCCGTAAACATTGCTAAAAACACGGCAGTAATATTCACCCATCAGTTTTGCGGCAGCATAAGGCGATAGCGGGTCAGGCGGCATTGTCTCAACCTTAGGCAACGTCGGTTGATCACCATAGGCCGAACTCGACGCAGCATAGACGACACGTCGAACTCCTTTTTCCTTCGCCTTTAACAGCAAATTGAAAGTTCCGTTCACGCATGCCTGATGTGTTTCAAGCGGATCTGCAACTGACCGCGGAACGCTTGGGAGTGCGGCTTGATGAAAAACGATCTCGACACCCTCAAGAGCTTTATCCAACGCACCGGTATCATTAAGATCTGCCTCGTGAAAATCAAAATCTCCGGAAATTTCTTCCAGATTTTCGCGAAAACCTGTCGTCAGATTATCCAATATAGAAACCTTGGCTCCCTGTCTAATAAGCTCGTCCGACAGATTTGAGCCGATGAACCCGGCACCGCCTGTTACTAATACTTTTGTTGTAAACATTCTTTTTATAGGTAATTAGTCACACCGAACTTAACGCCCGACACCAATATATTCAAAGCCGATCTCGCGCATATCTTCCGGTTCATAGATATTTCTGAGATCAACGATCTTGGGAGTATTTAAAAGCTCTTTGACCTTTTGCATATCTAGGGCACGGAATTGGTTCCATTCTGTAATGATAACAAGTACATCTGCACCCGTGATCGCGTCATATTCATTCGAGGCATATTCGATACCATTGATGTAGTGTCTTGATTCTTCCATCGCAACAGGATCGAAAGCCCTGACGGAAGCTCCACGCTCGATCATTGAATGAATGATATCAATAGCCGGAGATTCACGCATATCATCGGTCTCAGGTTTGAACGATAGTCCCAAAACACCAACCTTTTTTCCGGAGAAGTCACCGATAAGTTTTTGGATCTTTGGTATCATGGCGTCGCGCTGACGCTCATTTGCCTCGATGACGGCGTCGACTATTCTGGTCTCGACACCGAATTGGTCGGCGACAGTGGTCAATGCCCGGGTGTCCTTAGGGAAACACGATCCACCGTAACCAGGTCCTGGATGAAGAAATTTCCTTCCTATACGATTGTCCATGCCCATTCCTTTTGCTACGTCGTGAACGTCGCACCCGATGGCATCACAAAGATTAGCGATCTCGTTTATGAACGTTATCTTGGTCGCAAGGAAAGCGTTTGCAGCATATTTGATAAGCTCGGCGGCCTCGAGCGATGTTATGACAATAGGCGTTTCTATAAGATAAAGTGGACGGTAAAGTTCCTTCATCACTTCGATCGCACGCGTATCATTAGATCCGATGACAACGCGGTCGGGGCGCATAAAATCTTCAATTGCTGCTCCTTCACGAAGAAATTCCGGATTGGAAGCAACACCGAATTCAGCACTCGCATTTTTGTTCTCGGTTACAAAATCCGACAACCATTTTCCTGTTCCGACCGGAACAGTTGACTTGGTCACAAGCACCGTGTACCCGGTCAGGGCTTTCGCAACCTCTAATGCCGCCTGCTGATAAAAACTCATATCAGGCGACCCGTCTTCTTTTGGCGGGGTGCCGACTGCAAGAAACACAACCTGAGCTTTGGCAACGGCAGAAGCTAGTTCAGTAGTAAAGCGAATGCGATCGGCATTCACATTTTTTTTGACCAAATTATCCAGTCCCGGTTCATATATCGGGATGATACCATTCTTGAGCTTCTCAATTTTATCGATGTCAACATCAACACATGTGACGTCAACACCAAATTCTGCAAAGCAGGCTCCTGTAACAAGTCCTACGTATCCTGTGCCTATAACTGCGATCTGCATATAAATATTACTGAATTGTTCCGTGTATAAGTATGATTATCTAGTGCCTAAAACAAATTTGTGCGGGTCACGTTAGAAACATGACCCGCACATTTATTTGACCACAAAATTTTCTGTTTGTTAAACCGCTTAGTCAACCGGACTAACAATAACTGTCGTGTCACCGCCTGTTCTCTTCTTGGAATCTCTGGTTCCGAGGAGAATAGCAGCACCTGCTGCTCCAAGACCAAGAAGTGCAAACCAGCCCCATCCTGCAAAGTTCATCGGCGGAGCCGAACCAGGACGCAGACACGGTTCACAACCTGTTTGGCCAACTTCACCTGCCGTAGCCGAAGACCCAGCAGCGACCTGACGGTCTGAACTACCTTCACGCATTGTGACGTTTCCAGAGGTTACGTTCACATACGTATATGTGCCTTCGAGGCCGACCTGAAAGTTGTTAGCCTGACTTGAATCAGCGATCACCGTTGCGTCGCGTGTGCTAACCGTTGTCGAGATCCCGACGCCATTAGCCATGCGAGCCGTGCCGGAGGAAACGATAGCAACTATTCCTGAGGCAGAGAAGTTAAGCACCATGTTTGAATTTTCCTGCAATTCAACGCGGCCAACCTTTCCGAGGCTGACAACTGCCGACGAACCGGCGGATGTGATGATAGTGCTTCCTGATGTAATGGTCGAATTTGAAACTGTAGGTTGACCGTTAACGGTTACCGTTCCGGATACAGTTATTTCACCGGTCAGATCACCCGGCACTGCAAGAGCGACCATGGAATAGACGGTTAAAATAGCGACGGCAGTGAAAGATGTCGTGAATTTGTGAAAAAAGTTTTTGCCGAGCATTTGTTTAATTTTCCTCCTGTGACAATCCCCTCAATAATATCAATTAAATATCCAAAATCCGATTATATCAAAATCGAAATAGGATTAAAGCAAAACTATTGCAGAAACTCAATTCTTACGAATTGAAATTCCGTAACGATCAGACGTTCTCATCGAGACCGCCTTATTAAAAATACGGTTACGGATCGAACATTTTCCGGGACGCTCAATTGGCCGATACTTTTTTCGTGCCGTGATCTGTCTCCAGCTACGCGGAAAATCATGTTTCTTCCGCATTTACAATCTAGCGCGTTTTGCCACTAATTTTCAAATCTAACTACGTGGAAAAAATCAATCCATTCAACATTTTACATGAAAACCAAGATGTGTCAATAAAAACCGAATATTTTGTAAGCGGAATTATCTATTAAAAAACTGTTTTTGATATGGTTGCGAACATTCGGTGTCGCTTTTTCGACCTCAGAAGTTCTTATATTTTCCGCCATCACAGTTAGTAAAAGAATTTCCATTTTGATCTCGGCGATACATAAATCCATTAACAGACATAATGGAATTGCCGATATTCAAAAATTTTGATTTAATCTGTGAAGCCTTCTTTAAATACAAATTATATAAGTATGGGGGAATTTATGATATTTAGGTCAGCTCTTATTACCCTGTTTGCAGCATTTATTATAGGTTGCGGTGGCGGGACCCAACCGAGCGGATCTCCTAACGGAACATCTGATGCAGGCAAGCAAGTTCGTATCGGATTCGCAATGGACACCGTCAAAGAGGAAAGGTGGCAAAGGGATCACGATGCATTTCAGGCACGTTGTAAAGAGCTTGGCGTAATATGCGAGATCACTGTCGCCGACAACAAGGCTGACAAACAGGCCAACGACGTTGACAACCTCCTTACTAAGGGAATTGACGTACTCGTGATAGCCCCGAGCAATGCAAAGCAGGCTGCTTCAATGGTAGAAAAGGCAAAGGCTCAAGGCGTTCCTGTTATTAGCTATGATAGGCTTATTGATTCGGACAAGATCGATCTTTACATCTCTCATCAGGTGCCGGTGATAGGACGGCGGATAGCTGAATACGCTCTGGAAAAAGTACCTGAGGGAAACTATGTGATGGTTTACGGGGCATCGACAGATAACAACGCCCATATAATGAAGAAGGAGCAGCTTGCTGTACTGAAACCTGCTATTGACTCCGGCAAGATCAAGATCGTTGCAGAAGAATTCATTGACGGTTGGGACAGTTCGCAGGCTTTGAATTTTGTTGAGAATACACTTACAAGAAATAATGACAACATCCAGGCGATCGTTGTGTCGAACGACGGAATGGCCGGAGGCGTTGTGTCAGCCCTCTCGAAAAGAGGACTTGACGGAAAGGTACTCGTAACCGGACAGGATGCTCAATTAGACGCTCTTCAGCGAATAGCGTCCGGCAAACAAGCCATGACGGTTTATAAACCGATCGTCGAACTTGCTAATGGCGCGGTAGATGCAGCGATAAAACTGGCCAAGGGAGAAAAGCTGGATACCAAGCCGTTCATGAATGACGCGATAGGTAAAGAGGTTCAGGCGATACTTCTTGAGGTGATCTCCGTAGATAAATCAAATCTGATGGATACCGTGATCAAAGACGGTTACGCAAAGTACGACGATGTTTTTAGGAACGTTCCCGAGAACGAAAGGCCTAAGCAACAATAAACTTTCATTGGAAAGAACGCATTGATGAAAAAACAAGTGTTGGCTGCCGATCTCGGTGGAACCAATCTCCGAATGGCGGTTGTAGGAGAGGATGGTGAGATCCTGTATCGGATTCGGGGGGCGACCCCTCCGAAAAGAACAAGGGAAGAAGTGACTGGGCTGATCCTGGATCTTGCGGCTCAATGTATCAAGGAGGCGGATAACGGGACGGCGATATCAGGATTTGGTATTGCTGCTCCGGCGGTTGTCGATCAGAATAAAGGGTTCATTAGGGCAGCCCCGAATCTACCTGACCTAAATGGCTATGCCATTAGCGATGACCTTGCCAAACAGTTGGATCTGCCGGTCGTATTAGAAAATGATGCGACCGCTGCGGGTATCGGAGAGAATTGGCTGGGAGCCTCAAAGGGGTTTGATAATTCGATCTGTCTCACATTAGGAACAGGCGTTGGTGGCGGACTGATCGTGAACGGACAGCCTCTTCGCGGGGTTGATGGGACGGCTGGAGAGGTCGGCCACGTTTGTGTAGAGCCTTTTGGGGCACCATGCGGATGTGGAAGTGTAGGATGTCTGGAGCAGTATTCATCAGCGACAGCGGTCGTTAAAATGGCCCGGTTGTTAAAGGCAGAATTTCCTTCGTCTATATTGGATGCAGACGGCGCTTTGACCTCCCTTGATGTTTACAACGCTGCTGTAGATGGGGATGATTTGGCTACTGAGGTTTTTCGGCGTTTTGGTTTTTACCTCGGCATCGCGATGGGCGGTCTGGTAAATCTTCTAAATCCAGAAGTTATCGTCATAGGTGGCGGTGCATCCCAGGCTTGGCCTTTATTCATTGATGCCGCGCGTGATGAGATGATCAAGCGGGCATTTCGTGAACCGGCTGAACGTGTTAAACTTGTCCGCGCCGGACTGGGTGATGATGCAGGAATTCTTGGCGTGGCAAAACTTGCAATCAATAGCTGAATCCGAGGGAGCGTTTTGACAATATTCTGTGAATGGTTGTAACCAGATAATCTATGGATGTCTATCACAAAGTTTTGACCAAGCTGTATGAGATCACCGATGGAAAAGATTCGGTGAACGTAGATTTTGCGGAGCTGCTGAAAAAAGAGGGGTTTTTCCCAAGCATCGACGATATAAAGTCATATCTTTCTGGTGAGAGCTGGATCGCTGAGACGAATCGTGTCAATGTGGTTCGCATCACGCACTGGGGGGTCGCGGAAGCTAAAAGGTCGCTTGCGGGTGCTCCTGATCCATCTCAGGTCATTGGCAAGGAAACAGCAAGGCTGGTGAAAGTGCTCAAGGAAACTTTGGTGATGGCAGAGGAACTTACATCATCACCAAGTGAAGATAAGGTCAATGTTATCGGATCGCGTGTTTCGGAAATGACAAATGTGTTGAATAGGATAAAGGACAATCTCTAGCAAGTTAGCGGCCGGGTTGCTTTTTGAAGCCCGGTTGCGATAATATAAAAGTTTGTCGCGATGCGTGGTACGTATCAAGTGGGTTTCTGCCCACTTTTTTATTTTTTTGGGGACGAAGAAAATGGATCGTACGGCAATAGTGAGCGATGTGCGTGATCTGGCGGCAAAAGCTGCTGCCGGATTCGGTTTTGAATTCGTTCATGCTGAGATCGGCGGCACCAAAAGAGATCTCGTTATACGCATCTTTATAGACAAGCCGGGCGGGATCACCCTTGATGACTGTGCAAAATTGTCGCAAGACATCGAAGGGGTTTTGGATTCGACGGATATGATCCCCGGAGCATACGTTCTGGAAGTTTCCTCGCCGGGCATAGAAAGAGAGTTGTACTCTCAAGAGGATTTTAGAAAATTTGCCGGAAAATCGGCAAGAATAAAGACGCAGGAACCCGTTGAAGGCAAGAAACTTTTCAAGGGGCGACTGATCGGGATAGAGGGCGGCATGGTGTCCTTTGAGGATAAAACGGCGGGAATAATCTCTATTCCTTATGAAAATGTAGCTAAGGCGAACCTGCTTTTTGACCTCGCCGAATCGCTAAAAGGTGGTAGCCGAAAGGACAGGAAACAACAATAAGTGGGGTTTTAGATAACCTCAAAGGCCCTAGAAAAGTTTAGCGGCATATTATTTGAATTAAAGGAAGGATGGCAAATGGATCAGGTATGACATCATCGATCGGACAAAGCATTGAGATTCTCTGTAACGAGCAGGGACTTGACCGCGACATGGTCATAGAGGCGATGAAGGAAGCCGTTAAAGCGGCTGCCCGAAAGCAGTTTCGCGCTCATGACAAGACGGGCGAAAGCATACAGGTCGATTGGAACAACGAGGAAGGAGCCATAGAAATATCGGTTCAAAAGGTCGTTGTCGAAGAGGTCGAGAATCCGTCATCCGAATTAGCCCTGACAGAGGCTCAGGAACTTGCCGGTGACGAGGTTGAGATCGGAGATATGCTCCTAATCCCTCTGCCGGCAGAGGAAATGGGACGTATTGCTGCCCAGACGGCTAAGCAGATCCTTGTTCAGAAGGTTAGAGAGGCTATCCGCGAAAAGGTTTACGACGAATACATAGACCGTAAAGGCGAGCTGATAAACGGAACTGTAAAGCGTTTTGAACGCGGTGACATGATCATTGACCTCGGTAACAATCTTGAGGCCATACTTCCGAAAAAACAGCAATCGCGCGGTGAGATGTGGAATCAAGGAGAACGCATCCGCGTTGTTATAGAAGACGTTTCGAAGGAACAAAAAGGCCAGCAGATAACCGTTTCGCGTGCGTCAGGCGATCTGATCAAACGGCTGTTTGAGATGGAGGTTCCTGAAATTTATGACGATACGGTCGTCATTAAATCTGCCGTGCGTGAGCCGGGTGATCGCGCGAAGATCGCCGTTGCTTCGAATGAAAAGGATGTAGATCCGGTCGGAGCCTGTGTCGGTATGAAGGGATCGCGTGTTCAGTCGATCATCAAGGAGCTTAGAGGAGAGAAGATCGACATCATTGAGTGGTCAGACGAGCCGTCGGTGTTTGCCGCAAATGCTCTTTCACCGGCAAAGGTCTCTCAGGTTCGCATCACGGATATAAACAGTCGTGAGATGGATGTGATAGTTGGCGAGGACCAGCTGAGTCTTGCCATAGGCAAGAAAGGACAGAACGTTCGCCTGGCGACACGTCTTGTCGGCTGGAATATCAATATAGTCAGTGAAGATATTCTGAAGCAGCAGATCACTCAGCAGATGGGTCAGATGATGGCATCAGGCGAGGTTGTTCCGCTGACCGCTATTGAGGGAGTTTCTCATAATCAGGCAGAAGCCCTCGCTGAGCGCGGGGTGAATGATGTTGAGGCTTTGGCGGCAATGTCAGTCGATGATCTCGTTGACAGCCTTGACCTCAGTCTTGACCAGGCCGAGGCGATCCTCGAAGCGGCCAAGTCAATAGTTGCTGCGAAGAACAGCCAGGCCGCTCAGAATACTGAAGAAGAGGCAGGAGCTGATGAGACGGCTCCTGATGTCAGCACTGATGAAGAGCCGTCAGAGGAAGTCGTCACTTCGGAAGACGCAGTCTCTGAGGTGGAAGCGGGAGAGCAAAGCGTTTCTGAAAGTGCAGAGAATGATGCGGATGAAGACGTATCTGCAGATGGTGAAAGTGAGGCTGAGGAAACGTCTGATGGCCTAGAGGCTTCGGAGGATACTCCGGAAACGGACAAGAAAGAAACGGATGAGGCCTAGCCGTTCAGAATGATCCTTATCAAGGATAAATATCCCGGAGCGATCATTCGCAGAAGATAAAATGGTCTGCAGTTTATTGGGTAAATTATGCCGATCGGTAAGAAAATACGGGTTTACGACCTTGCGCGTGAGCTAAAGCAGGACACAAAGCGCGTGATGGAAGACCTCCGCCGCGAGGGTGCTGACGTCAGTGTGCCGTCCAACTCTGTCAGCGGGGAGCTGGCGGAAAAGGTGCGGCTCAAGTATTTCCCCAAAGCGGACCCGACGCCGCGCAGAGCCGTTAAGGTCATCAAGGCCGTTAAGAAGAAAGATTCCGCCGAAGAGTCGGTCGAAGAGTCTGAGGTTGTGAGCGAGGCCGAAGTTGTCGCGAGCGAAGAGGCCGACGTTGTCGTTGAAGCACCTGAGGAGAAAACTCAGGAAGCTAAGACAGCACCGGCTCCGGCTGTTCGCAAAGTGCTCAAGAAAAAGCAGGAACAGGCAGAACCTGCATTAGAGGAAGAAGAGCAGGTCGCAGAGCCTGAGATCATTCCGGAGCCGATCGAGGAACCTGTTGAAGAGGTCGACGAAACTCCAGTAGAGGCGGTGGCCGAAGAAGTTGAGCAGCCTGTAGTAGAAAAGCCCAAAACCGTTACTGGTAATAAGATACTAAGGCCTACCGGAACACAGATCAAACAATTGACCCTGACGCGCGATGCTCTTCAAAAAGGTGTAAAACCCGGTGAGAAGATCGTCTCAGATCTCCCGACCAAGACAGGGAAGCTTACCTCTGAAGCTCAAAAAGAATCTCGTGGCCGTCGCGGAGAGTTTCGCGGAACGCCGGGCGAGACCTCAACACCACAGCTAAATTACACACCTCCGGCTGACAATCGCCGCAGGCCGGGACGTTCCGGCGGACGCAAAGGCAAGGCTGATAGTAAAGGCGGCAAATTTGCAGAACGCGAGATAGACGTTCCGCGTCAACGTACAATAGAGGAACGCGTACTTGCACAGGTAAATCGCGAGGAAGCATCTGATTCGCGTCAGGTCAGGCTTGTTGACGGAGCAACCGTCCGTGAATATGCCGAAGCCCTCGGCATCACGCCTCGTGACATCGTTCAGCTTCTTATCAAACGAGGTGTGTTTGCAACGCTAAATCAGCCGATCGGTGAAAAGATGGCTGTTGAGTTGGGACTGGATTTTGGCTACGAGATAACATTTGTTCCTTTCGAGGAAATGGTCATCGAACAGGAATTCGAACAGCTGATCGAGGAAGGTTCGGATGATGTGGAATTGCCGCGTGCTCCTGTCGTGACCGTCATGGGACACGTTGATCATGGTAAAACCTCACTGCTGGATGCAATTCGCTCGGCTAATGTAGCGGAAGGCGAGGCAGGCGGAATAACTCAGCATATCGGAGCATACAGTGTTTATGTTCCCAATTCTGAAGATCCTGATAATCCGCGTCGAGTTGTGTTTTTGGATACGCCTGGCCACGAAGCATTTACGATGATGCGTGCCCGCGGTGCTAAGGCGACCGATATCGTTATATTGGTGGTCGCCGCTGATGATGGCGTCATGCCGCAGACCATAGAGGCTGTAGAGCATTCAAAAGCGGCCAAGGTTCCGATCATCGTAGCGATAAACAAGATAGACAAACCATCGGCAAGCCCTGACAAGGTCAAACAGGGCCTCGCTTCTCTGGGTCTTCAGCCTGTTGATTGGGGCGGAGATATAGAAATGGTTCCGGTTTCCGCCAAGACCAGATCAGGCCTTGATACGCTTCTGGAAACAGTTCTTCTTCAGGCAGACATTCTTGACCTTAAGGCAAGCCCGACCCGGCGTGCTTCAGGAGTTGTACTGGAGGCTAAGCTTGATAAGGGCAGAGGTGCCGTGGCGACCGCTCTAGTTCAGCAGGGAACACTTAGCGTAGGCGATCCGTTCATTGTTGGCCAGTTTTATGGAAAGGTCAGAGCGATGTTCTCTGATCGCGGCGAGAATGTGAGCGATGCTCCGCCGGCAACACCGGTCGAGATACTCGGGCTTCAAGGTGTGCCGCAAGCGGGCGACACTTTCCAGGTGGTTTCAGATGTTGACCGCGCTCAGACGATCGCCAGCCAGCGACAGATGCAGGCTCGCCAGGCAGCGATGCTCAAGACCACGAAACGTGGTATTGAATCGCTCGGTCAGGCTGAGGTCAAAGAACTGCTGGTCATCCTCAAGGCTGACGTTCAGGGTTCGGTGGAAGTTCTTAGGGCAACACTTGAAAAGCTCTCTACAGAGAAGGTCAAGGTCAGGGTCATCAGAGCAGGCGTTGGCGCAATCGCCGAATCCGACGTGCTTCTTGCCTCAGCAACTCAGGCAGATGATGTTTCGACGGCTGTCGTCATCATCGGTTTCAACGTGCGTCCAGAGGCACGTGCAGCTGACGTTGCGAAACAGGAAGAGGTCGATATCAGACTACATTCGATCATCTACAAGGTCGAAGAAGAGATAAAGGCTGCAATGATCGGCATGCTTGACGCCATAGAGAAGGAATCCATACTCGGAAAGGCTCGTGTTCAGGAGACGTTCAAGGTATCACGCATCGGTACGATCGCGGGCTGCCGCGTTACGGATGGCCTTATCCGACGACAAGCCAAAGCACGGCTCATACGTGACGGAGTTGTTGTATGGGATGGCGATATTGCCACACTCAAACGCTTTAAGGATGACGTCAATGAGGTCAAACAGGGTTATGAATGCGGTATCAGCCTTGTGAATTTCAATGACATCAAGGTTGAGGATGAGATCGAGGCATACGTTATCGAAAAGATAGCCGCAACTGAATTGTAATTTTGGATTTTTGAAAAGGCCCCCTCAATTAACGGAACATCATAGCTTTTCCGTGTTTCGTTTGAAGGAAGCCTTGCTGTTTGATGATGCATCGTCCCGCAAAAATGGCAGAGACGCTGAAGGAAGCGATAGCGGAGGTCGTCGGTTTTGAATTGAACGATCCGCGGCTTGAATCAGTGATCGTGACCGATGTTGTAGTAGCGGATGACCTCCGCGACGCAAAGGTCTTTATTCTGTCTGAAGGTTCGGAAAAGGAGATAAACGCCATTCTGGCAGGGCTTCGTCGAGCGGAAGGTTTTGTCCGCCGCCAGATTGCCCTCGATCTCGAACTGAGGCACGTTCCGCACCTGCATTTTGTTCGTGACACGGCCGAAGAGAATGCCGCACGAGTGGGAGCTATTTTGCAGGAACTTTCAAGCAGCGTTGAAATTGAAACGAAGGAGGAGTGATCCGCCGATACCTGATGACAGGAGAATTTCTTTCATCGGTTGCTAAGCGGTCACGAATCATGTTGAGTGTTAAGTCAAGTAGTTGAGTTAATTGAAAACAAGCAGGCTTTTGGCATTACGACCCACATCAAACCTGACGGTGACGGTGTCGGGTCGTCGTTAGGTCTTTGCTGGCTGCTCAAATCGCTCGGTAAAAATGCCGAGGTAATCGTTCACGGGGATATTCCATTCGCGTATCGCGGTTTGCCCGGTGCAGACGATATACGCCAAGTGGATGAGATCGACGCCGATTATGATGCTGTGTTTGTCATTGAGTGTTCTGATCTGCAACGTCCCGGTATTAGAGGGCTTGATCAGGAATTCACTGTAAACATAGACCATCACGCAACCGGAGAGCATTTTGGCTCGATCAATTGGATCGATGCGACAGCGTCAGCCGTAGGCGAGATGGTTTACAACCTCTGTAAGGCCATCGGCGGAAGGGTTACAAAAGAGATCGCTGAGTGCGTTTATATGGCCCTTGTAACCGACACAGGGTCGTTTCATTTTCCAAACACAACAGACAGGACCTTAAAGGTGGCCTCTGAGCTTGTAAAGGCCGGTGTAAAACCCGCTTACATTTCAGAGATCGTGTATAACAGCTATCCGTGGGCTCGTATAGATCTGATGCGGCAGGTGATGGGAACTGTTCATCGCGATCCTTCGGGCCGCATTGCAATGCTGCGGCAAACCCGAGCTATGCGTCAGGAATCCGGTGCGGAAGACGGCGACAATAACGGATTCGTAAACATTCCATTAGCAGCACGCGAGATAAGGGCGGTGATCTACATGCGTGAGGTAGGCGATAACAAGTACCGTGTCAGTCTGCGATCAAAAGGCGATATAAATGTTTCAAAGGTCGCCGAGAAGTTTGGCGGAGGCGGACACAAGAACGCGTCGGGCCTTGCTATCGAAGGAGATTGGGACGAGGCTGAGGCAATACTTCTTTCCGCTGTGAGGGAAGCTGTAGACCGCAGTGACCCGGACTGGATATCGGAGACTCCGGACAGCGAATAGATTCTGCTTACCGGGCGGTGATGAACCTTGGCAGTGGAAAGTTTCATGGGTGTTTGCCCTTGAAGGCTTTCAACTGCCAAAATTGTTTTGACCATGGTCGATAACAAAGAAAAGCGATATAAATGGCGGCGTGAAGAATATCGCGAGAATACACGCGGGCTTTTGATGGTCAATACCGGTAACGGTAAAGGAAAGACCACAGCCGCTTTAGGCGTTTTGGTTCGAGCTGCCGGACGCGGAATGAACTGCTGTCTGATACAGTTCATGAAATCGAAGAACGACCGTTACGGTGAGCACGAATCGCTGGAACAGCTAGGTGTCGAAGTGCATACAATGGGTGACGGATTCACGTGGGACACT
Source organism: Acidobacteriota bacterium (assembly GCA_019639215.1). Lineage (GTDB taxonomy): Bacteria > Acidobacteriota > Blastocatellia > Pyrinomonadales > Pyrinomonadaceae > OLB17. Next base: position 21,017 of record JAHBSH010000050.1, read on the forward strand.
AACGACAAGGTTCAGGATATCAAGACCTCTGAGGAAACTTGGCAGCTTTGCGTTGAAAAAATGCGAAGCGGTGAATATGATCTGCTGGTGTTTGACGAACTTGTCTATGTCCTGGATTATAAGTTTCTCGACCTGGAAGTTGTTTTGGCAGAGATAAAGGCCATTAGGGAACAACAGCCGCATTTGCATATTATTGTGACCGGAAGAAATGCCCCAGCGGAACTTATTGAAGCGGCCGACCTTGTCACTGAAATGACAGAAATAAAGCATCCATTTCATGCCGGAATATATGCCCAGCAGGGAATAGAATTCTAATTTGACCTTTTTAGCGGTGAACGGTCGAAAGCTTACGATCTGCTATTTTTTCTGACAGTTCATAGTTTTCAGTTTGAAGTTGATAGTTTTTTGCGATACAAACATATCCTCGCATGAAGGAAAATATAGAACGCAGGAAGCCGGAAGGCCTTAAAGACCACATTGCCCTAGCCGTTACAACATGCGGTGTCGGCTATTTACCGCTTGCTCCCGGAACTTGGGGGTCGATGGTAGGGGTTCTGGTCTATCTGCTTGCAGGCAGAATGTTAAAGGCTGTTTCTTACCGCGTGAGCACACACGATCCTTTTTTCGATTTTTATAATGCACTTATCACAACAACACTTGCCGGACTGTTGATTCTGCTATGTTTGCTGGGTATTTGGGCCGCAGAGAGAGCGATGGAACTCTTGGGCAGTTCAGATCCGTCCGAAGCTGTTATTGATGAAATTATTGGACAGCTTGTTACCTTTCTTTTTATTCCGTTTACATTTGCCTTTGTTTCCTTCGACCTTTCGTGGAAGATGCTTCTGGCAGGTTTCATGCTCTTTCGCTTATTCGACATCTGGAAGCCGTATCCGATAGACGATCTGCAGCATCTACACGGCGGTCTTGGTATCTGTGCCGATGATATTGTCGCCGGTATTTACGCCGGGGTTTGTTTGTCTGTGATATACGCGTTGAGTTTTTCATTATGAAACTGCACGTACTGCCCGGCGAGGCACAGCACAAGGATTTTATCGAAACCGGTATCGAAGGCGAGGTCGTTGTCTGCAATGAAGCGTTCATTTTCGGCCCTGCTGATACGTCCGATATAGATCTGTTTTGGGATGAACGTGCCCAGTATATCTTTACTGAGTATGGCGAGGATCCGATAGACTATCACGAAAAGGTAGCCGATCAGCTGGCTCGGATCGATGAAGTGCAAGGTGGATCTGACGTGACTTTATGGTTCGAATACGAGCTGTTCTGTTCCGTTAATATGTGGTTTTGTCTGGACAGGTTGAAGGGTTCTGGAGCGAGCGTTTATCGCGCGGCGCCAAAAGATCTCTCGCCTGAAAACGTGTGGGATGGCTTTGGCAAACACGATGCTTCTATGATGCAGGATTGTTTTGATGCCCGGATAAAATTTTCCGAAGAGGACATTGAGGTCGGCTCAAGGTTGTGGCAGGCGTATGGGAAAAAGGATTATGAAACGCTTAGGGAACTTTCTGAATATCGCTCACCATGTTTTCCTTTTTTGAAAGAGGTATGTCTTGCCGCGATCGAGATCGACACATATCCGCGAGAGGTAGTAGCTGAAATAAAAGCTGAAGGTTTTACGGAATTTGAGAAGGTTTTTGTCGAATTTCGGCGACGGGCGGGCGTTTACGGATTTGGCGATCTTCAGGTAGAACGGTTTATGGAATAGGTCAGATATCTATTCTTTATCCCGATTGAGATCGATAGCCGACGCTTCTCTCTGAAATATCCAGCCTTTTCGCCAGAATGCATAGAGTAAGACAAGCGTAATAATTGCCATCAGCCCTAAGGTGGCAAAATATGCCCATGGCCAGTGAAGCTCCGGCATATTG
>JAHBSH010000051.1 GCA_019639215.1 Acidobacteriota bacterium
CTGCTCAAAGCCTTTTTTACTAATGACATTGGTCGCAGTTTCTCCGGTTGCAAACATCTCTACCAGAACCTCTTTGGCCTGGTTGTTATTGATACTGCCGCTTTCAAGAGTGTTCAGCAGTTCGGCCAGGTCTTCGGCAGACATCAGGCTTTCAGCAGCTGTCTTGCCAGCATTTTTGAGTTCCTTCGTAAATTCCCCCAAGATCCAATTTGATGAAAGCTTCGGATTTGCCGTTATTCGCGCCGTCGTTTCAAAGAACGCGGCAAGGTATTTATCGGAGACTATCTGCGATGCTTCAGCAAAATTCAGCCCATAGACCTCGGTAAAACGCTCACGCATATTGTCCGGCAGCTCCGGCATTTCGCTTTTGACCCTTTCTATAAACTCCGCGGAAAGCACGAGCGGCTGCAGGTCGGGTTCGGGGAAATAGCGGTAATCATGTGCGTCCTCCTTTGAACGCATGACACGCGTCTCCTGTTTCTGATCGTCCCACAGACGGGTTTCCTGCTGAACGCCCTCACCGTTTTCATGCGCGGCTATCTGGCGGTCTATTTCAAACTCTATCGCCTTTTGCATGAAGCGGACAGAATTTAGATTTTTCAGCTCGACCTTATTATTGAACTTGTCTTGACCAACGCGGCGAACAGAAACATTGGCTTCGCAGCGCAGGTTTCCCTTTTCCATATCGGCATCGCTGGCACCGACCCATTGCAGAACGCGGCGAACATGATTGACGTAATCATACGCTTGCCAAGAGGTGCGAAAATCCGGTCCGGTAACGATCTCGCCAAGCGGCGTTCCGGCTCGGTTAAGGTCAACGTAAGAATACTTATCGGTCTGAGGAAGCCCCTCGTGAACATTCTTTCCGGCATCCTCTTCCAGGTGCATCCGCTCGATATGAATGGTCATCGGCTTCCATTCGCGGGCATGGCCGTGATCGTCACGGTCGGCAGTCATTATCGTTAGCTTGCCGTTGGCCGAAAAAGGTTTGTCGTATTGCGATATCTGATAACCTTTCGGCAGATCAGGATAGAAATAATTTTTGCGGGCGAAGATAGATGTTTCCTGTAATTCAAGACCAAGGGCGAGAGCGGCACGTGCACCGAGTTCGATGACGTTGCGATTAAGAACCGGCAACGCACCCGGCAAGCCTAAACAAACAGGACAGGTGTTTGAATTTGGCTCACTGCCAAATTCTGCCCGACAGCCGCAAAAGATCTTTGTCTCGGTAGCGAGCTGTGTGTGTATTTCCATGCCGATAACGGCTTCCCAACCTTCTTTCATAATTACCAAATTAAAATAAAATGCGCGGAACGTATGATGTTCAATCATAGTCCGCGCGTATCAAAAACTCAATTTTGCCTGATCCGCATACTTATCGCCGTGGCCGGTTTGGCCGAGTAACAGGCCTTGGCGGCGGCTGCGGTAAAGGAACAGGATAAACGCCGACAGGTGTCGCTCTATATCCTTGTGTCGGGTAATTGTATCGCCAATATTGGCCGCGTCCGTATCGCCGGTTGTAGAGGCCAGTATAGAAAACAGAAGTACCGCCATTGGAATACTGAGGAACGGGTGCAATTATGACCTGATCTTGAGCAGGAGCAGAGTTGTTCGCAGCTTCTGTCTGTTCGCGATAGAGCCTTTCGGCGCGCAGCCTTTCAGACAGGCGTTCACGGTCAAGCCGTTCCTTTTCCTGCTGTTTCTCCATCTCCTCAGGCGATGGGAAACCGAGCCGTTCGTAATTTTCACGCAGATCTTTTTCTGCCGCCAGACGAGCCTGACGGTATTTCTCCAAATCGAGGTTAGTAATGGTCTTTGTGCTCTGAGCAGATGCATTAGCAGCCAAAAAGCCAACAGCGATCAATAAACACACCGCATTTCTCATAATATTCACCTCGATAAACACTATTATAACATGCCGAACACCCGCGGCACCCACATATTTCTGATGAAAATAAAAGCCGGAACGATGCGAACAAAGTCCCGGCCGTCATACTTTCTGCAAAAAAATTAGAAACTGAAATTCAGCCCGATCCGTGAATTACGTCCCGGCGTTCGAAACCCATTCTCAAAGTATTTGTTATCGAACAGATTCTCAACCGTGCCATAAAGCCGAAGCGAATATCTTTCGGAAAGATCGAATGTATAGCCTGCGGTCAGATCGACGCGGCGATTGCCGTCAAAGCGATAGACATATGAAGTGAATGTCGCATTGCTGAAAATAGAGCCAAGATACTCACTGGCAAGCAGGACATCAGCATTGACCCAAAATTTCTTGTATCTCTGGGTCGCCGTCAGCGTGAACTGATGTTCAGGAATGGCAAGCGAGCGGAAAACACCGCTTCCCCCGACCTGCGGCTCAAGTTGTTCGCTGTCTGTGTAGGTGTAAGAAGCAAAGATGTCGGTCGAAGATGTTGGCCGAATGTCGGCGCTGAATTCGCCGCCTCGTGACTTACCGCCTTTTGTATTCAAATACCCGCTCCAGCGTCCGTGTTCGTCCGGCGCATCAAAATTTCCGTAACCGATAATATCTCTCAGATGCGAGTAAAAATAGGTCGCGGACAATCTCGCTTTTCCGGAAAACAGATTCTGCTCTACGCCCGCGTCAAACACAAATGATCGTTCCGGCCCCAATTCGGGATCGCCAAGAGCTACGAATCCCGGTGCAGGCCACGTCGTATAGTAAGACCCGAAACGCTCATAAAGCGAAGGGACGCGATAGCCCGTTCCTGCATGGAATCTAACCTTTGTTCCGGTCTCAAAAAGATAGGAAACGGCTCCGTCCAGCGTAGACGCGGCAGGCGGGCTGTTAAGCGTAAAGCTTGTGTACGGTGCATTTACATCGCTGAACTCAGGTCTTTTAAGGTCAAACCATTGTGCCCTAAAACCGCCGGAAAGCTGCAATCGGCCGCCCAAAAGGCTGATCAGATCCTGAGCAAAGAATGAATGGCTTGACTGAAACGCCTTGGCAAAATAATCTTCAAAACCGCCGGGCGTCAGACCTTCGTTCTCATACCGTTCGTGTTCAAATTCATACCCGATGCGGACGGTGTGATGTTTCGGTGTCCAGAGCAGATTGGCAGTTGCTGTGTGTATCGCTCCGCGATTGAACGTGGTCGATTCTGATTGCCAGCCGACGCCAAGCGGCCCGGCTTCGTCACGGCGGCGTGAGGCAAGGCCTGAATATGACCCGCTCAGTGTCAGGTCGTTCGTAAACGAATGGGACACCAAAAACGCACCGCTAAGAAATCGTGCCTTTTGAAAATTGTCGGGGTCGTTTACGTCCGCGACGAAATTCATGCCCTCGTTTGCATCGATGATCGTCGTGTTGTCGGGCGGCAGCGTTCCAAGTGTGTCAGGGCTTGAGTTCAGGCGGACAAATGCCTCAGAAAAATAGAACCTTGCCGAGATGTTTGTGCGGTCGGTCGGTTTCAGGTCAAATCGCGGCTGAAATGAAGTGTTGTTCGCATTGTCCTCGCCGTCAATTCCCTTTGTAAAAGCGGTTCGCGAAACGCCTATATTGATGCCGTATTTTCCGTCATCAGAACCGTAGCTCGTGACCCCGCGAAAACGCCCGAAGCCAAGTTCGCCGACGTTGCCGGAAAGCTGTCCATGCCAGCCTTTTCGTGCTGTCGGCGTGATGAAATTAACGGTTCCGCCGACCGCGTTAGTGCCGTAAAGCGACGAACCGGTTCCGCGAAGTACCTCGACGCGACTGACGCTAGAGAGCGTAAAATCAGCCAAAAAGCTGGATGCATCACCATTTATCGCCGCCGCATCGCGAAAACGAACACCATCTATCAATAGAGCAGTATCCTGATTGCGAAGCCCGCGAGACTTGATCGAAGCAAATCTGCCAAAACCACCAAGCTGCTGTATGCGAAAACCCGGAATCGTCCGCAGGCTGTCAGCCAACGTGTAATCGCTGCGGTCGCGCATCTCGCGGCCTGTGATGACATTGACCGTCTTTGCAACCTCGTCCAACGTTTGCTCTGTGTCTGCGGAGATCGTGACGGTCTCGCTTATTGCGTTAGGTGTGCCAAATGTGATGTTTGCTGTGGTTTCTCGGCCCAAAACATGTGATACGGTCTGAACGACGTCTGTTTGGCCCGCAGATGAAACTCTGATCTGATATCTTCCCGGAATAATATTTTGAAAGGTGTAAAGACCGCTGGCATCGGTTACTGCCGTTCGCGAAAAAGAAGTATCGCGTGAAGATGTCAATGTGACTTCGGCTCCCGCAACCGGCCCGGAAGCATCTGAAACCTTTCCGCTTATCATTTGCGGATCGGCTTGAGCAAATACCGTTAAACTCAGCAGCAATGTTGCTGCCAGTAAATTTATTGTTCTCATTATTTCCTACCTTTTCCGCCCACACGCGGAATGGTTCTCAACCAGAACAAAACAGGTAAGTTCCCGACTTGACGAAAAACGACGCCATGACGTCTTTTTCCGATCTTACGGTTGCGTGGGCAGCGCCGGAATTTCACCGGACTTCCTTCCACCGTTCGTTCGACCAAGTTCGCAAGCATCAGGTATCAGCCTTTTGCCGGAACACTTCAAAAACCTGAGATTGTATCACTTACTAAATGTTTATGCTCGTTGGCAGATTGAAATTGTCTGCTCAGTAGAGAGAGGTTGGATAGTGTTGACGCGATTTTCGAGAAAACTTATAGAAATGGAGCGGCTATCAATGATGTGCCGCTCCAAAATTGGGTAACGAATTAGCTTAACCTGCTTCTGCCTGACGAGCCTCTTCCAGCAATCTGTCGCGTATCTCCTGCACATAACCGATGTCCTCGGGGACAATGTCAGCGAGAGTGACGACGAGTTCGCCTTTGCGGCCATATTTTATCGCGTGCTGGATCGCATCGCGGCTTTCGGGAATGACACGCACCTGAGGTTCGTTGCCGCTGGCAGCAATTCCCTCTTGTATCAGACCCGCAATTTCCTTTGAGTCACGACCGCGAAGGTAATGCCCGGTACGAATGACGATCCGGTCAAAATTCTCTCCGGCGATCTGGCCCATCTCACGGATGTCCTCATCACGGCGGTCACCTGGTACGTTGATGACAACGGTGCGGTATTTGTTTGGCAGCTTCCCGACGAATGATGATAGACCACGGAATCCGGCAGGATTATGAGCATAGTCCATCAACACGGTAACATGGCCGACCTCGATGAAGTTCAGCCTTCCGGGTGTCTGCGCTGTGCCTGCATTGAAGGTTGTCAGGCCGACGCGAATGTCCTCAATGGTTACGCCATGCACAAAACAGGCGAGGGTTGCCGCCAACACGTTCTGGATCATGAACTCTGCGCGGCCGCCGTAGGTCAAAGGAATGTTCACGACCTTTTCCACGCGAACCTTCCACTTGCCCTTAAGAATGGTCACATAACCGTTCTCGTAAACGCATGAAACCCTTCCGCGTTCAGCTCTTCGTTTTATGTTCGGATGATCCTCGTCCATTGAAAAGCACACGACCTTTCCATCAACCAGATCGCGCATTTTATAGACCAGTTCATCTTCGGCATTAAGTATAGCCCAGCCGTTTTTGCCCACCGCACGCGGAACAACAGATTTCACACGGGCAAGGTCTTCAAGCGTATTTACGTCCTTAAGCCCAAGATGGTCAGAAGCCACATTCAGCACAACGCCGATGTCTGCATGATCAAAACCCAGACCGGAACGTATGATGCCGCCGCGGGCCGTTTCAAGAACGGCAACATCAACGGTAGGATCTTTCAATACAAGCTGTGCGGAAACCGGTCCTGTGTTGTCGCCCTGAACAATACGCTGGTTGCCGATGTACGTGCCGTCTGTGGTTGTAAAACCGACGGTGCGGCCTGAATTGCGAAGTATATGAGCAATAAGCCGCGTTGTGGTCGTTTTGCCGTTTGTTCCAGTGATGGCAAAGATCGGTATTCTCGCCGGAGTTCCGGTTGGGAAGAGCATGTCGATGACATGTTCGGCTACGTTACGGCCGATGCCTTCGCTTGGGGCCAGATGCATCCTGAAGCCCGGAGCTGCATTTACTTCTATTATGCCGCCGCCATTCTCTCTAAGAGGTTCGCTGACGTTCGGGGCCATTATGTCTATTCCCGCAACATCAAGCCCGATGATCTTTGCGATCCGTTCAAAAAGAAATACGTTCTCCGGATGCACTTCGTCAGTGACGTCTATCGCGGTTCCGCCGGTCGAGATGTTAGCTGTTGTTTTAAGGAACAGCGTTTCGCCTTTCGGTAAAACAGTTTCGAGAGTATATCCGGCCTTGGCAACGCATCGCAGGGTCTGGCTGTCAACCTCTATTTCGGTCAAGACATTTTCATGTCCGTACCCACGACGCGGATCTTCATTTTCCTTATCGATCAATTCCTGTATCGAGAGTTTTCCGTCACCTACGACGTGGGCAGGAAGCCGCTTGGCAACGGCGATCAGCCGGTTATTGACAACCAGTGCCCGAAAATCCGACCCGACGAGCATTTGTTCGACAATGACCCAGCGTGAATACTCTTTTGCTTTTTCCCATGCGACCTGAGCCTCTTCCAAAGAGTTTATGCCGATGGTAGCGCCTTTGCCGTGATTGCCGTCCAGAGGTTTTATGACCGCCGGAAAACCGACCCTTTCAAGGGTTTCCTCAAGGTCTTCCTCCAGGCGAATGCGATAGCCTTTCGGAACAGGAACGCCCATGTCGCCTAGCAATTCTTTTGTCGCATGTTTGTTGCCGGCTATGTCCACAGCGATCATGTTCGTGTTTGCCGTGGTCGTCGCCTGAATTCGCTTTTGATGAACACCGTAACCGAGCTGAACCAGCGATTGATCGTTAAGGCGTATGTATGGAATACCCCGGCCCGATGCCTCCTCGACCAGCGAGCCTGTTGACGGCCCGAAACGCACGTCCTGACGGATCTCACGCATTCTGCGGATATCATCGGCCAATTCGGTCTTTATCTCATCGATCGGCGTATTCTCCGCCAAAGCTGTAAAGAGTCTGACCGAAGCACGCGCCGCATAACGCCCGACCTCTTCCTCGTGATAGCTAAAAACGACATTGTAAACGCCTCTTTCATCTGTTTCGCGAGTTCTGCCGTAACCGGTGTCCATACCGGCAAGCGTCTGCATTTCCAGAGCGAAATGCTCGATAACGTGTCCTGCCCATGTGCCTTCCTGTACACGGCGTAGGAAACCGCCCTCTTCGCCATAACTGCACCCATGTGTTAGCAAAGACGGAAGCACTTCGTTCATGCGGCCATAGAACCCTTCGATCTTGTCTGTAGGACGCTCTTCATAATCACCTATATCAAGGCGCATTATGATCAACTTTTTCCAATAGCCGCTCCAATAGTTCGGCCCTCGAAGTGTTCGTATTTCGAGTATTTCCATAATTCTACATTCCAGATTCCAAATTCCAGATTACAAATTCCAAAACTAGATTCAATTGAACTTGCGGCCTCTAAGATCCGTCTGTTGAAGGTAATTTCTAAAACCCGAGGTTTGCCGGCTTGCAAGAATCAGCTTTTCCGAAAGAATTCCAAACTCAACATCAGAGATATATTTTCGATGATGAGCAAATATAGCTTGTGAGCGTGCCTCGCCGCAAGACCCTTTAGCTATAGATAAAAAGTTAGCGAATTCTTTGTTGCCATCTCTCTCATACCCTTCTGCAATGTTGGAGAAGATAGATACGCCCGATCTTCTGATCTGATCACGAAGAACAAAATCTTTGCTGAACTCACCTGTTGAACTCAGGTCATAGATAAGGTTTGCTGCATCAAACGCCAGTCGCCAAACCTCCAGGTCTTCAAAACATTCGATCTTTGCCATATTTTCTCTTCCTATTTTTTCCTGATCAAGTTTCGGACCCTCGCTGTGAGTCAAATTGGATGTGTTGCCGATTAACTTCAAGATCTGAAATCTTGAATTTGGAATTTGGAATACACAATCATCCTAGATCCGGGAGTAAAAACTCCTGCGGTGGCTGGAGCGGATGACGGTCAAGGTACTGATAGACCAAGCCATCGCCCAAAATATGAAGTTGAACCCCGCAAACGCTGAAAGCGTCATGCTCGTCCACCTCTGCTATTTCGTTATAGGTTATCTGCGATCCGTCAACTATGGTCACTGACCCTGAACCGAAAACCTCGAGAACGCCCTTGCCGTCGAGGATAATTGCAGTGTTCTCGTCAATTCCGACCCCAAGATTATATGGGTTGTAGGAAACGGCAGTTATCAGACGGCTGATGCGGCCTCGCTCAGTAAAGTGCTGGTCAATGATGATGTTTTTCAGGAAACCAAGTCCTGGCGAGAGGCGAACCGAATCTTTTTTGGGGTGCGACGCAGCTTCGCCCCTGACGATCATCGATGTACTCATTCCTGCCGCTCCGGCGCTTGTGCCTGCCAGCACTATCGGAGTTTCACGAACAAGCTTTCGCAGTCGGGCCGCAAACTCGGTTCCGCCCAGCATCGAGACAAGTCGCATCTGATCACCTCCGGTGATAAAAACGCCCGTAACTCCTTCTAAAAGCTCGCTTACATCAGCTTGAAAAACTTCCTGTCGCGATGTAGCCCGTAAAACCCTGGGATTTGCCACGCCTAAATTACGAAAAGCCTGTGTATAAACATCTGCGGCAAATTCCGGATAATCAGATGCAACCGGAACTATTAGCACATCAGCCTTATTTCCGCCTGCCAGATCCAGAAATTTTCGTAAAATTCTGCGTTCGTTGTACTTGTCTTCTGCCCCGCCGATAACAAGCAAATGTCCGCCAATTATCTCACGGTCGTGCGATTCATTCATGTTTTGCTGTAAAGATTAAAATGAGAATAACTTTAGTTAAAGTTATTGTAAACAGGCTGGTTGGTCAAACCGTTCAGACTGACCAATGAAATATTCCCGTTTTTCCTGCTTATGTTCTGTCTGAATATCCATTCTCCTTACCTCTTGCCCGAACCATTAGCCTGCCAATTAAAGAAATTATTTACATTGAGCGTTGGGATGGTTTACGATTATTTAAGTATCCGAACACAGAAATTTCTTTTTTTAACTTTTGCCGCATCAGATCATGCGGTTTAAAAAATGATAACGGTAGTTCAGTAGTCTTTTTTGCCCGGATACGGGCCAAAGCCAAAGCCTCCACCGACTGACGAGATAGCTCCCGAATAGCTCGCTGGTTTTGTAGTATGAGACACCTCCTCTCTGTCATGATCATTTGGCTGATCATGGCATCAACATATAGCCTTCCGGTTTTGTCTCAGCCTGAAGTGTTTCAATACACACCATTCGACATCAAATATATAGAAAAAACTTTTACCGTTGCTGAGGGCATGCCGCAAAATACCGCGACATCAATGATCCAATCTAGAGATGGTTACATATGGCTGACAACCTTCGGCGGCCTTGCCCGGTATGACGGATTCAAATTCAAGGTTTTTACGACAGGCAACACACCGGAACTAACCAATAACCGTCTCACCAGTTTATACGAAGACAAGGAGGGGACCATATGGATCGGATCCGAGGATGGAGACGTAATAAGGTATCGCAATGGTGTGTTTGACACTATTTTCAAAAGTCCCGGCCCACCTGAAAAAGCAGTTACTCGCATGATGAAAGATAACAATGGACGATTGTGGGTAGGCAGCGGAAATGGTCTGAAATGGATAGACGTTCATACAGCCAAAGTAAAAAGGTTCTATCAGTCCGGTAACGAATCCGGTTCTGTCTCAGATGTCCCGATCGAGGTCACCGCACTGGCTGTTATCACCAATAAAATTTATGTCGGAACAATGTCAGGACTTTTTGTGTCCGATTTGTCTAACGCTGATACGATCTTACGCGTAGAGGCTTTTGCTAAGGAAACGATCGAACTAATTGCACCAACACCTGAAGGGAAATTGCTTGTCAGAACAGAAAATTTTGATGCCAGCTATCAAGATGAAAAGCTAAGCTTAGTTCCTGAAGATAAGGCGGATCCGGATCGACAACTGCTAAACGCGGGAGACCTTTGACGTATGACCCGCAATGATGACGGTGACAAACCGATTTCGCAGTCACGTGACGAAAAAATCGTTATAAGAACTCCTTCGACTGGTAAGGTCAGCTCATTATTAGCGGATAATGAAGGGAATATATGGATGGGTACTGACGCTGGGCTAAAAAAATATCAGCGTAGAAATCTCTGGGATTTCTTATCCATTGATCAAGGTGTGAAATCAAGTGTTAATTCATTGATCGAGGGCAATGATGGCAGCGTGTACATTGCTTACGCACCGAACATTGGTGTTTGGAAGAACGGAGGTCTCTCATTGCCATTACCACCTGGACTAAATAGGGCAGGTGTCCGATCAATGGCAAAGGATAAGGATGGGAATCTTTTCCTAACAACCATTACCTCTCTTCTGATGCTGGATAGAAAGACCTCAAAGGTCACTGATGTAACCGAAGCGGCTCCATTTGAAAAAGAGATCGGGGTCATTTTTTTTGACAGTAAGGGTGATCGATGGCTTGGCAGTAAGGAGGCAGGGATCCTTTATCTGCATGAGGGAAGACGCACTGTATATAACACCTCGAACGGCCTTTCAGGAAATAACGTGGTCCGCATCGTAGAGGGCCGTGACGGTGTGATGTGGGTGGCGACCAGGACGGGTCTCAATCGAATTAGTAAGGGCGAGATCATAAATTACACAACAGACCACGGGCTTGGCAGCAATCATGTCCGAGATATTTTTGATGAGGGCAACGGAACAATATGGATCGGAACTTACGGCGGCGGCATATCACGTTTACGTGACGGAAAGATAGATACGCTTCGCATAACCAACGGTTTGCCGGAAGACATATCTTCAGCCTTTCTGGATGACGGATCGGGCAATCTTTGGATAATGGGCAACCGGGGTGTTTATTCGCTAAATATCAAGGAAATGAATGCCGCAGCTGATGGTTTGAATCAGTCTCTATCCGCAGTTATTTACAACGAAAATGACGGAATGCCGACCGCGGAAGGAAATGGCGGAAATACTCCTGCAGCATGGAAGACACGCGATGGAAAACTATGGTTCGCCCTTATAGAAGGAGCAGTCGCGATTGATCCCTCTATGCAAAGCAGGATCGACCCTCCGATCCACATTGAATCAGTAAAAACCGGCGGACGCACTATTCCTGTCAGTGGGCAGGTGACTGTGACAGCCGGACAACAAGACATAGAAATAGAATATACCGGTATCACCTTCACAAAACCTGAGTTTCTCCGCTTTCAGTATATGCTCGAAGGCCTGGATAAACAGTGGAACGAAGTTGGCACAAGAAGAACTGCCTATTTTCATTATCTTCCGCCGGGAGAATATGTCTTTCATGTGAAAGCCGCGAACAAAGGTGAATATCCCGGCAATGTCGCCACGATAAGGTTAGTGGTTCAGCCCTTTTTCTGGCAGACATGGACGGCTACGATCCTTTTCGGCCTTCTGATCATTGCCCTTTTAATTCTCGCATTCTATCTCAGGTACCGTCGGCTTGAGAATAAGCGAAAGAAAGAGCGTGAATTTGCAAGGCTTTTAATAAATGCACATGAAGAAGAATGTAAGAGAATAGCTGCTGACCTGCATGACGGGCTTGGAATGGGCCTTTTGCTGATAAAGAACGAGATCACTCTCATGTTAAAGGGGAAAAGCATAGAAAATGGTGCGAGAACTCAGTTAGAGGAAATTTCCAGGAAAACCACAGCTGCCCTCGAGGAAACCCGAACCATTTCGCGTAATTTGCGGCCGCATCATCTGAATAGGTTCGGTTTAACGGCAACGCTGGAGAATTTGGTGCAAACGGTTCAAAGTTCCACCAACATAAATATAGATGCGTCGATAGATAACATTGACAACATGTTCTCTGACGAGGATGAACTCAGCATCTTCAGGATCGTACAAGAATGTCTAAATAATATCGTAAAACATTCTGAAGCCCGCTCCGTGCGCATAGAGATAAATGGAGAAGTTGATCTGGTTCGTATCCGTGTTTCTGACGACGGAAAGGGCTTTGCCAAAGAGCGGACACGCCGACACGGAAAACTTTTAAGCTTTGGACTCGAGAGCATTAGGTATAGAGCTGAGAGAATGAACGGTTCTCTGCATGTGAGTTCTTACCCTGATCGCGGAACAGAAGTGACAGTAAAAATAAAGAAGAATGAGAAATAAGGAACAAATCAGGACAACTATTCTCATTGCTGATGATCATCCCGTATTCAGACAGGGACTAAAAAGCGTAATAGACTCAAGCGAGTTTTTCGAGGTTATCGCAGAGGCCAGTACGGGAGAAGAGGCGGTAGATCTTGTCAAAAAACTCCTGCCTGACATCGTCGTATTGGACGTGGATATGCCTGTACTCGACGGCATCTCAAGTGCCCGAATTATTACGGCAATGAAAAACCATCCGAAGATATGTTTTCTTACACTGCACAATGATATGGAGATCTTCAACGCGATGAAACTCCTGAAAGCAGACGGTTATATCCTGAAGGACGCGGCAGTTGAAGAGATAACTGAATGCTTGATGAAAATCGCAAATGGAGAAACATACATCAGCCTTAAGATACTAAGATCACTGCCCAAAGATATCAGTGAAAGATCTGCGGCAACGCCCAGCGGCAGCGGGCTTGAGTTATTGACCCCGACAGAACTAAAAATAATAAAGATGGTGGCTCTGGGAAAAACAACTCGCCAGATAGCCGGTGAATCATTCGTAAGTGTTCGAACTATAGAAAATCACCGCTCCAATATTTGCTCAAAACTGGACCTCCGCGGCAATCATTCTCTTTTGAGATACGCACTTGCTAATAAGCATTTGTTGGGGCAGCTATAAGCATTTCAACTGTCTAAAAATACGTAGTTTTACCTATTCACAACCGTCAGAAATAATTCTAATCTAACGACAGTTTCCAATGTTAGATCAACGGATCGGTGAATCTTCATTGGAGATCAGGAAGGGTCGGTGGACGTGGGAGGCTCCGATCTTTCCGAACTCCTTCGGTAATTGACTGACCGAACTTTGCTATGTGGTGTTTTCCTTTGAACCGTGGACAACGCAAGGCATTTTTTGTTTGGAGACGCATTCCTGTGTTTCCAACTTAGGTGCTGTCCTAAGATCTAGGATCATTTATCCCCAGGCAGAGCCACCTCGGTGGCGCCTTTTTTTCTTTGATCGCTTCCTTATATGAGTTAGATAACTTTTTTCACTCGCGGCTTGGCATGTCTCGAAAAACACACTCGAAACACGATGCATTGGCTAGTCGAACAGATCGACCTATGCAATGCCAGCGGAGTTTGATCCGATGTGAATCTCTTGCAGGCTGCGTACCGCAATGCCCTGCTGTGAGCGTTTACTTGCAATAGCTTCGACGAGAGCCTCTGCTCCGGTTATCGTCGTTACACATGGAACGTTAAATTGGAGAGCCGCTTTGCGTATCGCTTTTTCATCATAAAAAGACGCTTTGCCGAGCGGGGTGTTGATAATAAGCGAGATCTCACCTTGACGAATAAGGTCGGCAATATTCGGACGTCCTTCATTGACCTTGAAAACAGATTCACACTCCAAACCGACCTCGCGAAGCCTTATTGCTGTGCCGTGAGTTGCGACGAGGTCAAACCCGAGCTTTTTGAGGCGTCTGGCAAGCAAAACCGCCTGTCCTTTGTCAGTGTTATTGACGGAGATGAACGCTTTGCCGCTTAGCGGAAGCTTGATCCCGGCTCCTTCCATAGCTTTGCCGTAGGCCTCGCCAAAGCTTGAGCCGACACCCATCACCTCGCCCGTTGAGTGCATCTCAGGCCCGAGGATCGGATCAACACCGGCAAATTTCTTGAAGGGAAACACAGGCGATTTCACAAAGATCTTAGATACCGGAAGAACATCAGGCAGGTTGAAGTCCCTTAGTGTCTTTGTCCCCGCCATAACCAGCGAGGCGATCTTTGCTATTGCGATACCTGTCGCTTTTGCAACAAATGGTACCGTTCGCGAAGCGCGTGGATTTACCTCGATCACATAAACACGATCGCTCTGAATGGCATATTGAATGTTCATCAGGCCTTTGACCTTGAGCGCATTAGCGAGCAGACGTGTGTAATGCTGGATCGTCTCCAGATGCTCTGCAGCGATCTTTTGCGCAGGCAGAACACTGGATGAATCACCCGAATGTATCCCTGCTTCTTCGATATGTTCCTGGATGCCCGCAACGACAACCGCCGTCTCATCAGCCAATGCATCAACGTCTATTTCGGCCGCCCGTTCAAGAAACTTGTCGATCAGAATGGGCTTTTCCGGCGACGCATCCACTGCCGTCCGCATATATTCGTCAAGTGAGGCTTCGTCATAAACGATCGCCATTGCCCGGCCGCCAAGTACAAAACTCGGGCGGACGATCACCGGATAACCGATCTCAGCGGCGATCTCTTTTGCCTCTTCAGCGGAAACGGCGGTGCCATTCGGCGGCTGAGGTATATTAAGATCATTTAACAATGCCGAAAATCTCTTGCGATCCTCTGCCAGATCGATGGAATCAGGAGATGTGCCGATAATAGGCACACCCGCCTCATGGAGCCTGTCCGCCAGATTTAGCGGCGTTTGTCCACCAAACTGGACGATCACGCCGTCAGGGTTTTCCTTTTCGACGACATTCATAACGTCCTCAAAGGTCAGCGGCTCAAAATATAGGCGGTCGGAAGTATCATAATCGGTCGAGACTGTCTCCGGGTTACAGTTGACCATTATCGTTTCGATTTCAGCATCACGCAGGGCGAACGAAGCATGACAGCAGCAGTAATCGAACTCGATGCCCTGTCCGATACGGTTAGGACCACTGCCGAGTATCATTATCTTTCGCTTTTCGGTCGGTTCAGACTCGCATTCCTCTTCGTATGTTGAATATAGATACGGTGTTTGCGATTCAAATTCTGCCGCACATGTATCAACACGTTTGTAAACAGGATCTATCCCCAATGACTGCCTATATTTACGCACCTCTAGCTCAGGTGATTCAGTAAGGAATGAAAGCCGCCTGTCAGACAGGCCGTATTCCTTAGCAAGTCGGAGTTCATCAGCCGAATATTCCTTTAAAGGCTTTGCATCCAGACGCTCCTGAAGCTCCATCACTTGTAAAAGCTGATCAAGGAACCAGCGGTCGATCATGGTCAGACGATGAACCTCGTCTATCGAATAGCCATTTTGTAGAGCGTAGGTGATATATGAGAATCGCTGTGAATTCGGCCGGGCCAGCTTTCGCTGAAGCTCCGCGTCCGAAACATCCTGTAAACGCAATGGTTTAACTGCCTCGAGCGAACGCAGTCCTTTAAATAATGACTCCTTGAATGTTCGCCCGATCGCCATTGCCTCGCCCACGGATCTCATCTGAGTTCCAAGTACGTCCTCTGCTCCGGGAAACTTTTCGAAAGCCCATTTCGGGATCTTAGTAACAACGTAATCTATTGTTGGTTCGAACGATGCCGGCGTTTTTTGTGTGATGTCGTTTGGTATTTCATCAAGCGTATAACCGACCGCGAGTTTGGCGGCGATCTTGGCAATGGGAAAACCTGTGGCTTTTGATGCAAGAGCAGATGAACGTGAGACACGCGGATTCATCTCGATAATGCGTACGTCACCGTTCTCAGGATTTACGGCGAACTGGATATTCGAACCGCCCGTCTCAACGCCGACCTTACGGATACACGCTATCGACATATCGCGTAGCCGCTGATACTCGACATCGGTGAGGGTTTGAGCCGGAGCAACCGTTATCGAATCTCCGGTATGCACACCCATCGGGTCGAAGTTTTCAATAGAGCAGATGATGACTACGTTGTCATTGAGGTCTCGCATGACCTCAAGCTCAAATTCTTTCCAGCCAAGGATAGATTCTTCGACCAGTATCTGTGAGACAGGCGAAGCCGCAAGGCCGCCTTTTGCTATTTCCTCAAATTCTTCGGGGTTGTAAGCTGTTCCGCCGCCCGTTCCGCCGAGCGTGAAAGACGGGCGAATGATTGCCGGATAGCCTGTTTCTTCAACTATTTCCCTCGCTTCTTCCCAAGTATGTGCGAAACCGCCCTTTGCAGACGGCACGCCGATCTCATCCATTGCTTTTTTGAAAAGCTCGCGATCCTCACCGACCTTTATTGCGTCGATGTTCGCTCCGATCATCTTGACGCCATATTTATCGAGAATGCCGTTCTCAAAAAGCTCGACTGAAAGATTTAGGCCGGTCTGTCCACCGACGGTTGGTAAAAGAGCGTCAGGACGTTCTTTTTCGATGATCGCCGCTACGGCCTCGACCGTTAACGGTTCAATGTAGGTCTTATTGGCTATTTCGGGATCGGTCATGATCGTAGCCGGGTTTGAATTGACCAGAACGACCTCGTAACCTTCCTGCATCAAGGCTCTGCAGGCCTGCGTCCCGGAATAGTCAAATTCACAGGCCTGTCCGATAACTATTGGGCCGGAACCGACTATCAGGATCTTTTGAATATCTGTCCTTTTCGGCATATGTGTAAACGAAAGATTATACAAAAAAATAAGCGGCTTTCTAATGGCTTATGCAAATATAATCTCAGAATATGATGGGTGAGGCAGCTGAACGGAAGACACTCAAATACTTACCCCGATCAAAGGGTGTAAAATAAAGTCTTTTGCCGGATAAAATAACGCCTGTTACAGAATCTTATCAAAAAGACCTTACTAACGACGGCGATCTAAAATGGGATCCTTCGAAGCGTCGGGATATTTCTGCGTATCTGACGCTTTGCTTCGTCAAGGACGATCTTGCCGGAGAGAACATCATCCAGCCGCCGGGCAAGTGTCGGGTCCACTTTTCTCAAGCGGTCAGATATTCTTTTCGCCTCCCTTTTATTACCTGTAAGGTGATACAGCTCGCCAAGATTATATAAGCCGAAACGATCATCAGGAGAGATCGTAGTAGAGCGGACAAAACGTTGTATCGCCGCAGGATAATCGCCGCCTTTTCTCAGAGCAGAGCCTAGCTGATTCAACGTGATGACCCAATCAGGCTCAAGTGCCAAAGCCCTGTTCAAAGCGGTGACCGCTTCATCTGCGTTGCCCAGTGCATTGTTTACCGCTCCGAGATTAAGGAAGATCGATGCTATGTTCTCATCCATTTCTGCTGCTTTTTGAAGAGACTGGAGTGCGGCCTCGTATGATCTTTTAGCCTGCTCTTCATTTCCTTTTGCAGCTTCGTTCCGGGCAGCATTGTAATGGGCCCATCCGAGATTGTTGTGGTCAACAGCAGTGGAGCCAAGCTGCTCAGCGGATGAAAGCCGTGCCACAGCCTTGTCCCATTCCTCGGTCTTGCCGAGACAGAATCCCCATTCGCTGTAAAGGTCAGGATCCTTGTCAATTCCCTTTTCGTGAGCCGCCCGGTATTGTGCATTCGCCTCGGCATATCTTTCCATCTGCCGGTAAACGCTGGCAAGATTAGCATGTGCCTGAGCACTGTCCGCATCAAGCTCAAGCACCTTTTGATATGCTTCCATTGCGGCCGTATAATCGCCGCGGTTATAGGCTATCACCCCGGTTTCAAACCATATTGGAGCGTAGCCCGGTGCGGCAACTGTCCCCTG
Source organism: Acidobacteriota bacterium (assembly GCA_019639215.1). Lineage (GTDB taxonomy): Bacteria > Acidobacteriota > Blastocatellia > Pyrinomonadales > Pyrinomonadaceae > OLB17. The sequence continues at coordinate 17,603 of JAHBSH010000051.1, forward strand.
ATGTAAGACTGCAGCGGCTTCTTCCTGCCTGTTGAGTTTTACAAGAATGCGGGCTTTTTCGACATAACAGGCTCCGTAGGTTGCATCCGCATTTATCGCTCTGTCCAGGATCGCCAAAGCCTCGCCGTCGCGTCCGTTCCGCTCCAAGATCAATGCTCTTGTCACGCGGGCTTCACCCGTTGCCGAACCTTTCTCTTCTGCCTTTACAAGAAATTCTTCCGCTTTTTGATCGTTGCCTGCCTCGGCATAAGCCATTCCCATCGGCAGATAGATAGCGTCCAATGCCGGATCTAAAGACAAAGCCTTTTCATAATTTTCCAGAGCTTCGGCGTTACGCCCAAGTTCATCGTAGATCTCGCCCATCTTCATAAAGGCGATCTCGTTCTTTGGATCAAGCTTGACAGCTTCGGCAAAAAGGGCAAGAGTGGCCTCATCTGAGCCGTCGCCTGCGTCAATGCCTTTTGCGGTCAACGCATCGCTGAGTCCGTTGACGGCCTCCGCATTGTTGGCGTTGAGTTTTAGAGCTTCACGGAAATTGGAGATAGCCTGTTCCAGTTCGCCTTTTTCAAGCTGCGTTTCAGCACGTGCCGTGAGGATATTTGACTGTCTCAGCCTTGCGTTGCGTTCTCTAGCCCGTTGTCTGGCCAGTAATGCCGTTTTGGAACGAGCGTCCTCGGCTTTTTTTGTTCTGCCGGCGCTTGCCTGTCTGTTTATCCTTTGCCGGTTATCGGCTCGGGTCGCGGCTCCCGCACTGTAAGCTTTTGCACGGGCCGTTCCTGATTGGGGCTTTTTGCTCGAACCGCGAAAGACGAAAACACTGGCTGCGCCGGTGATATCGCTTGACGGAACGATGTCATTGATATTGAACACCACTGAGGCGGTTATCACACTAAGCAGCAAAACAGATGATAAAAATATCCTTATTAAATAATAGGTTCCGTGCATATCTGTGTAACCTCAAAAAATAGAAACACCCGAAAACCTCACCAATATCAATGAGGACAATTACCGGACGCTTCGCCGATATACATTTTGCCATTCTTTCTCAGGATCACCGCAAAAGCTCTTGTATATAAAAATTACTTTGGAACTCATCATCTATATATAAAAGACTTGCGTTCTCAGTTCTAAAAAGAATAATCCTACTTCTTCGGAAATATGCGGAGAATTTATTAAAACCCGACAAATACAGGCTCAGGATGTAATTCCACCCCAAATTTTTCCTTTACTGCGTCTTTTATATTAGTCATCAGACCGACAACTTCGGCTGCGGTTGCTCCGCCTCTGTTTATAATGGCAAGGGAGTGTTTTTCCGAAATGCCGACGTTGCCGTGTATATAACCTTTATGAAATCCGGACTGTTCTATCAGCCACGCGGCCGGCAGCTTTACATTGCCGTCTGACATCGGGAAAAAGGGCGGGTCGGGTGTGATCGATCTTACCGAATTTAGAGCATCTTCCGTAACAATTGGATTTTTGAAGAATGATCCTGCACTCCGCGAATTAAGATCGTCAGGATCGATCACCATCGACTTTCGGCGGCGTATTTTAACGACAGCTTCTCTTACTGCTTTAAGATCAGACGAAACACCTTTCCTCTCCGCATTCTCGAGTTCTTTTACTAACTCGGGATACGCAAGTTTCGGTGTGCCGCCTTTTTTTAGACGAAAAACAACACTCAGTACAACGTATCTGCCTTTTTCAGATGTATTGAAAATGCTGGTCCGATAACTAAACCCACACTCTGCATTTGTAAGTTCTATCATCGCTCCGTCACGCCGGTCATAGCACCGAACAGAAACGACGGTTTCAGAAACTTCCTGTCCGTAAGCCCCGACGTTCTGTACTGGAGTACCGCCGACAAGGCCTGGAATGCCGCTCATGCACTCGATACCGGCAAGATCATTTTCGACGGCATAACGCACGACATCATCCCAAATCTCTCCCGCACCGGCCGTCAGATCAACGTTTCCTTCGTTGGCATCAGAAAGTGAAATTCCGCGAACACCAACGCGAATGACCAAGCCTTGAAAACCATTGTCTGAGATCAGGACATTGCTGCCGCCGCCAAGAACGAATATCTCAAGATTGTTCTTTTGGGCAAACTCGAATGCCTGCATCAGACCAAATTCGTCATCAACATTCGTAAAGAGGTGCGCCGGGCCACCGACGCCAAGAGTCGTAAATGGAGCGAGTGCAACGTTTTTCTGTATATTTAATTCCTGTTCCAATGAAGCAATTTGAACAAAAACAGTGGAAAAAGCAAAATAGCACGCCTTGAAATGATATTTCCCGAAATTTTATTCGCTTAGATATTTTGGATACATCTTTCTCTTGCCTTCTTGGGCAATGACTCAAAGCACCGCTCACCGATAATTTCTTCATGGGCTATGCCCCGACGCACTGCGGTCGGGTTATACCCGACCGTCAAGCATTCCCTCAAAAATAAAGGAGGCTGTGCCTCCGAAAGATCGAACGGAGGCACAGCCTCAGAAGAAGTTTTTGAACGGCACGGTTTGGCACAGCCAAACCGCAGTGCAAAGGGGCAAAGCCCAAAACAAATCGATACTCACCAGATATTCCGGTTATCAGCCTTTTACAGCACCGCGTGTTGTGACCCTGAGCCGGTCGGCCAGGTCATTTCGCTTTAATGATTTCAGCTTGTCGTAAGCTTTTTGAGCTTCCTTGACGTTGCCATTCTTAAACTCAGCCTGACCAAGATTGTAATAAGCGTCAGCATACTTATCGTCTTCCTTGACCGCTCGTTTGAATTGTTCGATGGCCTGCTTCATATCGCCGGAATTGAAATAGGCCATGCCAAGCTCATTGATGGCGAATGTCCATTTCGGCTCACGGGCAACCACCTGAGTCAGAGCTTTCACAGCTCCGGGATGATCACCGAGGTCGGTGCTGACCATTCCCAGATTTAGAAGAACACCCTGATCATAGCCCGAGCCGGAGGATGATGCTTTGACAAGCATATCGCGGGCCTTGGTCAATTTCTCCTTCGCGGCAGCCTCACGCCTGTCGGCCATATCGACACGGGCAGACCTGTAATAAGCCCAACCAAGATTTGCCAGAGTAATGTTGTCTTGCTTAAGCTCCAAAGACCTTTCCAACGCCCTTATCGCCCGCGGCCATTTGCACGCAACACCTCTCTCCATATTGATCTCGCATTGGCGTCCGACGACAAAGGCAAGGCGGACATTGATGTCTGCTACGAGGTCACGGGTCTCTTTATCAGTATTGAAATCAGGCTGTCTTTCAAAAAACACCGTGGCGAGATTATAGTTTGTCTCAGCCTTATTGAAATCACCCAGCTGTCTATAAACATCGCCCAAATTAGCAGTTACTTCAGCATTCGTATTACGCAGAGTTTTTGCCTTTTCAAAGGCCTTCATAGCCTCTTCATAGTATTTCTTCGTATCATTGTCGCTCTTGGCTCTTCCGGCAAGCTCAAAATTGGCTGTGCCAAGTCCGTACCAGGCTTCGAAATAATCATCTTTCAGCTGCGTCGCCTTTTCAAAATCTTTTACAGCCGCCGAAGTGTTACCCATTCGCATCTGCACTTCGCCATGATAATAATTGGCTTCTTCCATACTCGGATCTGCCTTTCTGGCTGCGTCAAAGTTTAACGCGGCTGCATTCAGATCATTTTGCTGAAGCCTTACCAAACCAAGGAAATATTGCCCCTGAGGATCATCCTTTGAAATGCCTCCTGCCTTTGAAAGGAACTCGCTGGCTTTCGCAATGTTGCCCTGCTGGTAATAAAGGATGCCCAGCGGCACATATATTTCCGTCAGGTCTTTATCAGCCTTCAAAGCATTTTCGTAGTAACCGATAGCGTCGGTCTCTCGTCCGGTATCAGACAAGATCTCAGCAAGACCGAACAATGCCGGAGCGTTGAGCGGATTTATCTTTACTGCCTCTTCAAAGAATCTCTGGGCCACTGAAAACCGCTGCGGCGAGGTCGTGTCGGTGTTGCTTGCCAACAGCTCATTACCCTTTAATGCCAATGCTTCGCTAAGGCCGCCTCGTGCAGCTTCATTCTTGGCATCTAGGTTCAGCGCATCTCGGAAAATATCTATTGCATTGTCATATTCCCCGCGGTCGATATGATATTCACCGAGACCAGCAAATATCCTTGATGCCTCGGCAGGCGGTATGACCTTAAGATCTATCTTGGCTACGCTGTCAGGGTTGACCGCATCTGTACGTTTGCGTCTCGGGTTGGTTTTGGCAATTGTCGTATATTGCCGATTAACACGCTGCGCCGTGGCCGCCCGCTGCTGCTGTGTCCGTTTTGCCTTTGCCTGAGTGACGTATTTTTTCGAGACCGTCCGCGTACCGCTAGGGAAAACAAAGACGTTTGTCCCGCGAAGGATATCGCGAACCGGAACGATCTCGCTCTGCGCGGCAACGAGCGTTGCTCCCGCAATCACTGACAGAACGATACTCAACGTTAATTTTCCTTTAAGAAGACCTGCTATTCTTTCCATTGATCCACCTTATTGTTTTCTCAGCCCGATCTGAAAGTCCTTACTGAGCGAACCTCCGGAGCCAAACAACACAGAGACAAGACGCCTAAAAAGCTGATATTTTGCGTTCAGGATACTGAGGACACACAATGCCCGCAACGAAAAAAGTATGACATATCCTGAAATAATGCAATGAACTCACCGACAATCAGATCTCTTACACATCATCTGTATGATAAAACCCATGAGCAGGAAGCAGCCAAAAGCAGGGTTTTCCCGTGTGGTCGGATGCTCTATCACTATCGCAGGATGCTTGCCATACGTTAAGATGTTCGTTACATTTAGTTCTTACCAACAGTCTTATTTTTCGCCGGTTCGGGGTTCGGCTGTCTTTCCCGGACGGTCACAACCGTCCAAGTTCCCTTCCTAAACCCTGCTGGCCGGCATTTGTTCCAAATTCTTTGATAAAAGGAGATCTTGCCGAAAATGAAAGCATTCACTACTGAGAATATCAGAAACTTGGCTGTCATTGGACACGGCGACGCAGGTAAAACCCAATTAGTCTCGTCGCTGCTTTATATTGCCGGAACCACACCGCGTTGGGGAAAGGTAGATGAAGGAACTACCATTACTGACTACGACGACGACTCGATAGAAAGAAAGATCTCGCTTAATAATGGCTTTGCCCACCTGGAATATAACGATACAAAAGTAAATTTCATAGATACTCCCGGTTACGCTGCGTTCGTTGCACACGCAAGGCCCGCTCTCCGTGTGGCGGATTGTGCGATGGTAGTAGT
>JAHBSH010000052.1 GCA_019639215.1 Acidobacteriota bacterium
CAGGATTGATCGCGTAAAAATCCTTAACGGCATACGGCGAACCGATCGTGCCTTTCCGCTTCGCCTCACCGATAGGATGTATCGGCATCAGCCACAAAACCGTAACGCCGAGCTTTTGCAAACGGTCCAGATCTTTCGTAATACCGTTAAAATTTCCTTCGGCAGAATATTGCCTCGGGAATATTTCATAGATGACCGCATCCTTTATCCAGTCCTGCGAGATGCGAGCCTGTACATCTTTTACATCGACCGGCTTATTGGTACTGATCTGAGTGCTGATTGCCGGCCCATCGGATATTGACCTTAAAACCTTCAGATCGGCTTCTGCCGCCTTTAACTCCTTTGTGCCGGAACACATTCCGGTTGTAAATTTCTTGCCTTCTTTATCAACGGTGGCATAGACCAAATATTCAACATTCTTGAAAAGAGAGAACGAACAACTTGAGTAATTATCGGTTTCTACAGTTACTTTCTTGTCCTTTATATCTCCAATAAAAGTTTCAGTAATGTTTATGGTCGATATTTGTACATTGCCCGTAAAAGAGTGTTCAGGTTCAACATCATCTATCTTTCGCTGCTCTAGCTTTGAATCAACGACCTTTCCAATGAACACATTGGTTGAGTGTCTCGCGAACTCAGCGGGAGACATCTCAACACACACGCATGCATTAGCCGTGTTTGCAAAAACGAAGACGAGAAACAGTAAAATTGCAGTTAGATTTATTATTCTCATTGATCTATTCAGCTCGATGATCTTTCAGAGTTCGGAGACCGTCCATTAACCCTTATTTTTCTCGGTTTAGAGGCGGTCGTTGACCGCGAATGATTATATTTTCTCCGCGCCGACGTCTTTAACAATGAGGACCGCTATCGCCGCAACGATCAGCGACGCTCCGCCGAGCATAACGGCGTTGAGCGGGTTGTCGCCGAGCAACGGCTTATATATCTGCGGTGTCAGGAACATCTGCACGACCTGCGGTACTACGATGAACAGGTTGAAAACGCCCATGTAAACGCCCATGCGTTCAGGTTTGATCGCTCCGGCAAGCAGCACATAAGGCATAGAAAGTATCGACGCCCAAGCAATGCCGACTCCCGCCATTCCTATCCAGAGAAAATAAGGGCCGGTCGCATAATAGGTAGATAAAAGGCCGAGTCCGCCGAGAGTAAGGCATAAAATATGCACGCCCTTTCGTCCGATCTTTTCGGCAAGCGGCGGAATGCCGAACGCGACCAGAAAGCAGACAAGGTTGTAAATTGCAAAGCATAAGCCTGCCCATTCCGTGCCCTCACGAAACAGATCACTTTCGGGGTCGCTCGCTCCAAAAACGTGCCGGGCGACCGTGATGCCGTAGTATTGCCACATAAAGGGCAATGCGAACCACGTAAAGAACTGGACAACGGCAAGCTGTTTCATCGTCGAGGGCATATCGGCAACAGCTTCTTTTATCTCGTTCAGAATATTGCTGACAATGCTGCCTTCCGCATTTTGTTTGCGAAATGTTTCGATGTCATCAGGCGGAAATTCGTCTGTGGTAAAAACGGTCCAGAGCACCGCTCCCATAAAAGCGACCGCACCGACGATAAACGCGATCAGCGTAGAATAAGGAATACCGCTTTTCATCACACCGACCACACCCAAGAACGTAAGGATGTAGGGCAGAGCGTTTGCCAGCGTCGAGCCGATGCCGATAAAGAATGACTGCATCACAAAACCGAGCGTCCGCTGCTCTTCAGCAAGTTTGTCACCGACAAATGCACGGAAAGGTTCCATTGTGATGTTGATAGATGCATCCATTATCCAGAGCAATCCGGCTGCCATCCACAGCGTTGGCGAATTTGGCATCAGCACCAGACAGATGCTGGCGATGATCGCCCCGACCAGAAAGAAAGGCCGCCTTCGCCCAAGCCGCGTCCACGTGCGGTCGCTCATCGCGCCGACGATCGGCTGAATGAGCAATCCCGTCAGCGGTCCCGCGAGCCACAGGTAAGGCAGCTTGTCCGGCTCTGCCCCGAGGTATGTATAGATCGGCGACATGTTCGCCATCTGTAATCCCCAGCCGAACTGAATACCCAAAAATCCGAAACTCATGTTCCAGATCTGCCAAAATGTCAGTTTTGGTTTGTTCTGCATACGCTTTTTATAAATGGCGGTCGGAGAACGCCTCTTAACAAAAAATCTTATTTAGCAGCAAAGATCAGCGATCCGCGGGCGGGAATCGCGATCTTTACGTTGCCGTTCGCTATATTTACGTCGCCGCCGTTGGTCAGTATTTCTTTCAACGCCGCTTTTCCGGTGAAAGGCTTCAGCTCTGATATATCAAATGCGATCTCAGCCGGGTTTGTGTCGTTGTTAAAGACAACAAGGACAGCTTCAGTTTCGTTAAACCTCGCATAAGCGATCTGCTGTTCGCCGTCGTAAAGATCAAGCGTCTGTCCGCGTCGAAGAGATTTGTATTGCTTTCTTATCTCGCCGAGCTTTGCCAGATGGTTCCATACGTCATTCTCTTCGGCGGTGCGTCCAGCGGCTGTGAACGCATTGCGTTTGTCGCCGGGAAATCCGCCCGGAAAATCGCGTCGGTTATCAGGATCGGGGCCGCCGGGCATCGCTATCTCGTCACCGTAATAAAGCAAAGGCGTTCCGCGTGAGGTCATTATCAGCGTCTGTGCCAGTTTCAATCCTGCCGTTGTCGCTCCGGGCTCGTGCATAAAACGCGGCATATCATGCAGCCCTAAAAATGTGACCAGAACATCCGAACGCGGATAGATCCAATCGCGTGCGAACATCTGCGACACCTCGCGGAGCGGTTTGCCCTGGGCGAAAGCATTGCGAAGCGGATAGAAAAGCCCAAAATCATAAAGCGTGTCTATGCCGGCATCTATGCCGTCGTGGCCGCGTCGGCCTTTTTGAAAATAAGAGAGCAGAACCGGATCGCTGTCAAAAAGTTCGCCTAAAATTACAGCCTTCGGAAATTCACGATGGACCGCCGCCGACCATTTTGACCAGAATGAACGCGGAACGTGCGGCAGCGTGTCCATTCGTATTCCGTCAAAACCCGTCTGTGCCATCCACCAGAGCGAGTTTTGTATCAGGTATCTTTCAACCTCAGGGTCGTTCTGATTCAGATCGGGCAGGATGTCTATGAACCAGCCGTCAATATTGCTTCGCTTTGTCTGTGCCGAAGCCCGCGGATTCATCGCCGTCCATTTCTGCCAGTTATTTGGAATGTGATCTTCGACCGTTCCGTTGAACCACGTTGGCGTTGGCGGATCTTTTGCCCATGGATGATATGGGCCTGTGTGATTGACGACCTGATCTTGCAGAACCACAAATCCTGCCTGATGGGCTTTGCGGACAAATTCTTTCAGCTTTGCCATGTCGCCCAGATGTTCATCAACCGCGTAAAAATCTATGGCTCCGTAACCGTGAAATCCGGTCGTCGTCGGCATCTCAGGCGGATAGACCTCAAGCTTGTCTTCAATGTCCGCGTTGTCATAGACCGGCGTCGTCCAGATAGCGGTTGCGCCGAGCGACTTTATATAACCCAGCTTGTCTATCACGCCTTGCAGGTCACCGCCGTGATAATGTCTGCCTTTGCTGCGGTCATAAAGCCCTTTTGACCGCGCCGGATCATTATTCGTCGGGTCACCATCGGCAAAGCGGTCGGTAAAGACAAAATAGATGACGTCGTCCTGAGAAAATCCCTGATAGTTGCCAAGACGCGGAAGCGGCTGAAATACCTCGAACACAAAAGAAGCACTGCCTTTATCGGAAACAATGCGAAGGTCGTATTTTCCCGGACGTACATTTTCTGCCAGCCTTATGTCGGCAAACAGATAATTGCCGTTGCCGCTCGCCTTAAAATTTGCGGCGGATATGCCCGGCGTTGATGACTCAATGCGAGAACCGCTCAGGTTCTTTCCTTTTACCAGAACGCGAACCGGGTTTATCGTGCTGCCAACCCACCAGCTTGGCGGATCGACCTTTTCCACGGTTGGAACTTGAGCAACAGCCGCCACCGCAAACAGCATCACGGCCGCTATCGACCTAACCAGCAGCATTGTTCTGAAATGTATTCTGTATCTACGATCTGCGTCCATAAGTTTCTGTCAATGTTCGTAAGCGCTCAGTGATCTCCGGCGTAACGTCACCTTCCTTGAACCGCCAGAACCAATTGCCTGATGTTGATGCAGGCAGATTCATCCTGCCCTCGGTCCCTATCCCTAAAAGGTCCTGCAACGGCGTGATGGCAGTATCCGCGACCGACGCCCAGACGGCTCGGATCAGATCCCAATGTATCTCGCTGCCGTCTGTATCCAGATACCGCATACAGAACTCATGCTCACGGCCTATTTCCGCCTCATTACGTGTAGAGCCTTCGCCTGCTTGCGAATTCCACCAACCGACGGCGGTGTCGTTGTCGTGCGTTCCGGTATAGGCGACGCATTCGGGAATGTAGTTATGCGGCAGATCCTGATTGTTCGCGTCACCGCCAAAGGCGAACTGCAATATCTTCATTCCGGGAAAGCCGTTGCTTATCCGAAGTTCGTCAACATCAGGCGTGATCACGCCGAGGTCTTCGGCAATGACGGGCAGTTCGCCAAGGTGATGTCTGAAAGCTGCAAAAAGCTCTTTGCCCGGAACATCTACCCAACGCCCGTTCTCTGCCGTTTCATCACCGCCGGGAACTTCCCACGCAGCGGCGAATCCGCGAAAATGATCGATTCGAACAACATCGACGGTCTTGAGCGTAAATGCGACACGGGCAAGCCACCAGTGGTAATTGTCCTTTCGCATCGCTTCCCAGTCGTAGATAGGATTGCCCCAGAGCTGGCCTGTCTGTGAAAAATAATCAGGCGGAACACCGGCGACAACACGCGGACTGCTGTCAGGATTGAGCTTGAACTTATCCTGATTGCACCAGACATCTGCCGAATCAAGCGCGACAAAGATCGGGATATCGCCGATGATCTTAACGCCGTGTTTATTCGCATATTCTTTCAACATTCCCCACTGTCTGAAGAAAAGGAATTGATAGAATTTCTCTGCCTGCACGCTTTCAAACAGCTGTTCGCTGATGGCGGCGACCGCTCCCGGTTCTCTTAGCTTTAGCGGCACAGGCCATTCATACCACGGCTTTTGTCCCTGCGATGCCTTGACCGCACGGTACAATGAATAGTCATCCAGCCACCAAGCGTTTTCGCGAAGGAAAGTCTCGTATTTTCCACGAAGATCTACGCTGGTGATGTGGTGAAGCCCTTCGTAAGCAAGCGGAAGCAATTTGTTCTTCCATTCATAGACAGCTGCAAAATCGACCTTGTCCGCAGGAAATTCCGGCATATCAGCAAGCTGTTCCGGCTTTATGAACTCATCCTTGACCAGCATCTCAGGCGAGATAAGCAGCGTGTTTCCTGCAAATGCCGAAAAGCACTGATATGGCGAATCGCCGTAACCGGTCGGGCCGAGCGGCAATATCTGCCAATACGTTTGCCCTGCGTCTTCGAGAAAATTAACAAAGGAATAAGCCTCTGAACCCAGGTCGCCGATGCCGTATTTACCGGGCAAACTGGTCGGATGAAGCAATACTCCCGATGCTCTAGGAAATTTCATTATTTCTATTTGATCCGGCGGTAAGAGACCGCCTCGTGATCATTTCTTATTTTATTTTGGCGGTCATAGACCGCCTCTTAACGATCTATTATGCTCATTTACTACTTTATTTTGGCGGTCACAGACCGCCTCTTAACCATCTAATTATGTTCTGGTTGGTTTAGATGCGGTCTTTGACCGCAAACCATCTCATGGCTTTACCGAATATAACGAGACACTCTTTGGGGGAAGCCGGAAACGAAGCTTCTTTTCATCAACTTCAACGCTGCCTTCTTTTCCTATTTCAGTTTTTAACTTGACATTAACAAGTGCGATCCTCTTCGGTACTGTATGATCAACATCAATGATCTTTTCGGCACTTCCGGTATTCACAGCAACGATCGAATACGCTGTCCAATCAACCATCCGAAAACTCCGCTCAAAAATATAACTTTCGTTATCATAGTGTAGATCTTGTGTTTTACCGTTTGTTAACGCAATATTCTCATGCCGTGCGGCTATCCACTTCTTTGTCTGCTCGAACATCTTTTGTTCGTCAGCGGTGCGGCCTTCGCGTGTAAAAGCACTTCTTTTATCACCCGGAAACCCACCCGGGAAATTCCGTCTGTTATCAGGATCGTGGCCGCCCGCCATTGCTATCTCGTCGCCGTAATATATCTGCGGTATGCCGCGTATCGACATCAGAAACGCCATCCGCATCATCGCTCCGTCAACGGTTGCTCCAGGCGTTGACATAAAGCGGTCAAGGTCATGATTGCCGTAAACCGTGGTCAGGGCATTTGTGTTCGGATAGAGAGCGTCATATTTCATCGAATCGCGTAAAGCACGAGCCGGACTCTTTCCCGTAAAGACATCGCGTGACGCCATCCAGATACTGAAATCAAAAACGCCCGGCAGTTCGGTATCGATTCCGTCCCAGCCTTTTCTGCCGCCCTGAAAAAAAGCCGTGTGTGCCGGATCCATGTCCAGCACCTCACCAACCAGATATATGTTCGGATACTGCTTTCTCAAAGCCGCTGACCAATCGCGTATAAACGTTCGCGGCATATATTGGATCGTGTCCTGACGAATGCCGTCGATGCCGGTCATCCCGACCCACCAGAGAGCATTTTGTATCAGATACCGCGACACTTCAGGCTCGTCCTGATCCAGATCGGGCAACAGCTCATTGAACCAGCCTCTTATGACCTTATCACGCTCTGCCTGAGAACCGTTCGGCGAAAGAAGCACTGAATTATTGAATGTATTTTGCTGATACGGCGAAAACCAAGTTGGCAGAGGCGGCCGCTTTACCCACGGATGCTGCACGCCGACATGATTGGCAACCTGATCTTGAATGATCTTAATGCCTTTTTTATGAGCTTCGCGAACAAGCTCCTGCAGATCGACCATCGAGCCGAAATGATCCTCAACGCCGTAGTGATCTATAGCGTGATAGCCGTGATAGTTCGTGTTCGGGCACCACGGTTTGTCGCATTGATTTGCTTCGTTCGGGTTGTCATACCAAGGCGTCAGCCAAATGGCGGTTATACCGAGGTCTTTCAGATAATCGAGCTTTGATATCACGCCGCGAATGTCGCCGCCGTGCCAGGCTCGCGGGTTAGTGCGGTCAACGTCCTTGTTATTCGAGGTATCACCGTCAGCAAAGCGGTCTGTCATTATCAGGTAAATGACATCCCGGCTGTTTATTCCTCTATAATTTCCGGCCGCAGGTAAAGGTTCAGTTATCTCAAAAGGAATGCTTGAACGGCCTTCGGCAGTTTGAACAGTGAAAGAATATTTTCCCGGTTTTGCATCCTGTGCGATATCAACATCAAAGAAAAGATGATGAGCTTCGGTATTTACACGGACGTTCGATGTTTTAAGCGATGGTTCTTGGGAAATTACCTTAGCACCCGTAAATCCGCTGCCTCGAACCATGACCCGGACATTGGTTATAGAATGTCCTGCCCACCAGTTTGGCGGCTCCGTCTTTTCAACAACGGGAATGGCCGCCGCTGAGACAAACGGAAAGATCAAGAGGCATAAAAAGATAAAAAATCGAGGCATAAAAGGAAAAGGGCGTGACACATAATATCATTCACGCCCTAAAAAGGTCTCGATCATTGTTTGATAATTCTGCCGAAGACCTTCCCTTTGGATGGGCTTTCATAGGTCAGGTTTCGGCAGGACCTTATTGACCTGACCACTTAGAACTCGAGACGCACGCCAAGTTCCACGCTTCTGTTCGAGTATTGGTGCACTTCATACCACCGGCCAAATGTGCCGCTTGTCAACCATGTATCCAAACCGCGACGCTGAGGCGTGTTGGTCAGGTTGTATGCCTGGGCACGCAATTGCAGCTTTGCCCTTTCCGTAAAGGTAAAGCTCTTTGAGATACCCATGTTGAGCGACCATTGAACCGGCTGACGCAATGAGTTGCGTTCCATGTTGCCAACGCGGCTCGGAACTGTGCCGACCGTTCCGCTTACCTCAGGAACCCACTGGAATGCAGCCGGATTCAGGTAAGGACTGTCGTTGCCCGTATAAGGATCGGCTCCGGTCAGGTCGGCAAGGTTTCCGTGCGAATCGCGGATATCGAAAGGCGGGCCGCTCTGGATACGCAGAATAGGCGTGAACTGCCAGCCGCCGATTATCGCGTCGGCAAAGCGATTCATGTCAGAACCCAGCTTGCGGCCGCGACCGATAGGCACTTCCCAGATCGAGCTGAACGAGAACAGATGCGGGAAATCAATGCCCGAACGTCCGTAGTTCAGATCGATGTTATCAACGTCAGCATATCCGTAAGGGTTGTCCCAGGCACCGAGCGAGGTGTCATTGGTCCTTGAGTAGGTATATGCGGCGAGGTATTGGAGCCCGTCGGTCATACGCTTTTCAAGCTTGACCTGCAAAGAATCATAAGCCGAGCGGCCAATGTCATCCCTTACCGTAACGCTCAGGTTTTGATAAGGACGCGGACGGTCAGGCTGGCCGACGACGTTGCTGTTCGGGTCATAATAGACCACGAGGTTTCTACCGCGGTTTCCTACATAGCCGATGCTAACGGCAGTGTCTTTCCATATCTCCTGCTGATACTGAACATCGAACTGATGTGTGCGTGAATTACGGTTATCAGGCAATATCGCCAAAACATTCAGGCCGTTGCCGGGATTGTTCAGATCGATGTCTGCTGCGGTAGGCAGTGTCGGCAGCGGAGCCGTCGCCTGTGTCGGGTCGGTCGTGTTCATCGGAGCCATTCCGGTAAAGGTGAACCTGTGTCCGTCCCATGTGCCGTATTGTGCCGCACCGCGATAAGGCGGATTGGATATCAGCTGATTTGCCACACCGCCGCGGTCAAGGTAATAGTAAAGCCCGTAGCCGCCGCGAAGGACCGATTTGCCGTTGCCGAAAAGGTCATAAGCAAAACCGGCACGCGGTCCCCAATTTCCCCAATCGGTATCGACCAAAGCGTCCTTAGCACCTTCGGCAACTATCAATCTGCGGCTTGCCAGATCAAAGTTCGCCTGACGGCCATATTCTTCTGTCGGCATTGTAAGAACGTCGTAACGAAGGCCGAGATTGAGGGTCAGTTTCTTGTTGACCTTCCAGTCGTCCTGAATAAAGAAGCCGTTCTCCCAGCTGCGTGTACCGATCATACCCGCACTGGAACCTGCCCAGTAATACTGTGCAAATCCCACAAGCATGTCTGCCGTGACCCAGCGGGTCGAGAGAGAATCGCCCGACCAGAAGCCAAATTCGCCTTTCGCACGATTGCCCTGAAAGATATTGACCTGTCGGCGTACCATTGACGCACCGAACTTGAACACGTGGTCACCCGTGACCCACGTCAAGCTGTCGCTGAGCTGATAGGTGTTCTGCGGAACCGTGTAAGCTCCGCCGTCACCAGTGTACTCGATGCCGCCGTCACCATAAGCTCCGATAGCCACACCGCCATAGCGAAGCGGATCAGGATTTGACCAGATAAAGCCGAGATCGCGTGAGACAGGGCGATCCATCATCGGCGGCTCGTATGCATATCTGATGCGTCCAAACTGAAGCCGTAATTCATTCGTCACGGTCGGTGCAAGCGTGCTGTTGAGCCCAAATGCCAACGTGCGCGTTTCGGTCGGGTTGTTTCCTGCTCCCCAACCGGCCGGCAGATCCTGTAGTCTCGAAGATGTTTCCTGCTTCCAGTCCGCCCAGTTGAATCTAGTGTTAAATACGTGCTTGTCGCTCAGGTGCCAATCTATTTTCCCGTCAAAGGTGTCAGAACTTACTTCCTGATTCATGATCCAGAAATAGTTGTCTCTGACCTTACCGGGGCCGCCAACGTTCGGCAGCGGGAATGCACGCAGATAATTAAGTCCGGCAGGATTCATACGTCCCGGCATTACCTGATCTATGCGGTTGCCGGCGATGTTCGATCCGTTCAGCGGATCTACAAGCTGAACATCAACGCCATCAACGTTATTTCCAGCGAGGATCTCAGAAAAATCACCGTTCCTCATAGCAGCGGTAGGAACTGTTGTCATCCCGCTTGAGGCCGGAAGGAACTGCCGCAAACCTTCGTAACTGAAAAAGAAGAAAAGCTTGTCTTTACCTGACCAGATCGCCGGGCCGCCTTCACCAAATGCAGGGAAGGTAACCGGACCGCCAAGTGTCGCTCCAAACTGGCCGCGACGGAAAGGCGGCCTTGTGCTGCCGACAGGATAAGACGAGGCTGCATCAAATATCTTGTTGCGGACAAAGAGGTATGAAGATCCGGAAAAGCGGTTCTTACCGGATTTCATCGTTGTGTTTATGATCGCTCCGCCGCCGCGGCCAAATTCTGCCGGAGCAACGCTGGTCTGTATCTTGTATTCCTCGATCGCATCGACAGAGGGGAACGTCTGGATCGTGTTCACCAGAGATTCGTTGTTATCTCCGCCATCGATCATAAAGTTGTTCGCCTGCGTACGCTGTCCGTTAACGCTGAGTGCCGAACCGCCCGTGTTGCCGTTTCGATAGGTCTCAAGGCTGCCGTTAACGCCAGTCGCAAATCCGTTTCTTACGCCCTGTGTGACGCCCGGCGTCAGTCGTGCGATCTCGATAAAATTTCGGCCATTCAGCGGCATTTCAGTCAGACGGCGGCCGGTAACAACCTCCCCGATGGCGGATGTTGCCGTATCAACCAGCGGCGCATCCGCAGAAACCTCAACCACCTCACTGATATCACCTGTTTCGAGAGAGAAATCCAGAACCGCCGTCTGCTGAATGCTCAGCGTTATTTCGCGTGTCGTGGATTTGAACCCGTCCTGCCGTATCTCTATCTGATACAAGCCCGGTGTCAAAGCGATTATCGTGTATCGGCCAGTGTCGTTTGTCTGGACCGAACGTTCAACGTTGGTGCCAAGATTCTTTGCGGTCACCGTGGCTCCAACGACGCTGCTGCCGTTAGAATCCGTGATCGTTCCCTGAACCCTTGCCGCATCTGTCTGCGCATGGCCCGACATAGAAAAAAGGACTAATGCTGTTGCGATCATCGAAAGGCTGCGCAGCCAGCGAAGATTTTTGCTCTTCATATCTTTACCTCTTGACCTATCACGGACACATCTGTCCGGCAGGATCTTTCCCTATCAGCTTAAATTTTATTTTCCAAAACGAATTTTCCGGCGATGACCGGCAATCAACAGATTGTTTGTTGTCCTAACAAACAAAGTTTTAATACAACAGTCACAATTTGTCAAGAAAAAGTTCATACCTCGCTAGTGAAAATTGGTATTACCATTTTTCAGTTATTTTGCACTTCCTTGCTCCTTGTGCCACGTTGCACACCCGTTCACTCAATATCTAAGAACCGGCTGCAAATTTCTTCGCGAGAATAAGCCCGATCGAACCCAGTATCGTCGGCTCATCCCCAAGGGTTGACGGCACTATCGCCGGACTCGCCAGCTCCGTCCTGATGCTACGGTCTGCAAGTATTTGCAGATCTTCTTTTACGATGTCCCAAGCCCTGACTATGCTGCCGCTGATTACCACTGCCTGCGGACTGAATCCAACGATCAGACTTGATATGCCTATTCCGAGCGACTTCGCACTTGATTTCAGCGTCTCGATAGCTCTTGATTCCCCGTTCAGAGCAAGGTTGATTATCTGCTCCATATCGACGTTACCTTTCGCCACGCTTTCCCGTCCGTTGAGGTACCGGCTTATCATCGCCTTTTCAGACGCATGAGCTTCCCAGCAATCCCTTCTGCCGCATGAGCATTCGACAGGAGCACCTTCACCTACATACATATGGCCAAATTCGCCGGCCGCTCCAAATTCGCCTCGATAGACCTCACCTTTAATGATTATTCCGGTACCGATACCCTCAGCCACGAGGATCGTTATGAAATTATGGGTCTTACTGATCTGGCCGTCGCCAAACCAAAGCTCCGCAAGGGCGACCGCATTGGCGTCGTTATCGATCGTGACCGGCAATCCCGTCTTTTCTTCGATCTGTTTTCCTATGTCCCAATTCGTCCATTGAAAATAAGGGATATAAGCGATGGTGTTGCTGGACGGATCGGCAATACCCGGAATACTGATGCCGACCCGTAGCTCGGCATTTGGATATGAGGCCGCAAATTTTGACACTTTCCCGAGTATCTGCTCGTTCATATAACGGATATCGGAAGAGGTCGGGAACCTTTCGGTCTCAAGAAGATTTCCGGCAAGATCGGCCAGGGCAATGGTCGTTTCGCGTGGCGTTACGTCCACGCCTAATGCGACCGGCGTCCCGGTCTTTAACCGAAGCAGTGTCGGTTTGCGTCCGCCTGTGGACGTGCCGGTCCCGATATCTTCAACGAAACCTTCCTGTGTAAGGTCTTCGACAATGGCAGATATCGTCGAGCGCTGTAGTGACGTCTCGCGAGCGATCTCCGCACGTGATATCGGCGAATGTACACGGATGAAATTCAGCACGATCTGCCTGTTTATGTCACGTATCGTATTGTGACGGGCGATCTGCGACCTTGCACCCGGAATGTAGATCTTCTTCATCTGAATTGAAGTTTGTATTAGTTTATTCCGACGGGAACGACAATAAAGCATCGTTGTCGGTAAAGCTTTGTTTGTTTAACAAACAAACACAATAACATATACATCTGTTCAACCAAATGTTCAATACAAAAGTGAAGAAAGCCGGAATTAATTTTTGTAGGTGCTGAAAAAGAGTGGCTTAGATTCCTGACCGATGGATCGGATCATCAACGTCAGATCTTGAATTGATACTTAAAAAAGTCATTACTATAGCGGGGTCAAACTCTATGGCAGCCCACTCTTTCAGATATATTACAGCCTCTTCGTCGGTCCTGGCTTTTCGCCTCGGGCGGTCATCTGTCAACGCTGCAAAAGCATCGGAAACTCTAAGAATGCGTGCCGCCAGCGGTATCTGTTCGCCTGAAAGAGCGTCAGGGTAGCCTGAACCGTCCCACCATTCATGATGCCAACGCACCAGCAATTGGACACCGCGCGAAAATCCGCGCTTCGCAGCTTCCTGTTCACCAATGACAGGATGGCGCTGTAGGTCAAGGCGTTCGGCTTCGCTCAAAGGACGGTTTGTTTTTATATATTCGCGGCCCATCACCATTTCACCAATGTCATGGATCAAAGCAGCCTCACGCATTGTTGCAAGGTCTGGAGCAGCCATATTGAAGCTCCGCCCGATGGAATCGGCGATGTCCGCTAGCCTTAAGCCATGAGCATGGCGATAGCCCTCGAACTCGTCGATCTGTGAGGAAAGATCAAGCAGTTTCTCATCACGCTGCGATTCTAATTTTGCTGAACTCCGCATAGTTCGTCCCGTTCGCCATTATAACAACTTAGTTGAAATTTTCCCCAATGACGAAGTTATTGTTGCGACAATCTGTTCAGTATTCTTGCGGCCTCAGTGCTGTTTGGTACTACCTCAAGATAGCGCTTTAATTCACCTATCGCCCGCTTGGTCATATCCATGTCCTCAAAGAATTCGACAAGCAGCGAACGCACTTTCCAATCTACCGGATCCAGTTTTACAGCAGCTTGCAGTTCGGCCTCGGCCTTGTGCCGCATACGATCGTTGGCAGAAAGGGCGTGACCGTAATATGCCCTGTAAAGGGCATTGTCAGGGCTGTAATGAACTGCCCTGGCAAGCATGGTCGCAGCTGCGTCATAGTCGTCATCGGCAAGTGCTTTCATGCCCTGATCAAAGCTTTCCCAGCTGCTGATAGCAGTAACGTCGGCTTCTTGTTCTGCTTCCGTCTTACCAGAAGCCCGCCGTTCTTCCATCATCTCCAACTCTTTGCGAACCTTGAAATCATATGCGGATCGCGATTCAGCATTCTTAAGAGTTTCGTATGCGTGGGCGAGATTGGTGAACGCCACCTGTATGCGTCTGAGCGTCGATGTCTCTGCCTTATGGTAACGGTCAGGGTGGAACAATTTCGCCAAACCAAAGTATGCACTTTTTACAGCCGTGGCATCGGCTTCCTTACCTAGTCCGAGAACCTCATAAAATGTCGGAGCGTTCTCTGCCCTTTCCAGATATTCATCAAGCGATAGTTCTATTTGCGGTATCTTTTGCTTTTCTTCAGGTTCCGCCACTGCCGTTGCCTCATCGGTTTTTTGAGCTGTGGCAGGTTCATCGGCTGCTTTCGGGGCTTCCTTGACGCGAGCAAGTTTTGCATCCTGAATGGACTTGATCTTTGCAGAAGAGAACGCGGCATTCCATTCTTTTCTGAGAAGAAATCCGCCAAGCCACAGGATATACAGTCCCTGAAGAAGTCCTTGCTCAGGCATTCCGCCTAACTTCCGCAGATCCTCGATCTTCATGTCCGCTCCGTTAAAGTTCGAATGCACGAAAGCTTCATGCGGCAGTAGTTGATCATTGGTCGTCAGTTGTCTGGCAGAACAAAACGCTTCTGACACACTCTTGAACCGCTGTTCGACCGTTGCCAACGGGACGCAGCGGGCGTAATCCATAAGCGTCGGATGGATGTTCACGTCGTAATCGATATCTTCGCGAAGTCTGGCAAGCGGGCTAAAATGCCATTCACCATCGGTCAACAAAAGGCAGTCGATCAGGATGTTCCTCACCACATCTCTCATAGCGTCATCGACCGCTTTTTTATCCATTGCTCCGTCGCGGACGAGAGCTGCTGCCAGCTCCATGTCATTTGCAACGCCGGGATATTTTGCAAGCGATTCGGTCGGGAGTTTTTTCTGTTCAATGAGAAAATGGAAAAGGCGGTGTTCGCGAGCATTTGAAACGGCAAAGATCACTCTGCCATCGCGAAAATATATGATGACCTTTTTTGCTTCGCGCTCAAGGCGAAGGCTTCCGCTGAGCTGCGATTGAGCGATCTCAACGATCAGCTCGGCCAGCGGATAGTCGCGCAGATTTCCTTTTACATCAAGAGCGTTTTGAACAACCATCAGAAGATACTTTCAAGCGAATGATCAACGGCAGGCGGCGGCAAACAAGATATAGGTCGCATACCGCTTCAAGGATTATACCAGAACGGTTTTATTGAGCGTACAATTTATTTACTTTCGCCCAAACGCTCTGTATTGACATGATCTTAACGAGTTGGTCAGGCATATTGCGAAATGCGGCGGGAATTGATACAAACTTAAACATTATAAGTGCTTTTTATATATGACCGTTCCTGAGATCACTATTAAAGAATGTACGACCGTCGATGAACTGGCGGGTTGCGTTGACCTGCAAAGAGAGGTTTTTGCCTTGCCTGAGATCGAAATATCGCCTGTTCGCCACTTCATTGTGACCAAGAACGCGGGCGGATTCATCCTCGGAGCTTACAGCGATGAACAGCTTGTAGGATTTGTTTTGAGCGTCCCGGCGTTCCTTCGCGGCGAAAAGGCATTTTATTCGCACATGACAGCCGTTAAAAGTTCATTCCAGAGCTACGGCATTGGCGGCCGCCTGAAATGGTCACAGCGTACGCGGGCATTAGAACTAGGTGTAAAGTTCGTCAAGTGGACATTTGAACCGTGGAAAGCGCGAAACGCATATTTCAATCTGGAAAAGCTGGGAGCCATCATAACCGAATATCACCCGAATTTTTACGGGATTGATTATGCAACTGCTTCAACCGGAGGAGAACCCATTGGTCTGGCCAGCGACCGCCTGTTTGCCGAATGGCATCTGGAAAGTGAAAAGGTCATAAAGCTGGCCGCGGGCGAAAAATATACGGAAACACGAACTCCGGATCTTGAGATAGCCGTTACGCCTGATTGGGCAACGCTTGTAAAAACAGATGTTCAGGCCGCTCTGGCAGAACAGAAAAGGTTAAAGGAGGAGTTCACTGCAGCTTTTGGTTCGGGGCTTATCGTCGAGAGCTTTTATCGTGACGAAACAGAGCCAAAATATCAGCTTTATCGTAAGCCATAATAATTAACGGCATATTTCTGTTATTCAAACGAAAGCGGCGGGTCGTGTCTCGCCGCTTTTTTGTATAATCATCCGTATGCAGGACGTTCTTGGCATTATCGAGAAAAAGCTTAAGGCTTATCCGAACGTGCGCTATGAAAAGAGCGAAGATTCGATAACTGTTCAGCCAACCGATGACAAAGGATTTTCAGTATCGCTTTTTCTTGTCGGTGAGGCTCCAAATGTCTCTTACGCGGTCTATTATGATGGCTGGCACGACGAGATATCTGACTGTAACGAAGCACTGGAGTGTTTTGCATACGGATTGTCGTCTGAATGTAGGCTGATAGAAACCTCCCGCAACGGCGAACCTTATAAATGGACAATGGAATATAAGACCGAAAGCGGCTGGGCGGAGCACAGCACGACATCGCTTATCTTTACGAAATTTTGGAAGAAAAAGACTGAAAGATATTTGCAAAATCATCTGATCAGCCTTAAGAATGACTGACAATGGAACAAAACGCCGCACAACAGATAGAAAAGCTGAGGACTGAGATAGAACATCACAATCAGCTGTATTATCAGAATGCCGAACCGGAAATATCTGACTTCGAGTTCGATCAGTTGCTTGAACGGCTGAAGGAGATTGAGGCCGCTCATCCTGAACTCATCACACCCGACAGCCCGACTCAGCGTGTCGGCGGCAAGGCTGATACCCTTCATCCATTCACTCATACCGTTCCCTTGATGTCATTGGACAATTCCTATGATCTGAACGAACTAAGAGCATTTACCGAACGATGTGAGCGCCTTGCAGAAGGCCGCAAGCTGGAATACGTTGCTGAATTGAAGATAGATGGCTTGAGCGTTGCTCTGCATTACGAGGACGGAATTTTGCGCACGGCGGCGACACGCGGCGACGGCCAGACAGGCGACGAAGTTACGCAAAATGCAAAGACCATCCGCACTGTTCCGTTGAGATTGAAAAAAGATTCGCATCCGCACGCCGAGGTTCGCGGCGAGGTTTTCTTGTCCCGTTCGCAATTTGACCGAATCAACGCCGAGCTTGAAATGCAGGGAGAAAAGACCTTTGCAAACCCGCGCAACTGCGCCAGCGGAACGCTGCGGATGCTTGATTCGGCGGTGGTTGCATCGCGGCGTTTGGATATGTTCCCGTATGACGTTCTTCGCGGAAATCAAAAGATGTTTGCGACGCATTGGGAAAATTTTGAGTGGCTGGAACAGAACGGCTTTAACGTCAATCCGCATCGCCGTTTGTGCAAAAATTATGACGAGCTTGCCGCGTTCGTAAACGAAATGGAGCCGATTCGCGATACGCTCGATTACGACATCGACGGCGTCGTGGTAAAGGTAAATTCGACCGCATTGCAGGAAGAATTTGGAGCAACGACCAAGGCTCCGCGTTGGGCCATAGCCTATAAATATCCGGCGCGTCAGGCAACGACCAAGCTGCTTTCGATCAGCGTTCAGGTCGGCCGCACAGGAGCTTTGACACCGGTCGCAAACCTTGAGCCTGTTCAGCTTGCAGGCACGACCGTCGCCCGGGCTTCATTGCATAATGAGGACGAGATAAAACGTCTCGGCATCAAGATCGGCGACACCGTAAGCATTGAAAAAAGTGGCGAGATCATTCCGCAGGTGCTGGGCGTTGACATGACAAAACGCGACGGCAGCGAAACGGAATTTGAATTTCCGACAAGTTGCCCTGTCTGTAATTCTCCCGCCGTTCGTCCCGAAGGCGAGGCCGTTCGCCGCTGCACAAATCCTGATTGCCCGGCAAAGATAAAGGCTCGCATCGGCTATTACGCCTCGCGAAAGGCGATGGACATCGAAGGCCTCGGCGAAGTTTTGATAAACACGCTGGTAGATAACGGTACGGTCAAAGACGTTGCCGACCTGTATCTGTTGACGGTCGAGCAGATCGCTTCGCTCGAACGCATGGCGGAAAAGTCAGGCACAAATTTGATAGAACAGATAGAGGCGAGCAAGACACGCGGGCTGCAGCGATTGCTTTACGGCATCGACATTCGCCACGTAGGCGAACGCTATGCAAAGATCTTGGCTCGTAATTTCCGCAGCATCGACCGCCTTGCAGAAGCCTCTGTTGAAGAACTTGTCGCCATTCACGAGATCGGCCAGGCGGTTGCCGAAAGCGTCTATCACTGGATGCGTGACGAGAAGAATATCGGCCTCATCAGCCGTCTGAAAGCCGCAGGCGTCGTTACCGAAATGGACGAATCCTCAACCGCCGCTTTGGACGAACGCTTTGTCGGCAAGACGTTCGTGCTAACCGGAAAGCTCGAACAATTTACCCGCGACGAAGCCGCCAAACTGATCGAAGACCGCGGCGGCCGCACATCATCATCCGTCAGCAAAAAGACCGACTACGTCATCGCCGGAACCGACGCCGGCTCAAAACTCACCAAAGCTGAAACCCTTGGCGTAACCATCCTCAGCGAAGATGAGTTTAAGGAGATGATGCAATGAACGACACATTTAATGACAGGCTTTCTGAGGCAAAACGAAAACTGTGGGAAAAACTGACCATGGAAGAGCGGCTGCTTATAACCGATCAGTTCTTTATGACAGCGAAAGACATTATCATCGACAATGCCCCAAAACACCTTTCAGAAAATCAGCTAAAACGCTACGTTTACGAAAAAATGTACCACGAACCGCCACCTAAAGGATTGTGGGAGTAAGTAACGCATAAATGTACGATTTTTGCGATACAAGTACCTAATTTTCAGTGTTTGAATATTTCGGAATTGTGAAATTCCAAAAATTCACGAGCTGGTAAAAATTTGTCGGGAATCATTATTTTTGACGAAGCATATTTCTTAAAAAACTCCCCGATTACCATATCTTGTTGGTTGTCTAATTTATTTGAAATAAGGATCTCAAAGTCAGGTGAGATCGAAATAAAACCAGCGTCAAAAGCTTTGTCATGTAGGGCATTCAAACACAAACCGTTTCGTGGGTTTGTAAGATTTCCAATGTCTTTTCCCCATGGAACAATGTGACTCGCAACAAGCAGTTGAGGAACAGAGAGACCTGTAATACAGCATTTGAAATTATATGCTGAAAGAACAGCGCCTCTGAAGAAAGATTGGTTAACTCTGGTTTTGACTAATGCTGTGCGGTCTTTGCCTTCTGGTAGATCGCGAATATCATATTCTTCAATTTCTTCAATCCGTTTGTTCTGAAATTCGGCAGTCAGTTTTTCACTTTCAAATGCCAGTGCGTCCCAATTCCCATGAAATTCATTCCAGACCTCTTCTTCCATTCGAGACCCGTGAGAAAGTCCTGTGATGCCCTGAACAGCCAATTCTGGATCTAGACGTCCGAAGTTGCCGATCTTCATATTTAGAGCAGATGGCGAACGTCCGATTATTTTGGCGTATTTTATTATCGTCGGATTGGCTTTACTGCTGCTTTTGAATGGTATTTTACAATAAACGTTAAATGCAACAATGGTTTGTTCTCGAGTCCAATTTTCACGCATTAACGTCACCTCCGAGAATATGTATTTGACCAGAGTGGATTAAATGATAGAAATTCTGAAACGCGTCAACAGTGATCTTTGCTTCTAGCTTTTTTATCTCATCAGCGATTGTTGCTTCTGTTAATATTCCAAAATCCTTTTCAAACTCGCGACGCTCCTCTTCAGAGTCAACTTCTTTTTCGTTGACCTTATAAAGTCTGTTCAATAAAAAAATGTCATCGCTGTTTTGATAACATGGGTGAAACCATACCCAAAACGTCTCTTGTTCGCTTATCGGGTCAGGCAGTTTTATCACATCAGTGTTTCTAAGCAAATCGCCAGGATGACTACGGAATTGAAAATACACGGTGTTCTCTCTCACTATTCACACAATCTCAAAAGTGTTTAGAAAACTTTACCGGAAATACTGTGAATAACAAGTCGAGAACAGAAACTGATCGAACTTAAAACCGTTTCGTGTATTTGTGACAATAGGGTGTGCCGCCGTTCTTTTCGTAGTATCGCTGGTGGTATTCTTCGGCTTGCCAGAAGCGGCGGGCCGGTTTTAGCCGCGTCGCAACATTGTAGCCCTTTCCTTCCAGCACTTTGATAAGCCTTTGCGCTATTTCTTTCTGATTCTCGTCTTGAAAGAACATAACTGATTGATACTGCTGGCCGATGTCAGGGCCTTGGCCGTCGGTTTGGGTCGGGTCGTGTATCTCAAAGAAAAGCCGGGCGAGCGTTTCATAGTTGGTCTTTTTCGGGTCAAATTCCACCTCGACCGCCTCATAATGACCGGTAGTTTTGCTTAACACCTGCTCGTATGTCGGCCGCGAAACGCTGCCGCCAGTGTAGCCCGATCTTACGCTTTTCACGCCTTTTTCACGTAAGAAATAATACTCAACGCCCCAAAAACATCCGCCCGCAAATATGGCGGTGTTGGCTTTCTTTTTTGACACCTTAGGAATAAAGACAAGCGACGTTGTGTTTACGCAATGGCGCGTATCTTTTTCGGTAAATTTTTCGCCGGTAAAAACGTGGCCAAGATGCCCTTTGCACCGCGAACAGACTATCTCCGTTCTTTCGCCGTCGGCGTCAGGAACTTTCGTCACGGCTCCGGCTATCTCCTGGTCAAAACTCGGCCAGCCACAGCCCGAATGGAATTTGTCATTAGAAAAATAGAGCGGAGCGTCACATTGGCGGCAGTAATAAGTTCCCTCTTCAAAATTATCGGTCAGCTCGCCCGTAAATGCCCGGTCGGTCCCTTTGTCGATAATGACCCGCTTTTCTTCTTCCGTAAGCTTGTTCAGTTCAACATCTGACTCAGGCGTCGGCGAAGGATCAGGCATCGGCCCGCCGGCGGCGAGATGTAAATTTCCGGAGTAAAACGCTGCCCCAACCACCGCCAATGCCAGCGAACCTAAAACGATCAAACCAACCTTTGAAAACATATTGCCTCTTAGTTTAACTGAAATGTTAGATGCTTCGGTTCGAAGAATGTTTTGCCTTGCCGGTAAAATTTATCTAATTCGGTTCGATCTTAAAATCCACAACCTGAGCCGCCGCTAACTTCCATTCGTTACTTTCTTTTTTATACACATCCACCCAGTGAATGATCTCTATCTCACGTTCTTTAGTCTTAGAATGATCGTTCGTGACGCGATTGCGATAGCTAAGAACTGCTACCTCGCCAAAGAATTGCAGCGTCATATTATCATAGACAACATGAGTTATTTTCCAAGCGTCTTCTGTCGTGCGATCACTTATATACTCCTCACGATTCATCATTTTCCCAGCGTCAGTGAACGTAAAATCCCTTGCCAAGATGGATTCAAACTCGTTCTTATCCAACGACTGCATCGCCAATGGCCATCGGCGTTTTAACTGTAGGACTTTCGCTGCATCTTCTTTCCGTTTTTCACCGGCAGAGCTTACCAAAGTATATTTTGCTATATCGACGGTCGGTGTTTTGTTCTCTTCAATTATCTCTTCGGCTGTAAAAGCAACTGAAGCAGGAGTTGATGTGGTCGATATATTCTCTTTCTGCTGATCTTTCGGCCCGACATCATTACATCCTGAAAGAAATAAAACGGCACAGATCAAGGCTACGTTAACAATGGACAAAAATACTATTTTCATAAGGCATATCTTAAGTAACATCTCATCATACATTGATATCTAGAATTGAAAGAGAAAATAACGGTATCCGCCGTTCGATCGTTTCAGATTCATAAATGATAGCTGTGTCTGTAAAGGCATTCACTATGTTTGCAGGAAAAATATATGTTGAGAATAACCGCAAGAAATGTCTATTTCGCTCAAAACGGCCACTAGCCTTTAGTAATAAACTCACGTCTGCAATATAATCATTGTTTCGACAAGCTTAGCAGGCAGTCTCGCTAAAGTGCTGCAGCTTTTTTAACATTCTTTCGACAAATAAAGTTTAGATATGAGTAATTTTTTTACGGATGATCTGGCGGCGGTTGATGGCGTTATCGCGGATGCGATCAACAATGAGGTTCGGCGTCAGGCTGATGGGCTTGAGCTTATAGCGTCAGAAAATTTTGTTTCTGAAGCGGTGCTGCAAGCGATGGGCACGGTCTTGACCAACAAGTACGCCGAGGGCTATCCGGGCAAGCGTTACTACGGCGGATGCGAATTCGCAGACGTTGTTGAGCAGACCGCCATCGACCGAGCCAAGCAGATCTTCGGTGCCGATCATGTCAATGTTC
>JAHBSH010000053.1 GCA_019639215.1 Acidobacteriota bacterium
TCACGCAGGTCCGGCCGTAAGGGGAGTTTACGACGCTTATCTGGCAAAACGCGAACCGCTTCCTACAGCCGTCGATGAGGTAGCGAAAAGATAGGTTTGATACAGACACTTTAAATGGTTGCGATAATAGAAAAACGAGATCTGAGAGATTTTGACTGGCTGACATCACTGTTGGCCATATCTATCGCCTGTTTCGGTGTTTGGCAGATCTATAATGCGACTCCGAACGACACTATCTGGTCAAAGCAGATCGTCGGTATAGGTATTGCAATGGTTGCATTCACTGTCGTTGCCGTTTCCGATTACCGCCGGATCATTGACGCCGCACCGGTCTTTTACTGCATCGGGCTTTTCCTGCTTTTTCTTGTTTTGACTCCGCTAGGTGTAGAGGTCAACGGACAAAAGGCGTGGCTTCGCATCTTTGGATTGCAATTTCAGCCTTCCGAGGTGGCAAAGATACCGACCATTCTGATGCTCGCAAAATATTTCGGCTCCAGAAAAGGCGGATCTCTTCAGTTCAGAGAAGTTCTGATAGGCGTGGCGATACTTGCCGGCCCTGTCGTCCTTATCATGCTTGAACCGGACGCAGGCCAGGCGATCACCTATTTCCCGATCCTCGGTGCCGTGTTCTTCCTATCCGCCATCAAGGTCAGGTATGTGATCGGCGGCCTAGTGCTTGCTGCCATAATGATCCCGACCGCATATATCGTGGGCGTTAAGGCAGGAGTGATAAAACGCTATCAGCAGGATCGTATAATGGCGATCATCGACCCTGAAAGCGTCGATCCGCGCGGTTACGGCTACCACACGATCCAGTCGATGATAACGGTCGGTAAAGGCGGACTTTCCGGAATAAAGGGAAATACTGAAACTTCACAAAGCGTCCTTAAATTTCTCCCTGAACCGCAAACAGACTTTATTTTCGCCGTAACTGCGGAAAACACAGGCTTTATTGGCTGTGTTTCACTGCTTCTGGCATATGCTTTGCTTATATCCAGATTGATAATCGGAGCAAGAGAAGCTAACGAGCGCGCGGGAATGCTTGTTATAATGGCTATTGCGACGGCGCTGGCGTTTCAGATATTCATGAACGTCGGGATGACCCTTGGCTTTTTGCCTGTGATCGGTGTTCCGCTGCCGCTGATGAGCGCCGGACTGTCGAATCTGCTTTCCACGTTCATAGCTATCGGATTTGTGGTCAGCATAAAAATGCGTCGGTTCGTTAACTGATTTGATTTCCTAGAAAGAGGTTTTATGGCTAGAGAAAGAAAAATTGTCGAGAAAGAGGTTGGGGCTGTCAGTGGCAAAAGTGGCCTTCTGGCGAGGACAACCTGGTTGCTGGCTGCATTGCTTTTAGCTCTCTCCGCAGGCGCGATCACGGGCGTGTTGGCATCCTATTACCTCAACAACTCACGATATTCGGTTGAGGTTTCGGCTCTCGCAACATATCGTCCGCCGCAGGTAACAACGATCTATGCCGATGACGGCGAGACGGTGCTTGCCGAATTTGCCATCGAAAAGCGCATCCCGATAAAAGCACAGGACATTCCGCAAAACGTGGAAGATGCGCTCATAGCTATTGAGGATTTCAGATATTACAACCACATCGGTATAGACTTTTACCGCACTGCCGGAGCCATAGTAAAAACATTTACAGGAGACAGGGTCGAGGGCGGATCAACATTAACGCAGCAGCTTGCCAAAAATCTCTTTCTCTACAAAGACCAGACCTATACACGCAAGGTCAATGAATGGATGGTCGCACTCCAGATTGAACGGTTCTATACAAAACGCCAGATATTGGAAATGTATATGAACTACGTCTTTCTCGGCGCCGGAGCCTACGGCTTTGAGGCGGGAGCAAGAACGTATTTTGGTAAATCATTGAACGAACTTAATCTCGAAGAAGCCGCTCTTCTTGCCGCAATCCCAAAATCGCCTGAATATTCGCCGACACGAAACATGCAAAAGGCCTTGACGCGCCGAAACATCGTTTTGGACCAGATGACGAAATATTTTCCGGAAAAATATTCGCAGGCAGAGGTAAATGCCGCCAAGGCAAGGCCGATAAAACTTGCCGACACCGCTTACTATCAGGCACTTCCTAAATCCACTGCTTGGGATTATCCGGTAGAGGACATAAGGAAATATCTTGAGAACCGATACACGACCCGCGTCGCACAGGGCGGCTTAAAGGTATATACGACCATCAACGTCGAAGCTCAAAAGATAGCGACCAGGGTGATTCGGGAAAGACTACGCTCATTTGATAAAGGACGTAAGTGGCGCTCTGATTATCAGAATATTCTTCTTGATGCCGAAGGCCAGCCGCTTACAGATGAAAAGGAAATAACCAAGACCCTTTCTTCATATAAACACGCTGATTGGTATGGCGATGAATATGAAGAAGGTGAATACATCAAGGGCCTTGTCGTCAAGGCAAATCCCGCTTCTGATGAGGTAGGTGTCCGATTCGGGCGCTATAACGCAGTTGTCAGTTCCAAGAACATGGGACGAAGCGGAAAGCGGCCCAAAGATGAATTGAAGCCCGGCTATCTTGCCGAATTTCTGATAAAGAACGTAGATAACGCGAACCAAAAGCTTGAAGTAGATCTTGCACAGGTGCCTGAGATACAAGCTTCGATAGTAACGATAAACGCCAAGACCGGCGAGGTCGTTGCCATGGTCGGCGGATACGATTTCCACACGAACAAATTTAACAACGCAACGCAGGGCCTACGTCAGACAGGTTCCTGCTATAAACCATTCGTTTATACAGCCGCTGTCGAAGACGGAATGACGCCGGATATGCTCGTAAGCGGCGCACCGATAAAACGCGGCGGATGGCAGCCATCAAACTATGACGGATCGCCCAGTCACCCGAATGTCCCGATGAAGGTCGCTTTGGCCAAATCATACAATCTGGCCGCAGTTCACCTTTTAGATCAGGTTGGGATCCAGGCCGGAGCACAGATGGTCAGGCGATTCGGCATAACGAATCCGATGGCACCGAGCCTGCCGTCAGCTCTCGGAGCCAGTGAAGTATCGCTGCTTGAGATGGTCGCGGCTTATTCGGCTTTTCCGAATAAAGGCGTCCGCATGCAGCCGCATCTTATCAAAAAGGTTTACAGCCGTGACGGTACGCTGCTTGAGGAATTTGACGGCTCCAGTTCAAAGGTAACGAGCGAATACGTCGCCCTGACAATGGTCGATATGATGCGTGGCGTAACATCGGGCGGCGGCACTGCATCAGGAGCAAGCGCTTCGGGCCATCCGCTGGCCGGAAAGACCGGAACAGTGAACAAACATACTGACGTCTGGTTCATCGGCTATACACCGACATACGTCACTGGTGTCTGGATGGGAAATCCTCTTCGAAAGGAATCGCTTGGACGCGGAATGACAGGCGGCGGAACCGCTCTGCCGATCTTCAATGCCTTTATGAACCCGTTCATGAAAGACAAAGAGCGAGAGAGCTTCCCAAGAACACCGCCTATGCCGCGCGAGATCAAGAACCTGATGGAAAGGAACAAGCGTGAAGAGCTTGAGAAACTCGCACGTGCAGATCAGCTTGCGGTCAAGACCGGCGCAACAGAATCTCAGGGTGAAACCACCGAGGATCCGAACAAGACAACCGGCGGCGAAAATAACACCGGAACACCTGACAGCGGCGGAACTCCGCCGGGAGATAAAAAACCTGTTGCCGATCCGCCACCAACGCCGAGGCCGACCCAACAACCGACGCCGATCCGTAAACCGGATCCGCAACCAACCCCTCAACAAGGTTCCCCGAGAAGAGGGAAAAAAGGAGATTCCTGATAATCTAAAAGAGGCCGTCTGAAAAGTCGGATCAGCTCTGTGTATTTCGGTTTTAGGTCTGTGCATTCTGTGGTATTTCCTTGTGTTTGCAGGATCTTTACCACAGAATTCACAGAACGAAGACACAGAAAAATGACTTTTCAGACATCCTCTTTTTCCTTTTCAACTAATTGTTATCCGTTGCAGAAGCGTCCCAGATAGTATGGGAGCATCTTTCTCCACCACGGCCAATCATGTGCGACATCATAACCCCAGAGGTCCAGCAGATGCGGAATGCCCTTTGAATGAAGAACGCCTGAAAGTTCACGGCTGCGGTCCGGTGCTTCATAATTGCCCTGTCCGCTTACGATAACTATTGAATCTGCGTGTTGAAGCCTTGGCAGGTGATAGTCGTCATTTATATTTTTCAAATACATCATAGGGTTATTGAAATAGACGTTGTCATCGTAATAACCCTTGTCCAGATAATTGTAGATGTCATAACTGCCGCTCATTGCTATTGTTCCGCGAAAGTTATCGGAATGCTTGAAATAGGTATTAGCAGCAAGAAAAGCCCCTAAGCTGGCGCCGGTAGTCAGCGGTTTGGCATCTTCGCCGCATTCATTGCGGATCAGCGGCAGCACCTCTTCCATAATGTAGCGGTCATACCGGGTCAGCATCTCGACCTTCCAGCCCGGGTGCGATTCGCGATTGAGCAAACTGTATTTATTTACAGAATTTATAGAATAAGCCCTGATCAGCCCCTGATCGATAAAATCCTTGATCGAATCGACCAGATAGAATCGCTCATATTCCAGATAGTCAGCCGCCGCAGTTGGGAACATCAAAAGCGGATATCCCGCGTGTCCGTATGCCACCAGCGGCATGTCCATATTCAGATTGTGGCTATACCACGAAGTAATATCACGTCGCATAAAATAAGAGTCTCCGATATTTATATAGAATATCTGAGGTTAAGTGAATTTATACCCAAATGCAAAGAGCCCGCGGTTTCCGCAGCTGTGAGTTTCAGCAAAACTCCCCGCCTTGGGCAAGGCGGGGTGGCAGCCGCTTCGGCTGACGGGGCGGTTCGTTTTTCCTTCCTGCTCCAGACTCAGAACTCTATTCCGCAGCTGTGAGTTTCAACCCGGCGATGCCGCCGACTATCAGCAGAATGCACCCAAATCGTATCAGATCCCTCGGTTCATCAAACAAAATCATCCCGACAATAGCCGCACCGACCGTCCCGATGCCTGTCCATACTGCATAAGCCGTTCCTATCGGCAGCGTTTTCACCGCCTGTGACAAAAAGTAAAAACTCACGATCATCAAAGCGATCGTTATCACGCTTGGCCACAGCCTTGACCAGCCTTCGGTGTATTTCAAACCTATCGCCCAAGCTATCTCGAATATGCCCGCTATCGCCAAATATATCCAGTTCATATTTGTATCTCCTCAAAAAGCAAAACGGCCTAAGCCATTTTATTATAGCTCGGGCCGTCCCGCATGAACCTTCACCAAAGGCCGTCCTTCGGCTGATCAAATTTTACTAAGATCTATTCTATCAAAATATTGAGGTCTAATACATTTTAGACCTCAATATTCGATAAAGGTGATATTAGTTGACTATGTTTATCTCTCGCGTTGTTGAGTTATAACCGCCGTTGTCAACGAGGTTGCCGTCTTTATCAACGAGTTCAAGTTTTATGGTGTGTTTGCCCGTTGTCCAGCCTTTCAGCCAGAGCGGTTCCCATTTTTCGATGAACTTCGCTTCGCCGCCGTCAACGCTGTAACGAACGCGGTATTCGCCGCCGTCTCCGGTCAGTTTGGCGTTCGCCAGCCAGAAATCGATCATTATCGGGTCGGCGTCGCGGCCTTTATATTCACCTTTTGGACGGCTGTATGTCAGTAAAGGTTTTTTGGGGTCAACATCGCCTGCCTTCGATTCGGCCATTGCCTTGCCCTCAGGTGTCGGAGCTGCATTTGCGTTTGAATTTGCGTTGGCATTGGACATCTGCTGTCCGTTTGCGGTCGTTGCAGGTTTTGTGGCATCAGCACCGCCGTTCTTTACCGTAAATCTGACCATCTGGAATGAACCGTCGTTCTTATAGCTTTCGTGCCACGGACGCGACGCAAAAACGCGAAGCGTATGTTCACCGTCGGCTACGTTGCGAAGCTCAAATTCGCTGTCCAGATTGTAATAGGCCTCATACGGCTGATTGTCCAGGATGACGT
Source organism: Acidobacteriota bacterium (assembly GCA_019639215.1). Classification (GTDB taxonomy): domain Bacteria; phylum Acidobacteriota; class Blastocatellia; order Pyrinomonadales; family Pyrinomonadaceae; genus OLB17. Next base: position 6,034 of record JAHBSH010000053.1, read on the forward strand.
GGATGTGATTGCCCATTTTGGTCTCGTGATCCATGTGCGGCTTATAGCCTTTCAGGTCGCCGGAAAGATCCAGCTTTACCTTTACAGTCGAGCTTTCAACCGTAGCGCCTTCTGCCGGGGCAGCTATCTTCAGCGTGGGAGCAGCTTTATCCTGCTCGCCCCTTGCCGCCATCATATCCTTTATATGCTGCGGAACCTCGCCGACGCTCAGCGTCTGTGCCGGTGCAGCGGTGTTTGCATTTGCGGCGTTAGCCGTGTTTCCTGTGTTCGAATTATTTCCGGTTGGCTGCTCTCCGCATGCCGCCAGAAAAGCTGTTGCTGCCATCAAGATCAATGCGTATGTATATCTCATAATCCTCCGTATATATGAACCGCCGCTGGACTAGCTCATGGCGGAAACCGTAAGGGTTTCGGCATTTGCCTGTTCCCCAGTATTCAGAAAACCAAAAACGGCACGAAAATGTGCCTCTAAACTGTCTTCGACCTCTTTTAGGTCAAGCTCCATGCCAAGTATCTTTTCCATTGATGTAACCGGCTCGCCCTCACATGCGATTATCCAGTTGTAATAACTGAGGTCGGTATTGACGTTGAGTGCAAAACCGTGTGTTGTGACCCAGCGTTTTATATGAACGCCGATCGCCGCTATCTTTCCATCCGAAGTATGAACGCCCGTCAGGCCCTCAATACGAAAGGCATCAATGCCGTATTCGGTCATTGTGCGGATCATTACTTCCTCAAGATCGCGAACATACTTATGAACGTCCTCGCGGTCAGGCGACAGGCTGATGATCGGATAACCGACTATCTGCCCGAGGCCGTGATATGTCACTTTTCCGCCGCGGTCAGTTTCATGAACCTCAATGCCCTGTGTCCTTAACACCTCAGCCGTAGCCAACACACCATCCTGTTTTGAACGGCGGCCTATGGTGAAGGTATGCGGATGTTCGAGCAAGAGCAGATATTCCTTCCGGCGCTCATTTATCACACCGGTTTCAAGCTGTTTTTGCAGCTCCAACGCCTCGGTGTAACCGATCCGCCCAAGACGTCGAACCTCTAGCTCCCTTTTTTGCATCTACAAATATGATAAGATTTTTAGAGGCATTTGAACAGGAATCGAAAAGATATGAAGATCACACAGCTTTTGTTCGTACTGACAATTTCAAGTTTTTTTGCAATAGAGGCTGATGCCCAGAGGCGTACGCCAGCACGCAGAACTCCAGCGAAACCACAGGTAGTGACCACCAACACGGCTTCGACACCCGCAGCGCAGGCCGCCGACCTAAAAGCCGGGGCCGAAAAGGTCTCTATTCAGGTAAAAAACGTTACAAAGTTCATCTTTATCCTCGGCAGCGTCGCCAAGGGCATCGAGGATCTGGATAAGGACACGCGTGCTAATCGTGCGGCCAAACAGGCCAACGAAACCAACAAACGCGAGGTCATCCAGGCTATAAGAAATCTGCGTGCTGGCCTTGCAGCCCTTGAGGTGGAATTCAGGACAAAGGATCCGCTTAAAAAACACCTTTTGGTAATTCAGGGAATAACCGAACTTAGCGGACAGTCAGAAGATCTGGCAACTTCAGGCAGATTTATGGATGCAGGAAAGCCTCTGCTTTTAGTAGTCGAAAAACTTTCAGACACGCTGGTCGCTGTAAGGTAAATTAATATAACAAGTTCAATTGGCGGGTTTTTGCAGTGCAAGTCGTCCGCTTTCCGGGTCACAGGCCTCGATCCCGGCTTTTGACCTTGCCTGTTCATTGTCGGCTTTTTTGACCAAACCCAACTTTTCACGGATGAATGTTTCAGCTTCGTCCTTGATAAGTTCACCGTTCACGACATTGACCGTTGTCGCAAGCGTTTTGCCTTTTTGCTCCAGCTTTTCCGGTTCAAGAAAGACGTACCATGGCGTTCCCCAGCGACGCGTATCACCCGCCGCTTTTCTCCCTTCAAAATGATCGCTTTTTTCGCGTTGGGCACGGTTGTCAGCTTCGTAAACATTCGGAAAGGTCAGCTTGTAAAAGTCGATATGCCTCTTCATTGAGTCCACAGGGTCATATTCGGCAACACCGATCACGGCCAAACCGTCTTTGGCGTATTTTTCGTGAAGCTGCTGAACAAATGCCACATCATGCCGCCAGTTAGGACACCACGGAGCCCAATAAACGATCATCACCAGCTTTTTACCGGCTGTGAACTTACGAAGATTGGTCTCGCCTTCGCCACTAATGTTCTTGTAGCTCCAATCCTTATACTCAAACTGCTTTTCGGTTACAGGAGCCTGCTCGTTCTGAGCAAATGTGAATACAGCAAGAACTAGGATAATGAAATAAGCCGATATAATTCTCATAATTCCCTCGCTTTACAAGCCTATAATCTCAGATTCAGGAATACAAGCATTAAGTTGCCGATAAACCCGTGAAAAACTGTGTCCGTCTTCAATATTGCAGTTTACGAATTGGTTTGAATCAGCTATGTTTATTGATAGTCACGTTTTTTGCAGGCAATAATTATGAGCGATCAACCTACCGTTACTGACATTTTCCGCCGTGCTCTTGAGATACGCGAAAAGAACGCAGGAGCATCTTATGATTCTTTGCGGTCACAGCTTCTTGGTGAGTATAGCGGCAAACAGCTGCCTTCTTCGGCATATCTGACCATTCCGGAATATGACAACGTTGCACCGGAAGAAGATTGGACCGCCGGTTTGCCCGTCACGCTTCGCGGCATTCAGAACGAAGATTGGAACGATGTGATCGACGGAATTCTGATCAGCCTCGAACAGGTAGAAAATTATCCAAAAGAATCAGGCCGCGAGGATGACCCGGCAAAAGAGTGGCGCAATCGCGGAGCTGCTATTGCCGAGGCTGAGGAAAAAGTGCTCGAAAAATGGATGCCGGAAGAGCTTATGAACCTTGCAAAGCGTCAGGCCGGAAACTAATCCTAAAGTAATTGATACTGACAACAAAATGCTAGCCAAGACGACCGACCGGCATAGAGTGGAGGTTCAGTATCGGCTATGCCGTTCTATTTGCGGCGGAGCTTTGCTTCGCCGATCTTGTCCGCTAATTTCTTATGCGGCTGTGCCGCCGATCTTTCGAGCGTGAAAAACAGCGGCAGAGCCGCAATACAATATTCGCATGAATGGAAAAGCACAGCTTTTCCACAAATAGACGGGCAAAGCCCGATCATCGGACAAAGACTTAGTTTTTTTCAAGCATCTATCGTCAACTCAAGGCCGTCCGTTGCTTCGATGACATCACATCTCGGATCAAAGGTTCTGATCTCATCTCCAAAACTTACTTCGTCCCATTCAGGATAAAAATGTGTCAGCATTGCCCGTTTCGGTTCGGCTTTTCTAATCAGATACATTGCTTCGGCAAGTTCCAGATGTTTTTCTCCTGGTTTATCTTTAGGAAATGAACACTCCAAAATGAAAAGGTCAACCGCTCGTGCAAACGCAGCAAGCGGTTCGTGAAAACCTGTATCAGATGTGTAAACAAGTGTTGTTTCGCTGGCGTCAGTTATGTGTATCGCGTGGCTTTCCGGCGTATGCGGAGTTTTTGCGGTGACACCGCGAACACCCGGCAATAATTCAAAAGGCTCAAGACTTGCCGTCTCCAATATACGGACAGGAAACCTCTGTTCTCTAAGGCCGTAGTTGTAAATCGCGTCAAATCTTTCGAAAAGTTCTGTAATCCCGCTGGGCCCGAAGATCTTCAGCGGTTTTGTCCGTTGGCGTGTTTTGGCGGCATATTTTGTCCCGGCCAAAAACGAAGCCAATCCGCCGCAGTGATCCAGATGAAAATGTGATATCCATATTGCATCAAGCTCTGCCCAGGGCAGATCTTCCTGCGCCATCCTGAGCGGTGCCGCCGGTCCGCAATCAAGCAATACACTGCCCCCGGACGTTTCCAGCCAGTAGCCCGACGTGCTTCGCCGCGGATGCGGAACGTTTGTGCCTGAACCTAGAACCGTTAATTTCATTTCCGAATAATACCAGATGCAGCCGCCGATGGTTTGCCGTTAGGCTTTACTCAAGTAAAATTAACTGCTTATGGATCAAGTTCCTCCGGAAAAGATCGAGCTCGACAAAAAGCTTCGTATGCTGGAAAGGCTGAAAGACCGCTTGGCAGACCGCGAAGAAGAAATGATGGATCTGCAATCTGACCTTGACCGCTTTGAGGCGCGATACACAATGGAGGTCGGGCGGCTTTATGCCGAGCAGGACGAGATCGACGCACAGATCGCGGAAGAGGAATTAAAGCTCGTCCCGGATGATGAGGAAATAAAGAAACGGGTCGAGGAACTTCGCCGCCTTGCAGAAGAATCAGCAGCCCGGGCAAAAGCAGCCGAAGAAAAAGCACTGGAAAAATGGGAACCGACCGTTGAGGCTAGAAAGGCATATCATTCTATCGCCCGTGTCATTCACCCCGACCTTGCCCTCAATGAAAAGGACAAGGAACGCGCTCACATCTTGATGGCAGAACTGAATGACGCTTATGCTTCAGGCGATCAGGGCAGGCTTAACAGATTGGTAGCCGAATACCGCGTCAGCCCTGACGTTATCAAAGGCGATTCCGTCGGCGACGATCTGGTGCGTGCAATACGGCAGATATATCAGGTCAGACGTCGATTTGCAGAGCTTAAAGACGAAAGGACCGAGGCTGAAGCATCGGAACTTTTTGAACTATTCAAGAAAGCGGCCGTGGAGGCGGACGAAGGCCGTGACATGCTTCGCCAAATGTCCGAACGTGCCAAAACTCACATTAAGAAAACCGAACGCAGACTGCTTCATCTGCAACAGGTCAACAAGGCACAGGAGGAACATGTCAAAGAACAGTTCGGAATGGATATTCGTGATTTTCGCGACCCTAAAGCAAAGTAAAGCAATGGTCTGATAGACGATTAAGGCGTATCATTAAGAACAGATGAAATTCCTCGTTAGCCAAGTAAGTTATTTTCTTAACCAGCAGCAAAGCCGGCGTAATATGTACGCTCTGGCAAAGTATGTGCTTTTCCTCATTGGCGTAATCGTTCTTTATTCGGTGCTTTTCCATGTGGTGATGTCCTATGTGGAAGGCCGCGAATTCAGCTGGCTTACAGGTTTTTATTGGACGCTGACGGTGATGTCAACGCTCGGTTTTGGCGACATCACCTTTGAATCAGACATCGGACGCGGCTTCAGCATAATCGTCATGCTCTCAGGTGTGATACTGCTGCTGATAATGCTGCCGTTTGCGTTCATCAGATATTTTTACGCACCTTGGCTTGAGGCACAGATCCACACACAAACCCCTAAAGAGGTGCCCCCGGAAACGACCGGTCATGTTATCATATGCAACTACGACACGATCGCACCAACTCTGATAAAGCGATTGAAACAGAGCAATATTCCGTATTTTGTGATAGAGGAAGATACTGCCCGAGCAGCTGAACTCTCTCATTTAGGAGTGTCGGTCATACATGGAAAGATCGATAGCAGAACAACTTATGAGAAAATGCGGGTACGTCATGCACGTCTCGTTTTTGCAAATCTTGAAGATACCACTAACACCAATATAACTCTGACCGTGCGCGAAGCAGCTCCTGATGTGCCCATCGCTGCTGTCGTCGCGGATGAGGACTCAATAGACATTCTTGAACTGAGCGGAGCAACGCACGTCCTTCCCCTTAAACAACAGCTTGGTGAACACCTTGCAAACCGCATCAGTGTAGGTGATCTGCGCGCCCATGTGGTTGGCGAATTTGCGGGCCGTCAGGTCGTAGAGTTTACCATCGACAATACAAAGTTTGAAAGGAAAAAGATACGAGAGACCAGCATAAGAGAGGATACAGGTGTCAACATCATTGGTGTCTGGCGCCGCGGCCATCTGGTTCAGGCCGACCCTGATCATGTTTTGGATGACTTTGACGTGCCGCTAGCGGTTGGCACAAAAGAACAGATCGCTGCTCTTGAAACCGAACTGGATGGAGGTAAGCCTGTTTCTGAATCTGTCCTGATCCTCGGTGGTGGAAAAGTAGGCAGAGCAGCATCACGAACCCTAAAAAGCAAGGGGTTGACAGTTTTCATGGTCGAGCGGGAACTTGGCCGCTGCGCCGAGGTTGACAGCGTTCTCGATCGTCTGACGATCGGCGACGCGGCAGAGCGCCAGATACTTGAAAGGGCCGGATTGATGGAATCATCATTGGTTCTGCTGACAACAAATGATGATGCGGTAAATATCTATCTGTCGATCTATTGCCGCCGTCTAAACCCTGAGGTACGCATCATCAGCCGTATCACACACGACCGCAACCTTGAGGCTATTCACAGAGCCGGTGCTGATTTTGTACTGAGCTACGCTCCTCTCGGAGCCGAATCGGTAATGTCGATCGTTCAACGCCGACAGCCGATGATACTTGGCGAAGACGTTGAATTCTTTAATGTCAAAGTACCGGCAAGCATTGCGGGGAAAACATTGACCGAAAGCGGTATAGGAGAAAAGACAGGGCTGATCGTATTGGCGATCGAAACCCCTTCAGAAACAAATACTAACCCGACTCCGGCTACCACGCTGCCTGCAAAAGCCGCATTGGATCTATTTGGAACGACCGAACAGATGCAGAATTTTATAGATACCTTTGGCCATTGATGAGGGCGAAATGTCATACTGCTTTGCCCGCAGCGTATGCCGAGGCCCAAGCCCATTGAAAATTATATCCGCCAAGCCAACCGGTGACGTCCACGACCTCACCGATAAAATAAAGACCGGGAACTTTCTTTACTTCCATCGTTTTTGAAGAAAGCTCATCTGTTGAAATGCCGCCCAGCGTTACCTCAGCCTTATCCCAGCCCTCTGTCTTCTGAAATCTGACCCGCCATTTGTTTATTTTCGATGTTACTTCCGATATCTCTTTGCCGTTCAGTTGGTCAAGAGGTTTGTTCGGCAGGCCGTTCGCTACCAAATATTGAACCAACCTGTTGGGCAGGCGATTCCCAAGCCATACGGCAAGCGTTATCCTTTCATGCCGACTTCGACTCAGTTCATCGGCTAGATCGGTTCCCGGCAACATATCTATATCTACATCCTCGCCCTGACGCCAGTAATTAGATGCCTGTAAGATTGCCGGGCCGGAAAGCCCGCGATGGGTAAAAAGAATATTCTCTCTGAACGATCTATTATCCGCATTTACCTCTGAGTCAACAGAGATCCCTGCAAGTTTTGCCGCGTCCGCAAGTCCGGATTCAAACATCATCGGGACAAGCGAAGGCCGTGTCTGAACCGTTCGGATGCCAAATTGTCGTGCCAGCCGATACCCGAGATCGGTGGCTCCGATCTTAGGGAACGAAAGGCCGCCCGTCGCAACGACCAGGCTCTCACAACTAAAATTTCCGAGCGAGGTTTCAACCGTGAAGCCTTCTTCCTTTGCAACACTATTTACGGAACAGTTTGTTTTTATAGCGACCTTTGCCTTGCGGCATTCGGCCAAAAGCATCTCTACTATCTGATGCGAACGGTCGCGGCAGAATAATTGCCCAAGTTTCTTTTCAAAATACTCAATACGATACGAACGCACCAGTTCTATAAAATCATTGGGTGTATAGCCTGCCAGAGCAGATTTGCAGAAATGCGGATTTGAGGAAACGAAATTTTCGTGGGTCGTATGAATGTTTGTAAAATTACAGCGGCCGCCGCCTGAGACAATGATCTTTCGCCCCGGCTGAGCGTTATGTTCCAGCAAAAGAGTTCGCCGCCCGCGTTTTCCGGCCTCGGCGGCACAGAACATTCCGGCGGCTCCGGCTCCTATTACGATCACGTCAAATTTCACGGTGGCAATAATGGCTTTTCGGAAGACCCGTATTATAGATAGCGTTCTTTCAGAATATTCATGTGATGCTGCGTATGACCGCCGGTGATATAGACCAACGCTCTGACGGTGATGCTGTTACCGCTTGCCGTTCCTGAGCGTTCAAGATCTGTTTCTGCAAGGTTCTCTATCAGGAACATGTTCGCTTTGCGAAGATGGTCAAATTCATCTGTCAGGCTCTGAAGGCTCCTTTCGTTCGCTCGGCTGGCAGAAACATATGGGTCCTGGTCAAAACCCGCAAGCGGTGTTTCGTCTGCCCGGCTAAACCGCAAAAGCCGATATACGAACACGCGCTCGGTGTCAATTATATGTCCCAAAAGCTCCTTAATGCTCCATTTTCCCTCAGCATAGGCGGTATTAGCTTTTTCATCACTGACACCAGACAAGATACTCTTTAGCTCATCAGGGTGTTTGGCCATAGTGTCCAGAACGTCCTTTCCGGACATCGCTGCTACATACCCTTGATAAAATTCAGCATATTCATCTTTTCCTGGTGGCATCATACTGCGGTATAGTATCAAACATCGGAACAAAATGCCCTTACCTCACTTATAAAGGGCAGTTTCCTATTTGGTAAAATTAATTACCTGTAATGCCTTGATAAAAGCGGAAATATATCCCGCGACTAGAGGGTTTGTTTTGTGAAAAGGCCGTCTGACCCTGACGAAATGTTTTTATTCTTTTTGGGAGGAAGTTGTTATATGAAACGCACAAGTATTTTTATGGGACTGGCTTTATTGGTTGTCGCTCTGTTTACCGGCAGCAGCACTACCGCAGTTAAGCCAACTCTTGAGGAAAGATTCTCAGAAACCGCCGGAGCATTTAAGAAAGGAGAGTCGGGTGTCTATACATTTGATAAGGCACATTCTTTCATCGGCTTTAAGGTAAAGCACATGGGCCTGATAAAAGTTCCCGGCTTTTTCCGTGATTTCACCGGCGAAATAAATTACAACGCAGATGATGTCTCCAAATCATCTGTATCATTCACTGCAAAAACTGACAGCGTTGATACAGGAGTTGCAGGGCGTGATGCTCACCTGAAACGAGATGATTTCTTTGATGCAGCAAAGTATCCTGAAATTACATTCAAGAGCACAAAGGTCGAAAAGCGCGGCGATGATCTGTATGTTACCGGAGACTTCACACTTCGCGGCGTAACAAAGAGCATCTCTTTCGAATTTGATATAGAAGGATTTCTGCCCGGTAATCAGCGCAGAGGCCCAACAATGGGCGTATCGGCTGACACCTCCATCAAGCGATTTGATTATGGTGTAAATTATGGCAGTAACGCTCCTGCGGGATCACCCGGTATCTCTAATGAGGTCGAGGTGGAGCTTGAGATCGAAGCTATAAAAGCTAAGGAAGAACCGGCCGCTGCACCTTCAAACTAGTCAGATGCTTTTTGAAAAGAAAACAGGATGCATTTAACCGCATCCTGTTTTTTTATTCGCCTATCTCAGAGAAAGCCAGGTCGTAGATCGGATACTTTTCCCATTCATTTAGGTCAAAGTGCCACCACTCGTTCGGATTGACGGTAAAACCCTCGGCTTCCATCAACCGGCGCAGCAATTCACGGTTCTCTGTTTCTTCTTCGGTCCCGCCTGTGTAATCGGGCGAGGCACGTTCGGTAAATTCATCAAAATCGGAAGGCATTGGCAGGTCTATGCCGGTTTTTAGGTCAAAAATGCTTAGATCGACCGCACAGCCGCGATTATGTTTTGATCCGCGTTCAGGGTTTGCAACAAATTTCCTTTTATCCTCAGGCGTGACCTCCCAAAAAAGTTTTGTGATAGACCACGGCCTGTAACCGTCAAATATGACCAACCCGAGACCTTGTTCCTTAAGTTTTTGATTTACTCTGACAACAGCATCAGCAGCCGGTTTCTGCAAAAACACTCTTGCCTCTGGATATACCTGTTTCCCGACAAAATTGTTTTCGGTGGCGTAACGAACGTCCAGCTTGAGCGTGTTGTCCAGTTTTATTATCTCGATCAAATCAGCCTCGCTTTATTTAACTTTCTTTAGGTGGTCGGCTCATATCGAACGACTGTGTCCAGAATAAGACATAGATTCAGGAAGGCAAGTTTTAACCGGATGTTTTTTGCTTCATTAGGATTTCTAATCGTTGCAATCCTTGAGCAAGGCCGTCACAAAAATTATCTTTAATATTATGAACGCAGATGCCCCCGCACGATCAGGATCGAAAGCCATTGCATGGGTCAAGCGTCTTGGCTTTTGGGGATTTATGTTCTTTACGATAAAAGGACTGCTGTGGCTCATCGTGCCGACTGCACTTGCCTATTTTTCATGCAGTTAAGGCCCGGGAATTGTTTATGTTTCCGGGCCTTGTGTCTGTAGTATTTCAGATGCAGGTCATCAGTTTGGCTGGTCTTCCACCACAACATCTTCGTCATCACCGATTATCACTTCCGTACCAAATTTCTGATATTCTCTGAACCGTATAACATTACGTGATTCATACATCTGATCGCGGTAACGCTGAACCATTCTGACATCTGATAATGACGGGAGCAGGTATCTTTGTTCGCCTATCATTGTCCAGTCATAATCGATCGTTCTGCGAGCCGCTGACATCGCAAAACCCTTTGGTATCTCGGTCGCATCACTTTCTATCCTTAGAACACGACCGGCCTCTATATCTATCCACAAACGGCCCTTCATGCCGCTTATGGTCGAATCTGACGCCAGCCCGCCAACGGATAAGACCTGTTTTGCCTTTTCCTTGGTTATTTCGTAATCGAACATTAAAGCCCTGCGGTCACGGATCGTGTCCGTATCGACCATTGTGAATAATGTGTCATTCTCCGGTTTGAAAACCGTCGAAAGAATGGTCACGAACTCTCCCGTTGAACTTGCTCCGCCAACCTCTGAATACGAACGCTTTATCTCAGGATTTGGCTGTACCAGCCCGTTGACCGAAAGAACCTTGTATTCCTCTTCGCCGGATGCGCGATAGCTGACCGCAACCACCAGCCTATCCAACGGCCGGAAATTATTGGTCCCGGCATAAGAACCCGACCTCTGAATAAGCTGTTTGACCACAAAATCAGGCATTTCCTCTATTGAGGCAAGACTATTCCCACGCGTTCTTTTCAGAAGTTCGTCGGCCTCGGCTTTAGAGAATCTGCTGGCGGCAGGACCTTCAACGCGGCGCCTGTTGGATTCTTCCAAAGCTCTGCGAAGATCTGCGTTATTGCGGGATTTTGTTCGCGTCAATGAAAGAATGCCCGACGTCACCGAAAAATCTATCCCACGACGGCGAACGGTCATTATCAGCTCGTCCGTCAGGGCAGCATTATTTTCGGCAGCATAAAGAAGCTTTACATACTCAGGCTGCGTCAGCGGTTTTTCCTGTGCCGCAGCGGTAAAACATACAAAAGCTAGAATGGCTATGAGGATAATAAACCTTTGCATTGTGTTAAAAGATGCCAAATAGAAGCGTTACGTTGGCTTTTCCGATCTTGTCAGGCCACAAACCTGTCTGCTAAAACAAATGGCGGAGACGGCATTGTAGGCCGTGCATCCGCCAACTTATATTCAAACGAAGGAAACAAGGTTAATTAACCCATTCCTCTTCATAATTAAGCTGCCAATGTCGGGTAACCCAACGCTCAGCCGCCTCCATCGCCGTGTTCTTCCATTTCTTAAGATTTGCCAGGATCGTCAATGCCGCAAGCGGTTTGCTTGGGTCACGTTCAACCCTAATAACACGGGTAGGTACCTCTATCACGGTCTTCTCGTCTTCCAGAATACGAAGCTTTACCTCGCTGCCGACCGGCGGAAGCACGTCCAAATTGACCAGCGTGCTGTTTTCTCCTACGTTTTCGGTGGTTCCGACAACACTTATGGTCTTGCCACTGACACCGTCAACCCAACTTGCTTTTACCGGCATATTTGCCAGAATTCGGTGGTTCGGCGGCATCTTTACTGATGAAGTTGAATAATCTATGTGTGCCATATATAAAAACTCCCCCTTTTTCTATAACCCCTGTGTTCTTTATGTAACAGTCCCCATTTTTTATGGAGGACTGGGTAATCTAAGGCATTTTTACAAAAAAGTCAAGTTTAATTATTTGTGCTCTCCAAACCTTCACTTTCACCTTCTTTTACTGCCTTTCATGATAGCTTGAACATTTTTTCACAAATTGATTAGACGCAAATATTACCCAAAAGGTTCACGAATTTTTTATCTTTTTTGATCTCTTTTCATACTTTTTAACCGAAGATCAGAAACATAATGATGGTTCTTCTCAAAAAACCACTTTACTAGCAGGAACTTACTGGTTTATTGGCAGAATCTATATTCAGGATTTAATATAGTTTGATAAGCATATGCGTATAATGCACATATCATCGGCAAAGAATTTTGGAGGCGGCGAACGCCACGTCGTCGATCTTTGCCGAGGACTGCAGGAACGTGGACACGAGGTGTTTGCGGCCACACGCCCGACCTGCGACTGGCAGAACCGGCTGGATTTCCTGCCTGTTGAAAATATTCTTTCTGTTTCAATACGCAATTCATTCGGTGTTTTGAGCGCCATCCGCATGGCTGAGTTTGCCCGCGATAATAAGATAGACATCTTGCACGCACATGTTGCTCGTGATTATATCCCCACAAGCATTGCCTGTATGAAGGCAAGAGAGGCCAGATTTGTCCTAACACGCCACGTTCTCTTTCCTCTTAAGCCGTTTAATAGATTTGCTCTGAAAAATGTCGCAGCAGCGATCGGCGTTTCCGACGCTGCTGGTATCGCACTTCGCAGCGTATTTTCTCGGGATAAAATAGCTGTCATACCAAATGGCATAGACATAAAGCGAATGGCAGCAGAGAACAGTACTGAGGCCGGAGCCAGATTTCGCGAATTTCACGGCATTCCTGATGACGTGCCTCTGGTAACGACACTCGGCGAGCTGAAAGAACTAAAAGGGCAGCGTGATTTCGTCATTGCCGCCAGCGAGATCGCAAAAAAGGTGCCTGATTGCCAATTTATAGTCGTTGGGGTCGATAACACAATGGAAAAGAGCTTTCGCCGGGAATTGCGGCGGCTGGTGTCTGTCTTCGGTTTGGAGGATAGATTCTTGTGGCTTGATTGGTTAGATGACACGGCTCCGTTCTATGCGGCAACGGATGTTTTTGTTTCGCCTTCCCACTCAGAGAGTTTTGGCCTCGCTATTCTTGAGGCAATGGCTCGCGGCAAAGCTGTCGTTGCGACCGAGACCGAAGGCGCAAAGCAGCTTTTGAAGGAATGTGGTCGTTTGGTACCGATAAATGATCCAGTCGCGCTTGCGGACACTGTGATCGAGGTTTTGGCGGACAACGCCGCACGTGAAAAAATGGGATTGGATGGATCTGCGACTGCCGCCGATCTATATTCACTTGAAACAATGTTGGATGCGACGGAAGCCTTATACCAAAAGATTCTAAGTGATCACAATAAGTCCTAGAGCAGGCTGATCCGGCAAATAAGAACTACACGAATACGAAGTTAAAAGATGTTACGAATAAGCGGGGAATCGATCAGCAAAGAGGAAAATGCTTTTTCCTATGAGTGGCTGGAAACCAATGGAATAGGCGGTTTCGCCTCCGGCACTGTTGCCGGAGCCTTGACCCGCCGTTATCACGGCCTGCTTACCGCCGCCGCAAAACCGCCTCTGGGCCGCGTGACGATGCTTTCAAAATTTGAGGAAACATTATGGATCGGCCCCGATGCCTTTGAGCTTTCGACAAACCGTTATCCCGGCAGCATTCATCCTACGGGCTATCTCTACCTGAAAGAGTTTCGGCTTGATCCCTTTCCTACATGGACCTATGAGGTCAATGGCCTGAAGCTGACCAAAAGCGTCTTTATGGTCACCGGGATAAATTCAACCGTGTGCCGTTGGAAATTGGAAACACACGATCCTGCGATCAGGCTGGAATTAAAACCCCTTGTCTCATTTACCGATTACCATCACATACAACATGCCGATGCCGCCTTTGACACAAATCTGACTATAAGCGAAGGCCGCGTTGCAATGAGACCCTATGCTGAATTGCCTGAGCTTATCCTGGCTCATAATGCAGGCGAATGTTTTGAAACGGGAAACTGGTATTTCAATATCGAGCTGGACATAGAACGCGAACGCGGCTTTGATTTTCGCGAAGATCTTTATCAGCCTGCCGCGTTATCATTTGATCTTTCGGAACCGGCTGTCGTCATCGCCTCAACTGATCCTGACACCGCAGCTGAGTATGCCAGGGTCTATGAAAAAGAAGAGTTAAGACGCAGGAAAGATCTGCAGAAACGAGCCGGTGCCGACAGCCCTTTTGCCAAACAGCTTGTTGCAGCGGCAGACCAGTTCATTGTAAAACGCGGAGAAGGAAGCACGATCATCGCGGGTTATCCATGGTTCTCTGATTGGGGACGCGACACAATGATATCGCTGCCGGGTTTGACGCTTGCAACAGGCCGATTCGATATAGCCCGCCAGATATTGGCAGAATATTCCCGGCACATTTCGCAGGGAATGATCCCGAACCGATTTCCTGACGAAGGCGATACGGCAGATTACAACACGGTCGATGCAACGCTGTGGTATATCGAGGCCGTGCGTGCATATGCCGAAGCCTCCGGCGACGAAGCATTTGTCCGCGACGAGCTTTACGAAAAACTGGCCGACATCATTGCCTGGCACGTTCGCGGAACAAGGCATAACATCCATGTTGATACTGACGGTCTGTTATATGCTGGCGGGCCGGGCGAACAGCTGACCTGGATGGACGCCAAGATCGGCGACAAGGTGATAACGCCGCGAACTGGCAAACCGGTCGAGATACAGGCTCTCTGGTACAACGCTCTGCGGACGATGGCTGACCTTGCCGGGCTGTTCGGACATGATGAGGACAGGCCGCGTTTTTCGGCAATGGCTGACCTCGCCAAACTCAGCTTTAACGGCGTTTTTTGGAATGATACCGAACAATGCCTCTTTGATGTGGTCGAGAACGGCCATCGCGATGCGTCTGTCAGGCCAAATCAGCTTCTGGCGATCTCTCTTCACTATCCGATATTGGACGAAAAACATTGGCGGCCTGTGCTTGAAAAGGCCGAAAAAGAGCTTCTCACGCCAGTCGGCCTCCGTTCCTTGAGTCCAAACGATCCGCAGTACGTCCCATTCTACAAAGGTTCGCCTTTAGACCGTGATTCTGCTTATCATCAGGGAACGGTCTGGGGTTGGCTTATCGGACCTTTTATAGATGCCTATCGCCGCATTAACACCGGGAGCGACGGCCTTGATAAACATATCGAAAGTTTTCTGGCAGGTTTCAATGAGCATTTGAAACAGGCTGGCGTCGGGCAAATCTCTGAGATATTTGACGCCGAAGCTCCGCACACGCCGCGCGGCTGCCCGGCACAGGCATGGAGCGTTGCTGAGGTACTTCGCGCTCTGCTTAAAAAGAGGTCTTCACCTTAGAGGATTATCGTTAACTTTTGTCGGTTGCTGAGGCACTTAGCGTACTGCTTGATAAGAACTCCTCACCTTAGATATTTATCGTTATTTTTCGTTGGCTGCTGAGGTGCTTCGCGTACTGATCGATAAGAAATGAGATGAAACATCCTGTAAAGTTTGGTGATATTGCCATTCAAAGCTATGAAACCTCTTTGGCAAATCATAACTAACCACCTCCTTAACTTGACATCTGTCCGCGAAATTCCTAATTTAAAGGTTCGCCCAATATTTGGGTGCATTCCGCAGTAGCTCAATGGCAGAGCATTCGGCTGTTAACCGAAGGGTTGTAAGTTCGAGTCTTACCTGCGGAGCCAGTTTAATCA
>JAHBSH010000054.1 GCA_019639215.1 Acidobacteriota bacterium
TAAGATGTCCGTTTGCTATCAGTAGTTTCATTCGTAAAAAAAGCCCTTATTTATTGTGCGGACACTGACACTGCACCTAAATCAAAACTATTGGTCCACTCAATTGACTACATTACCTCCTGTTGCCAGATACAGGACTGCCATGCGGACGGCGACGCCATATTTTACCTGGTCGAGGATAAGCGAGCGGGAACTGTCGGCAACCTCAGATGCTATCTCGATGCCGCGATTCATCGGGCCGGGATGCAGTACGATGGCGTCTTTTTTTGCCAGATCAAGCCTTTCGTTGGTCAGGCCGTAATGAATGGCGTATTCGCGCAAGGTCGGGAAATATGCCGAATCCTGCCTTTCGCGTTGTATGCGAAGGATCATCACCACATCTGCACCTTCGATAGCGTCCTCAACATGCGGACAGATCGTGAGGCCGTCATCGACGAAATGCTTAAACTCCTCAGGCACAAGCGTTCCAGGGCCGGCAACGCGGACCTTTGCCCCCATTTTTGTCAAAAGGTGTACGTTCGAGCGGGCAACGCGGCTATGCAGAATGTCGCCGACAATGGCCACTTCCTGTCCGCGTATCTTTTTCTTGTGTTCGCGGATCGTCATTGCGTCAAGCAGAGCCTGTGTCGGATGCTCATTGGCTCCGTCGCCTGCGTTGACTATCGCCGCCCGGCTTACTTTAGCCAGTTGATGCGGCACACCCGCGCTTGAATGGCGCACGACAATGCAGTCGGGATCCATCGCATCCAGATTCAAAGCAGTGTCCACCAGCGTTTCGCCCTTGGTGACGCTTGAGGCAGAAACACTGATGTTTACCGCATCTGCCGACAGACGCTTTGCCGCGATCTCAAATGATGTTCTTGTCCGGGTGGAATTCTCGAAAAAAAGATTTATGACCGTTTTACCGCGAAGAGCAGGAACCTTTTTTATCTCACGGGAGTTTATCTCGCGAAAATTTTCAGCAGTATCAAGAATGCCTCGTATCTCCTCCGGCGTAAGGTCGCGGATGCCAAGGAGATCACGTCTGCGAAAAGGTTTGGTCATTTATTAATAAGCAGTTCTCAAAAGAAACATCGTCAGATATTAAAAAAGCAAGGCTCCTTGCCTTGCTCAACACAGTTACTCAGGTGGCTGATCTTTCATAGATGCCAACGGCCTCGACGTCGTCATATTCCTTGAGCATTACTTTTATGATCTCGGAATTTTTTGTCGGGACAGTTTTTCCGATAAAGTCCGCTTGTATCGGAAGTTCACGGTGCTCACGGCCGCGGTCTATCAGAACGGCGAGCTGAACTTTTTTAGGACGGCCAAAATCCATAAGCTGATCGAGTGCGGCGCGTATCGTCCTGCCCGTATAGAGAACGTCATCAACCAAAACGATCACTTTTCCCTCGATGTCTGTATCGAGTTCTGTTCGGTTAACTATCGGATTGGCTCCGACCGTGGAAAGGTCGTCCCTATATAAAGTAATATCTATAATGCCAAACAGCGGCGGTTGGCCCTCAAGCTGTGCGATGCGGTCAACTATACGCTCTGCCAGCGGCACACCGCGACGTCTGATGCCGACAATATATAGGTCATTCGTGCCTTGATTGTCTTCAACAATTTCTGAGGCCAGCCGCGACAACGCTCGCTTCATACGCGATGCGTCCATTATTCGCGATTTTTCTTTGAGTTTCGGCTCGTTATCCATTCGTTGCAAATCGTAACAAAGTAAGGGTGAAACTTCAAAGTTACTCATTCAAAGTTTAGTTTTTTGTCATTGTTCAATTAACATATTTCTTTCAGCGAGATGTCACGTTTTTTTCAAAGCATTTTACGTCCTGCCTTATTCAGGCTGTCACCCGAAACTGCTCATGAGCTTGCCATGAAAGCTCTTCGGGCGGGTATTGTACCCGGATCTGTGGGTTCTGCAGAGAGAAACACGCTGGGGAAACTAGCCGTAGAAAAGTTTGGGTTAAGGTTCCCAAATCCTCTGGGGCTTGCGGCAGGGTTTGATAAAAACGCCGTAGCGGTCAATCAGCTTGCGTCGCTCGGGTTCGGTTTTGTCGAGGTCGGAACGATTACGCTTCATCCGCAGCCGGGAAATCCCAAACCCAGAATGTTTCGCTTGCCCGAAGATAATGCTCTGATAAATCGTCTTGGTTTTAATAACGAGGGAGCAAAAGCGGTTACAAAACGGCTTGCCGCAATGGAAAGAGAATGCATTGTCGGTGTTAATATCGGTAAGAACAAGGACGTCCCGAATGAAGAAGCGGTTGAAAATTATCTGGCTGCCTTTGATCTCGCCCATCCTGTCGCTGATTACATATCTGTGAATGTCTCTTCTCCAAATACTCCAAATCTCCGAGAATTACAGGAGGCTGAGAGCCTTGCCAAACTCCTTGGTGAGTTAATGAAACGCAACATAGAGCTTGGAAAAAAGCCGCTTTTGGTCAAGATCGCTCCTGACCTGGAAAACACAGCTGTGCTTGAAGCTGTGGATATTTGCCTCGAAAATAGCGTTGACGGAATCATTGCAACCAATACGACCATTTCACGTGAAGGCCTGAAAACGGCAAATGTTGATGCCATCGGTGCAGGCGGCTTGAGCGGAAAACCATTACAAAAAAGGTCGAACGAGGTCATTTCCGTTATCTATAAACATTCCGGAGGCCGCTTGCCGATAATAGGTGTCGGCGGGATTTTTACGGCACAAGATGCATATGACAAGATAGTGGCAGGAGCCTCTCTTCTTCAGGCATATACAGGCTTTATTTACGGTGGCCCATACTTTGCCCGGGACGTTGTTGAAGGACTGGTGGAAATTCTGGACAAAAAGGGGATCTCCTCATTGGATGAGGCTGTTGGCAGTTCACATCGGTAAAAAGGGCGGCAACTACACGGTAGTTTATTTGACACAGGCTATCTAAGACATATAATTAAAGTTTTGCATTCGTTCGTGAATGTAAAAAGGGTGAACCGTCTCTAAATGTCGGGAAATATAAAACTTGATGTGAGTGCTCTGACGGAAAAGCGTCAAAGCTTGGAATTCACAGTACCGGCTCAGGACATCGATCTAGGATCAGAAGGGATCATTTTAAGGTCTGATGTGAGGATGACGGTTGTTGCGGACAACGATGAAAATAGGCTCGAACTCACTGGCCGCATTGTGACAGAAGCTGAGACTGTATGTTCGAGATGTCTGAAACCGATCATCCGCGTCGAACCGATAGAATTTGATGTCCGCTATGTGAAGCCGGAAGACTTTGGTTCTGATGAGGAAAGCGAGGTCGAATCTGAAGACCTGCTGACGGATATTTTGACATCAGATGAGATCGATATTACGGAAGTAGCCAGAGAGCAGCTTCTTTTGGATATTCCGGTACGCATCTATTGTCAGGAGGATTGCCGCGGTTTGTGTGAAAAATGCGGCGCCGACCTCAATTTGATAGATTGTAAATGCTCAGACAATGAGATCGACCCACGTTGGGCGGCTCTTAAGAATATCGGCTGATGGCCGAAAAAAAGAATAAGCGGGACAGTAAAGATCAAGCATCTGTTTTTCTAAGGTGTGTTGCTGAGTTTGCTGACATAGACCGCGACAATATAGAGGTAATAATAATGCCAAATCCTAAACGACGACATTCCAAATCACGCACACGCCAACGCCGTGCTCATGACGCCCTGTCCGTTCCGCAGTATCAGACAGATACGAATACGGGCGAACCGCGTCTTCCGCACAGGATAGACCCTGCGACCGGTACATATAAAGGACGCCAGATCATTGACGTAAAGGAATCAGAATAGATTTTTGAATTTTTCGAAATTTTAGGTTCTAATTTATATCAATGGCAGAACAAAACGCGGGCATCCTCGGAATGGGTCACTCATATCCAGAAGGCATTCTTACGAACGCCGATCTGGAAAAGATAGTTGAAACTTCCGATGAGTGGATCACCACCCGAACCGGCATAAAGCAGCGTCACAAGGCGGCTGAGAACGAGTACACTTCTCAGTTCGGGGCGGCAGCAGCCCGGCAGGCTATTGAGCGTGCAGGCCTGAAACCTGAGGACATAGACATAATTGTCTGTGCCACGACGACGCCTGACCAGATAATGCCATCGACCGGAGCGTTGATCCAAAAAGAGATCGGAGCATTGAATGCCGCGGGAATGGACGTTTTTGCGGCATGTTCCGGGTTTCTTTACGGCATCACAATGGTTGAATCCATGATCCGCACCGGGCAAATAAAGTATGCACTTGTCATCGGAGCTGAGGTTCTGACGAAATACGTTGATTACACCGACCGCGGTACTTGCGTTATTTTTGGCGACGGAGCCGGAGCGGCAGTTCTCGGGCCGGTAGAAGCCGGAAAAGGCATTCTTGCAACAAAGATAAAGTCCGACGGACGCTATGATGAGCAGCTCTATGCTCCAGGCGGCGGGACGAAACACGGCACATCGCACGACACCATCGACGACAGGATGCACTTCTTCAAAATGAAGGGCAATGAGCTCTTCAAGCTGGCTGTGCGGTCAATGGCGGATATTTCTGTTGAGATGGTCGAAAAAGCCGGCCTGACAATTGATGATATCGACATCGTTATTCCGCATCAGGCAAATCAGAGAATCACAGATGCTGTCGCTCAGCGTTTGAATATTTCAGAGGACAAGATCTTTTCAAATATCGCTGAACACGGTAACACCTCATCCGCATCCATTCCTATCGCAATGGACGAATGCATCCAGTCGGGCAAAATAAAAGAAGGAACGACTGTGCTTCTTACGGCTTTTGGCGGAGGTGTGACCTGGGGCGGAACTGTGATCCAGTTTTAGAATTAGGATCGCGGAATTCGGATCGTGAAGTGCTTTCATAGGTCGTATGTGACCTATAATTCGGATAGTACACAATAGTTTTGATGGCAAAGATCGCTTATATTTTTCCAGGGCAAGGCAGCCAGGCGGTCGGCATGGGCAAGGATCTGTTTGATAATTTTCAGGCGTCGCGCGAAGTATTTGAAGCCGCTGATGATGCTCTCGGATTTTCATTGTCTGAGATGTGTTTTTCGGGTGAAGAGGCAGACCTTCAGCTGACGGCGAACACACAGCCTGCGATCCTTACAGTATCGGTCGCAGCGTACAAAGCAATGAGATCAGAAGGCTTTCCTGTCCCTGATCTCGTTGCCGGACACAGTTTGGGAGAATATTCAGCACTCGTTGCCGCCGGGATTCTTGATTTTGCTGATGCGGTCAGAACAGTTAGAAAACGCGGTACATATATGCAGGATGCCGTGCCTGTAGGTGTAGGCGGAATGGCGGCTATTCTTGGATCAGATATCGAGACGATCAAGGCCGTTTGTGCAGAGGCCGCACAAGGACAGGTTTGCAGCCCGGCTAATATCAATTCGCCGTCACAGGTAGTGATAGCCGGAAATGCAGAAGCGGTCGACCGTGCGTGTGAGATGCTAAAGGAAAGAGGAGCAAAACGTGCTGTAAAGCTCAATGTTTCTGCTCCTTTCCATTGTTCGCTGATGATGCCCGCACAGGAGCTTTTGGCCGCAGATCTTGCACAGCTCTCATATACTGAGCCTCAATGTCCTGTGGTCCATAATGTTGACGCTGAGGTCAACACAGAGGCTGGCAGCGTTAGAGAATCTCTGACCCTGCAGGTCTCATCACCTGTTCTTTGGAGCGATTCTGTTGAAACATTGGTCACTAACGGCGTTGATACATTTGTTGAGGTCGGGCCGGGAAAGGTACTTTCGGGTCTGGTAAGACAGATCAATAGAGATGTGAGATGCTTTAACGTGGATAATTCGGAAAATTTAAGCAATACTAAAGAAATCTTTTAAACAAGAGGAGAAGATATGTCAGAAGTCCAGGATAAAATTAAACAGATAATTGTTGATGAGTTGGGTGTTGATGAGGCGGAAGTCACAGAAAATGCTCGTTTCATTGAAGACCTCGGAGCGGATTCGCTCGACCTCGTCGAACTCGTGATGCGTTTTGAGGAAGAGTTTGACATCGAGATCCCGGATGAGGACTCTGAAAAGATCCAGAGCGTTCGCGACGCCTATGCGTATGTCGAACAGCACAAAGGATAAGAACCTACGGCGGTCCGCAGTTGTTGGAAATAGATAACTCGATATGTTTCTTTAACGGATGAAAAGTCCGAGGAGATGTCGATTTGGTCCTCAGCTGCGGATCACTAGTAACCGTGCCTTATGAAAAGACGAGTAGTAGTCACCGGACTCGGTTTGGTAACAGCCATCGGCAACAACGTCGCAGACACCTGGGACGGCCTGATGAAAAGCGCCAACGGGGCGGACTATATCACAAAGTTCGATACTGAAAAATTTCCGGTCAAGTTCGCATGTGAGGTAAAGGGTTTCGATCCGCTCGACTTTCTTGATAAAAAGGAAGCTCGACGGATGGGCGGCTTTACCCATTTTGCCATTGCGGCTGCGGACGAAGCGGTCAAGAACAGCGGCCTGATCATAGATGATTCGAATGCTGAGATGGTGGGAACCTATATCAGTTCCGGCATCGGTGATTTCTGGGCTATTGAAAGAGAGCATGAAAAACTGCTGACATCCGGGCCTGACCGCGTTTCTCCGTTTTTTATCGTTTCGGCGATTGTCAATCTGGCTGCCGGAAACGTTTCGATCCGCCATGGTGCCAAAGGGCCGAATTCTGCAACGGCGACGGCCTGTTCTGCAGGGGCTCACGCTATTGGCGACAGTTTTAGGCTGATCGAGCGTGGTGATGCCGACGCTATGATCTGCGGTGGAGCGGAAAGCGCCATCACACCGATGTCGGTCGCCGGATTTGGTTCGATGAGAGCACTCTCGACCCGGAACGATGATCCCAAACACGCTTCACGTCCTTTTGACCTTGAGCGTGACGGTTTTGTCATCGGCGAAGGTTCGGGAATACTTATCCTCGAAGAGCTGGAATTCGCAAAGCGGCGCGGAGCGAACATCCTTGCTGAGATCGCAGGCTACGGTATGAGCGGCGACGCCTTTCACGTGACCATGCCGGACGAAAGCGGTTCCGGTGCAATTCGCGTGATGCAGCGTGCTATAAACGACGCCGGAATATCACCCGAACAGATCGGGTATGTTAATGCCCACGGAACATCGACGCCGTATAACGACAAGTTTGAAACGCTGGCAATAAAGAATGTGTTCGGCGACCACGCAACGAACGGTTTGGTTGTAAGTTCGACGAAGTCGATGACCGGACATGCACTTGGAGCCGCAGGCGGAATCGAAGCAGTATTCTCCGTGCTTGCCATAGCGAATAAGAAGCTGCCGCCGACGATAAATTACGAGATCCCTGATCCTGAGTGCGATCTTGACTACATTCCAAACGTGGCTCGTGATGCCGAGGTGGATGCCGTCCTTTCAAACAGTTTCGGCTTTGGTGGAACGAATGCCTGTTTGGTGTTCAAGCGTTATTCTGAATAGGTTTTAGAGCGTTTTGGCCTGTTTGAGGTTGGAACGCTCTTCTTGTATTCTATAAATGAATGACCATTCATTTTTTTAAGATAACTTTATATGAAGATAATAGTTCTAATGAAACAGGTTGCGAATAAGGACGCTGTTCTTCGCATAGGGCCTGATGAGAAATGGATAAACGAGACTGACGTAGCCCAGCAGACCAATGAATCTGACGGCTACGCCTTGGAAGAAGCTCTTCGCCTGAAAGAAGCTAAAGGAGAAGGCGAGGTCGTTGTTTGTTCGTTGGGGCCGCAGAGTGCTAAGACCGTTATCAAAGACGCCCTTGCACGAGGAGCGGATCGCGCAATTCACATTGTTGCCGAAGAATCCAACAAGCTCTCACCATTCCAAATAGCAAAGACAATAGCGGACGCGATACGCGAAGAGAATGCCGATCTTGTTTTCACCGGTTTGCAGTCTGACGATGCAAGCTATGGGCAGACAGGCGTTATTCTTGCTGAACTTCTCGGCATACCGCACGCTACCATCGTGATCGAGGTCGATCGCAGCTCTCTTGGAGAAACGCTTCGTGTAAAACGCGAGCTTGAAAGCGGCTGGTATCAATGGTTCACCTATAAGCTGCCGACATTGCTGACGATCCAATCAGGTATCTCGCAGATACGATATGCCTCGCTGAAGGGAATCATGGCCGCAAAGAAAAAAGAGATCAAGGACGTTACACCTTCCATTGATGCATTTGCAGGAGCACAGACGATCCAAAAGGTATATATGCCGCTTAAGACCAAACAGACACAGATGCTTGGCAATGGCGATGCCAAGGCAGGTGCTGTCGAACTGGTTGAAAAATTGAAGACGGAGGTGCGGGTAATATGATCCTCGTATTTATCGAACACAAAGATTGTGTACTTAATAAAACATCGCTCGAAGCCATCACCGCTGCTCAATCGATAGGCAAAGACCTTGGACTAAAAGTTACTGCCGTAATTCCGTGTGATAAGGATTGTGATCTGGTTCAGGAAATTGCAGGTTACGGACTGGAAAAGGTCATCGTCGTCAAAAATGAAAAGCTCGGCACTTACACGCCTGATGCCTATGCGGATGCGTGGGAACAGGTGATCAAGGCAACTAATCCGCAATACGTTGTAATGTCACATACCTATCAGGTGCGTGATTTTGCGCCAAAGGTTGCAGCAAGGCTGGGCAGAGAGGTCGTCGGTGATTGTATTCGCTACAAGGCCGAAGGCGGTAAGCTCGTACTAACACGACGTATCTTCCTTGGCAAACTCGACGCTGATGTAACGCTTGGCGGAGAAGCTCCGTATTTCGTTACATTTCAGTCAGGTGCATTTCGCGGCGACAATGCCGAAAAGGGAAGTGCAGCAGTTGAAACGATGGATGTGTCTGTCGGCGATGTTCGCATGACGCCCGAGGCTCCGTTTCAGGAAGCTAAGGCTTCTGTTGATCTTACTAAATCTGAGATCATCGTTGCCATTGGCCGAGGCATCAAATCGCAGGAGAACATTGCCATCGCCGAAAAGCTTGCCGAGGTTCTCGGTGCTGACGTGGCGGCATCACGCCCGATCTGCGACAGCGAATGGCTGCCGATCGATCGTCAGATCGGTTCCAGCGGCCAGACCGTTGCTCCTAAGCTCTACATCGCTCTTGGCATATCAGGTGCGATACAGCACATCGTCGGGATGAAGAATGCCGGGACCATCGTCGCCATCAATAAAGATGCTGAGGCTCCGATATTCGACATAGCTGATTATGGTATTGTCGGCGATCTGTTTGAGGCCGTTCCTGTCTTGACGGAAGAGATAAAAAAGGCAAAAGGATAAGATCCTTCGATCCGGATATATAAATGGGGCGCAAATACGATGTATCTGCGCCCCATTATTATTTCTGCGGCCAGTCTTACCAGTTCTCACCCAAAAAGTTTAGATCTGATATCGAATCAAGAATATTTAATGTGTGGGAGGAGACATCGAATCTGTATCTTGGATGTGATACTTCGATGACATAAAGTTTTCCTGCAGGCAGATCAGAGAACATGTAAATGCCGAAGCCGTTCGTTCGTGTCTGTTTATGCAGATTTGTTTCCGGATCAGTGATCGTAACCATGGCAAGAGAGATTCCTTGTCCTGCCGGCCTGATCACTTTTCCTGAAACCGACACATTTGCAGCAGTCGGGATAAGCTGGTCGAATGTCCAAAAGCCATTCAGAAGCCTGAAGGTTTGAGATGTGCTTCTGTGTCCCGCAGCGGGTTGTCCGATGGTTCCCTCAAGTGTGAACGAAGGGCTTGAGCTTTTCTCACCGCCTCCGGCAATAACGCTCTGTTCCATGTTGAATGAAGCACTGGACTGTGCCATCAAACTGCTGCATGGCGTAAGAAGAGCAAAAGCAACCATGATAGCAGCTGCGTTTATCAGATATTTTCTCATTGGTGGTTTGCTCCTCACCTAACGGTCTTTAGAACAGACAGGTGCTTCAGTATTTTGGGCACAGACGAGAGCCTTGAGGGCGGCGATCTCAGCAGACTGACGGGTGATCTGCTCTTTCATCTCAGAGTTTTCTTTTTTCTGTGCTTCTATCTGTGCCTGCTGTTCCTTTACGGCATTTATAAGGACGACACCGATACGGTCGTACTTCACGCCTTCTACCTCACCGTTGCTGCCGTAAGTGACCAGCAATGGTTCAATTGCAGCGACATCTTCCGCTCCAAGCCCAAGATCGATCATTCCGCCGTCTGTCCAGTTGAATGATATCGGTTTCAGCCGGTTTATCAGATCCATACCAGGTCTGTAAGAGTTTATATTATGCTTATACCTGAGACTGGATGAACAAGTTGAGATCAGATTCGCAGCATTACGGCACAGTCCGGTGGATCCGGCAGAGCCGAGCGTGACTACGCGAATCGTACCGTTGACGTCCAAACGTGCTGCCGGGGCATTCGTACCTATACCCACGTTGTTGCCGATAGGGTTGATTGCTAATGGCCTGCTGGAAAAGGTCTGGATCGAATCAAACGTACTTTCGCTGCTTAATGCGATGCCGTTTCCGCTTGGGCTTGAATTTCGCGGTCCTGTAACGAAAACACCGCCATTTACATGAAGTTTGGTCTGTGGAGCCGTTGTGCCGATGCCCACAAAGGTATCCGCAGTTGCGAAATTAACACCTTGGATGGATCCCAGAACCAGTGAGTTCGACCTATTTACCTGTGCATTGCTGCCGATGGCTCCGGCGTTTGTAAGCGTCTGAGATGCGTCACCAACACGGGTGTCCGAACCGAGGCTTATATTCAGATCGCCTTCGGCACTGCCTTGTCTGGTACCAAAACCAATATGGGTATTAAACGATCCGAGGGAAAGCCCCAATCCGCCATTGCTGCCTACAATAGTGTTTCCGATGCCTGATTGAATTATGAGTCCGGCACTATCCCCGACCAAAGTGTTGTTGTGTCCACCGATGTTATTCAGGCCAGCTCTGCTTCCCAAAAATGAATTGGAGCTCCCAGTTGTGG
The DNA here is from genome assembly GCA_019639215.1 of Acidobacteriota bacterium. Lineage (GTDB taxonomy): Bacteria > Acidobacteriota > Blastocatellia > Pyrinomonadales > Pyrinomonadaceae > OLB17. Next base: position 10,966 of record JAHBSH010000054.1, read on the forward strand.
TGAAAAGGCCCGCAGCTTGTCCAAAGAAGGAGTTTCTGACACCGTTAATGTTTCTCGAACCGCTGAATGCCCCAACGAATGAGTTGTCATTTCCTGTCGTATTTTCCAAACCGGAGCCTGCTCCGATGAATGTATTATCACTGCCGGTGGATAGCGGACCGGCATCGAGGCCAACGTACAGACTGGAAATCGAGTCACTTCCAATCCCAACGATCCGTCTGAAACCTAGTAAATAGTCGTTGTTTGAATTGACCGTGCCGGCGCTTAGAAAACCGCTGAGCGTTCCGCCGCCGGTTATATTGAATTGTCCGATTTGAGGGGTGTTACTGTTGTGTATGTAGTGAAAACTATTTGGCTGCGGCGTTCTTGCGTCTGAAAGCCGGGGGTCTGTCGTGACGACGTATTCCGAAGCTGTGACACCACCCAAACTCGTCGAGTCCTGTGCGAGTTCAGATGTTGATGAGGAAATACTTCTCACCGCATAAGGTGAACTGGTGATCTGTTGTCTGGGCGAGAGCGTCTCATAATCGCTGCTTCCGGTTGGGCGTACTCTGATCTCAAGATAACGGGGACCGCCGTTAAAGGCATCTGCGAAATCCAATACGACACTAAAAATACCATTATTTACAGATATAGAAGGCTGTTCCGCTGTTGAGCCTATTTGCGATCCGCCGGTTGGCAGGTCAAATAAAAGAAACTCCATATCGTAATTGCCGGTTGCCGGGATCGCTCCAGTTTGGAGCCGTCCTTGATAGGTGAACGCCGTGGTCTGAGCATGGCTGGAAATAGTTAAAAGGCCGATAAACATAAAGACCAGTGATAGGATAATTTTAGTTCTCATCATTTCCGTGTATTTGTATTTGGCAAGTAGTTATTCTTGTGAGACAAGAGGTTTGATCCCAAAACCGCATGTGTGTTTTTTTTTCATATTGTGCTCTTGGTCACATAAAAAAAAACTTTGAAAAAGACATAGAAAACCTTAGAATTTATTAGAATTCAAAATGAGAGAGCCTTTTGGGTACAAATTTTCAGGATTTTTGCTTGATACAGAAAAGCTGCGGCTTATCTACGCGGGTGAGGAGTTACCCTTATCTCCGAAAGGGGCGGCAATACTTTTGCTGTTGATTCGCGAGCGCGGACGTATTGTCAGTCGGCAGGAAATAATGGAAAAGGTATGGGGCGACGTCTTTGTTGAAGAAGGCAATATTAATTTCCAAATATCGACGCTTCGCAAAGTTTTGGGAAATACCTTAAGGGACAGTGAACATTGCATCCGTACCATTCCAAAACAGGGTTACAAATTTGTCGCGGTGGTCGAAGAACTGGCGGTACACGAGAAGAACTATCGGGAAGCCACAATGGTCGATAATCTCGATACTGCCGAAAGCCACACTAAAAAGCGGACAGATTTGAGACGATATTCTGTGATAGCTACCGGAATCGCTATCATTCTGCTTATTTCTGGTGTCTTTACGTGGCAGTCATTGACGTTTGCGGAAAACATGACCGCCTCTGTAACAAATCGATCAATAACATTAGGCCGCAGCACATTGAACGATGAAGCTCTTGCCAATTACGAACGTGGAATGCAGATATGGGAGGGGCGTGTCTATTCAGATCAGGCACCGATAGAGCTATTTAGCAGAGCTATTGAACTGGATCCGAAATTTGCGGCGGCTCATTTAGCTATGGCTGATGTTTACGCAACAATGGGCAAACCTCTGGCTGCTGAGTCATCATTAGAACGTGTTAGACAACTCGACCCGGATTTTCCCGGAATCTATGCATCTGAGGGCTTCATAAAGCGATTTCTCTATTGGGATAAAGAAGGCGCAATGACCGCCTTTTCCAAAGGCATCGAAAAGCATCCGAGTGATGTAAAAACACGGCATTGGTATGGGGTTATGCTGTCCCTGGATGGTAATATTGCCGGAGCCCGACAAGAGATGCAGACCGCACTATTGTATAAACCGACCTCGCTTATAATAATGTCGGATCTGGCGCAACTCAGCTATTTCGCGGGTGATTATACAAGGGCTGCGGCAGAACTTGAAGCGGTGTTCAGGATTGATCCTCACTTTTCGATGGCGAGACGTTATTCTTATTATATCGAGATATTTCGAGGCAATGAGCAAAATGCCATAGATGCTTTTCTGAACGCAAGGGTGCTCAAATCAGACCAAACCTCCGAGATCTTACAGATATATGGCGAACAGAAACTCGCCGGTGTTCAGAAAAAAATAAATCTTGATAATAAATGTGACGAGCCAGGCGATATAGTCGGGGCCATTGCATACAATTGTACTATCAACCATTTATTGCTTGGTGAAAATGAAGCGGCTCTCACCGCATTTTCACGAGCAGTCAATGAAAAGGGCTTTATGACGCCTTTCGCCGCTATAGATCCGATATTTGATCCGATACGAAATACCCCACGCTTCCAAGACCTCATTGCCAAGACCGGCTACAAGGCAAAATAGCCCAGCACCATTACTATTTTAAGATCTCTCATTATTCCTCCGAACATGTAGTAAATAGAAAATATTGGATTCTGATCAGTCAGTTCCGAATGGATTTGGGTCGCCTCTCAGGCCTAGGCCATGTGAAATTATTGTGTTGATCTGTCCGTGATGCATTGAACGAGGAACATCTACAACGAGATGAAGAAATTCGTGTAGGACCACTTTTTTGAGATCAAGCAGCGGTATCTCTTTTTTCAAAAAGAATTCGCCGAGATTTATCTCAAATGTTTTGTGATTGGCTGTCGCACCGTATGTCGCAAAATCAAATGAAATGACCGTTTCTTCCCATATCGATTTGTAATTGGACCTAAGTTTGTCGCGGCGAACACTCAAGCCGCGTGGCGGTTTGGGATACAGGTCGCCATAGGAAGTGATCGTTGGCTGCCCGGAAATGTCCAGCAAAATAAGCCTGATGTGTTTCAGAAGGACATTTTTGTCATCGGCAACTCCGGGCAGATCATCACCACCCGGAACAAATGAATCTACGTAAAGAAAAGCCATAGTTTATTTCGAAGACGATATATGGTTCTCGTCTGGTTCTATCCTCTTTTTATAAGGCACTTATGTTCTGTTGTGCCATTCAATCGAAAGCTTCCATCCGTCGTTTCTTCGACATTGATAGAACCTTTGTGAGCCCGTGTGTACACCGTAGTCTCTGTTTCTCCGTCGGTCTTTATGACCTCGACACGAAATGATTCTCCTGATACAGCCGAATGCCGTTCGATGCGTTTTCTGATCACAATTCGTTCGGTGACTATCGTTCTTTTGTATAATCTTCTGATCATTTCTCTCTGTCGCCGATCAGCATCTTGATTGAGACTGAACAAAGAATCTTTGGCCATTTAGACCGATCTCGTTTGCGGCTTGTCGAGCCGTCATGGCTAAATTTGAAATGTTTCCGTTATTGAATCTGAGCACCAGGCTTTTTCCGTCAGCACCTATTGACCATTTACCTGTTTTTCCTCCTGTCGCTGCAAAACTCCCGTCATCAACTCTTCCGGGCGAAAATCCACCCATATCGGTCGATTGATAAAACACACCGCTCTGACAAAGGACGATATCTTTTCGCTCGGAGTACCCGCTTGCGGTATAGAGATAGGTAAGCTGTTTGCCCGCCAACAGCTGTCGGACCTGATCTGCGACAGCTGATACTTTTGGTGTATGAAACTCCATACTGTTGGCTATTGCCAAAGCCGTCTTAAAACCTTTTTCCGAATTTGTCTGGTCGGTTATGGCAACTATAGCCGCACCACCTTTTCCGTCAGGACGATAGGTCACAGCTGTATCTATATAGCCGACACCTTGCGGGGTGCGTTTAACAGTTCTAAATATCTTGCCGTGTGAGATGTTCTGCTGTTGGCCCACAAGTTCAAGGCCATCAGCTTCTAGGTTTACATCAGCCCAAAATGCCTGGTGATCTCGATAGTTGTGTGGTTTAACGATGATGACTATCAACTTTGTCGGATCGACGAATGAGAAGCCCTCAGGGGTTTGGTTCGATGTCCAACCTGAAGGCGGCACAAAACTGTATCCATTGGCCTGATCGGTCAATCGATTCGGAATTGTCTGGCCGTGACTCAGAAGACTGAGAGTTAGTGTGGCTATAAAAAGTAAGAAAAGCTTGTTAATGGACATCTTTAGATATATGTGACTCCTGGCTTATAAACTGCGTGTTAGCTATTGGTGATACTTTCTGATCCTGTTTGCTCCAGCTCATGCAGCTTTTTATGCCACTGAGTCTCTGCTATATTAATTGCGGCAATGCACCTTGTCTTGAGGGATTCCTGAGCAATTTGTGAGCAATCTGTGATGGAGTCGTAAAAGTCTGCAACATAAAGAGTTATACACATTCAACGGTTTTACACTTGATGTCGCGACAGGTCTTTTGACCTATAACGGCGAACAGGTGAAGCTTGCTCCAAAGGTCTATTCATCACTGGTCTATCTTGTAAGGAATGCCGGACGCGTGGTTCCGAAAGAGGAGCTTTTTACCGAGCTGTGGCCCGATACGTTTGTTGAAGACAACGCGCTTTCATACACGATCTCACAGTTAAGAAAAGCTTTAGCTGGTTTTGATTCTGATACCAGTTACATCGAGACGGTTCCTCGCCGAGGATTTCGCTTTGCAGCTGACGTTAATGAGGTGCTCGAAAATGCCATCGCTCCAAAACAGGAGACCGTCATAGAGCACAGGACGATAGAGGAGGTCTGGGTCGAAGAGGATGAACAAGAAGATAAGATTGCAACATCGGATAGACTTCTTCCTCCGCGTTCATCTGTTAGCCGAAAATGGCCGCTTGTTGCTGCGTTTGCAGTGATCGCATTGGTCGGGGTCTATTGGTTCTATGGTCGTCGCGATACAGTTGATAAGCCAAGATCGGTTGCGGTCATTCCACTTCAGCATATAGGTGGCGAGCATGTTGACCGTTCAATTTTGCTAGGCATGACCTATGCACTTATTTCACAGCTTGGGCGTTCTAATGACCTTGTTGTAAGGCCGTTAGCATCTACATTATCGGCATTTGAAGCCGATCCCGATCCGATAGCCATTGGCAAAAAATTAGGCGTTGACACTGTCGTTGAATGGAACCTGCAATTATCTGAAGGCCAGTTTAGGGTCAATGCGCGATCAATAAATGTAGAAGACGGAAGACAGCTCTGGAATGAGTCGTTTGTTTATTCAGAAAGCGATCTTTTTAAGGTTCAGGATGCTGTGTCTGATATGACAGCACGTTCTCTGATAGCAAATCTGACTGTCGATGAGAACACCAGGCTTCATGCCCGTCCTACTTCTAATAATTACGCATATCAGGCATATCTTCGCGGCAGATTTCATTGGAATAAGCGCGACCTTGAAGGTTTTAGGACGGCTCAGGAACTTTTCGAGCAGGCCATTGCGTTGGATCAGAATTTTGCCGATGCTCACGCCGGCCTGGCTGATGTATATCTGGGTTTTTACGACTATGGATATAAACCAGCTACAGAGACAGTGCCTAAAGCACTTGCATCGGCGAATCGAGCCTTGCAGATCGATCCTAGGGTCGCCGATGCATATTCGACAATAGCCTCAATCGAGTTCTTACATGATCGAGACGTTCAGGCGGCTGAGCAGAACTTTCGCCGGGCCATCGAGATCTCACCAAATACGCCAACGCCAAGGCAGCGGTTGGGCTGGATGCTTTCTGTGGTCGGCAGGCTGGATGAAGGGCTGGACCAGCTGCAAATTGCAGCGAGTGTTGACCCGACATCACACATTGTCCAAACGAATATTGCATATAATCATATATTGCGACGCGACCTGGCCGGAGCAGAAGAACGTCTGAAAAATGTTCTCAAAACAACCACCGGTTTTAGCTTGCCGCACTGGTATCTGGGGACGGTCTATTATCTGCAAGGAAAAGAAAGCGAGGCTATTGAATCATATCTAAAAGCTTATGAACTTGATCAGGGAGGCAAGTCTATCAACCGCGTAAGGGAAGCGATGGCTACCGACGGACAAAAGTCTGCGTTTTTAAGCTGGCAGGCCGAACTGGAAAAGAACTATGAGACCGCATATTTCCCGCCATCAAACATCGCTCTCGTAGCTTCGCTTTTGCGCGATCGTGAAGCGACACTGCATTGGCTGATCGAATCAGAACGTGTAAAGGATCCCTGGATATTGCAGATACTGCATGACCCTGAGTACGATTTCTTAAAGGGCGACCCTAGATACGACTCATTGATCGCCGGATTACTCAGCAAGTCATAAGGCAGCCCTAAAATAGAAGAAAAAAACCACCCGTTTTCGCGGGTGGTCGTTATTTATATAGATTCCGATATGGCGGCGTCGAATATTTCCAGTGCCACATCGACATTTTCCTTGGTCAATATCAGCGGCGGTGACCAGCGTATGGTGCTGGTGCCGCATCCGAGGATTATCAGGCCTTTATTGAAGCAAGCCATTTCGATGCGGTCACGAAGTTCAGGGTCGGGAGTGAGTGACGTTTTGTCTTTGACGATCTCGACACCGAGCATCAAACCGAGGCCGCGGACATCGCCGATGCATTCATACTTGTCTTTCAGTTTGTTCAAACCTGCTTCAAGATAAGCTCCGACCTCAGCTGAATTTGCGACCAATCCGCCTTCGAGTAATTCGATGGTCTTCATTGCTGCCGCGATGGCAACCGGATTTCCGCCAAAGGTAGATGCGTGAGCTCCTTTGTGCCAGCTCATAATGTCGGCTTTGGCGGTGCAGACGCCTATCGGCATACCTGAACCGATCCCCTTTGCCATACAGACGATGTCGGCCTTAACGCCGTCGTGATGATCAAGGGCGAACATCTTTCCGGTGCGTCCCATGCCGGATTGGACCTCATCAACGATGAGCATGATGCCGTGCTGGTCACAGATGCGGCGAAGCTCTTTGACGAAAGCGGTCGGAGCGGGAACATATCCGCCCTCGCCCTGAACAACCTCGAGAATTATGCCTGCAACTTCTTCCGGTGGTGTGGTTGTCTGGAAAACGCGATTTTCGAGCCAGTTGATCACGTCGCGTGTCACAGTAGCTTCGTCAGAAGGAGCATCGGTCGCGAAATGGCGGAATTTGTTCGGATAGGGAATATGTACGACATCCAAAGCCTGACGCCCAAATCCCAGCCTTTGAGCCTTCTTGCTTGATGTTAGGCTCAATGCTCCGAGCGTTCGGCCGTGAAACGAACCGTAGAACGAGATGAATTTCTGACGTTTGGTGTGATACATCGCCAGCTTCAGAGCGGTTTCAATTGCTTCAGCACCACTGTTCGCGAAATGAGTTCTGGTTGGGCCGTCGATCGGCACGATCTCATCCAGCTTTTTGCCGAGTTCCGGCATATGGCGATAGTAAAAATCGGTTCCGCACAGGTGCAGAAATTCGTTCGCCTGATCGGTGATCGCCTTGACCACATCGGGGTGGCAATGTCCGGTCGAACATACAGCGACGCCTGCGTTACAGTCCAAAAATATGTTGCCGTCAGGATCTTCGATCCAAACACCGTAACCCTTTTCAGCGACAAGCTTATAATCCGGACGCGGATAGCTGGGCGTCACGTATCTTGCATCAGCATCTATGATCTCTTGTGCCTTTGGGCCGGGAAGTGCGGTCTTTATTACGGGTTTCTGCAATTCTTTTGTCGGTATCATTAAAGTTTCTCCTTATCGTTTTGCCGGCGGTTCTATGACCGCAATGATGGTTAAAAACGGCACATGACCGTTTACACAACGCAGGAAAGAGATATTAGTCGCCGCCGAAAAGGTCGGCACGCTGTCTGGCAGGACGGAGTTTTGCTACAGAACGCGGGGTCATACTCAAATAATGCTCATTATACCAAAATAACCTCAGCGAGTGAATATTATGGAGACGTTGACAGTTGGCTCGGTTGGGATTTTATGAAACGCAAAGTATATTGTTCTATATCCAATATTTTTACCCAAGACGAGGAATGATGACATCAACATACATTAAAAGGGCATTTACGCTGACATCTGCCGTATTACTTCTTTTTTCTGCTGCATATTCACAAACCGCGACACCGCTGCCCAAGATCGTTGAGGTTGAAAGGCCGGTCGTGCGTTCGGTCGATCCGGTAACGATGCCAGGACCTTTTCATACTGAGAGCGCACGGCGTATGTCACGGCAGATAGAACAGCCGGCTGACGCTGCCTTTCATGTTCCTAAAGGCTTTAAGGTCAGCGTATTTGCAGAAGGCGGATTTACTTACCCGCGTTGGATGGTGCTGGCACCAAATGGTGACATTTTCGTCGCTGATTCGCGTGCAAACTCGATAGTGGTTCTTCGTGATACCAATAAAGACGGCAAGGCAGATCAGCGTTGGGTATGGTCAAACAAACTGTCGCAGCCTTTTGGAATGGCATTTCATAAAGATTGGTTCTACGTTGCCAACACTGATGCGGTCGTGAGATTCAAATATAAAAGCGGCCAGACCGAAGCAAGCGGCGAACCCGAAAAGGTCGTTGAACTAACGCCAGGCGGATACAACCAGCACTGGACTCGAAATGTAATTTTCTCGCCCGACGGCAAGAAGATGTTCGTTTCCATCGGCTCGGCGACAAATGTGAGCGTCGAGGCTGACCCAAAACGCGCTGCTGTCTCGGTTTACGATCCTGACGGAAAGAACCACAAGATCTATGCGTCGGGGCTTCGCAACCCGATTGGCCTAGCGTGGAATCCCGCAAACGGCGAGTTGTGGACAGCCGTTAATGAACGCGACGGTTTGGGGGACGATCTTGTCCCTGATTACGCAACTTCCGTTAAAGAAGGCGGTTTTTACGGCTGGCCGTATTCGTATCTTGGTCAGAACGAAGACCCGCGTCGAAAGGGCGAGGCACCAGAGCTTGTTAAAAAAGCACTTGTCCCGGATGTGTTATTCAGGTCTCACGTGGCGGCACTAGGCATAGTTTTTTACACCGGCAAGATGTTTCCAAAGGAGTATCATGGCGATGCTTTCGTGGCATTTCACGGTTCGTGGAATCGTCAAAAGCTCAGCGGTTACAAGATCGCCCGCATCCCATTCAAGGAAGGTAAACCTGTCGGTAATTTCTATGAGGAATTTGTCTCCGGCTGGCTGCCGGACGAGAATTCGAATGAGGTCTGGGGACGCCCTGTCGGATTGCTCGTCAATGCCGACGGCTCGCTCCTGATCGCTGACGACGGTGCTAAAAAGATCTGGCGCGTTAGCTACAACAAATAAATCAGATTAACAAGCCCCCATTTTTTGAAAGGTGTCTAGTCCATTAAGTGATTACGTCTGATCCGGTAGAGCCTTCCGATCCAAACCAAGACTTGACATTATCTCAACCTGTAAGCATACTTGTTACAGGTTGAGATAATTGTTATATGAAGGTAGCCAGTCGATTCAGCATTGCTGTCCATATTATTTCGCTCATCAGCGGAGCAGAGGAAAACGAGCGTTGTTCATCAGAATGGATGGCGGGCAGCATTGGAGTGAATTCGGTTATCGTCAGGAGGATAATGGGGCTTTTGCGTAACGCAGGTCTGATCACTACACAACAGGGGTCGGCTGATTCTCGAGTGAGCCGGTCGCTGGACAGGATAACTATGCTCGACGTACTGAGAGCGGTCGAGCCTGATCCGAATTTATTCTCTATTCATCAGAACCCCAATCCGGCCTGTCCTGTCGGAGCAAGGATACAGAATGTCCTTGAGACGGTCTATTCACGGGCGCAGGTCAAGATGGAGCAGGAACTGGAACGTACGACGATGGCTGACATCCTTTCAGGGTTGAAGGCGAAGGCGCCATAGATTTTTTTATAGAGACATGTAATGCAAGTAGTTACATGTGGGCAATAGTACATAAGATCCGTCATAAACGGAAAGGAGCATAAAATGAAAATAGCAATAACAGGGGCAACAGGACAGCTTGGAGGGTTGACAGTAAGGGCACTAAAAGAAAAAGGCTTTGGCGACAGCGTTGTGGCTTTGGCACGAACGGCTTCGAAAGCCGGTGATCTGGGCGTAGAAGTACGTGAAGCAGATTATAACCATCCCGAAACACTTGAAACAGCATTACAGGGCATTGACAAGCTGCTTCTCGTTTCGTCGAACGAGGTTGGTAAACGTGCCGAGCAGCACCAGAACGTGATCGATGCTGCAAAGAGAGCAGGAGTAGAGTCGATCGTCTATACTAGTTTGTTACGAGCAGATACTTCCCAATTGAATCTTGCGGCCGAACATGCAGCTACTGAAGCGGCATTGAAAGCTTCGGGTATTTCCTTCACGATCCTTCGCAATGGCTGGTACACCGAGAATTACACGGCGTCTATTGCCTCCGCATTGGAAAACGGAGCGTTTTACGGGTCTGCCGGGGACGGCCAGATCTCATCGGCGGCTCGTTCAGACTATGCAGAGGCCGCAGCGGTGGTTCTTACGACCGATGACCACGAAGGCAAAACATATGAACTGGCTGGCGATGTGCCTTATACATTGACCGAGCTTTCGGAAGAGATCTCAAAGCAAACCGGCAGATCGATACCATATACCGATGTTCCCGAAGAAGAGTACGCAAAAGCACTTCTTGGAGCCGGATTGCCTGAACTGTGGGCAAATGCCTATGCAAGTTGGGATACAGGAGTTAAA
>JAHBSH010000055.1 GCA_019639215.1 Acidobacteriota bacterium
TTCGAGCATCGGCGGATTTGATTTACGAAAAAGCCGCAAGGCCTTTCTCAACTCCCAACCCGAAAGATCTATATCATTTGGCAAGATCTCTTCCTGTGAGTCCTTATATTGATCGATTCTCAAATACCATTCCGGGCGATGCACGTAAATATATCGCACGTCCCAGTCACTGTCCGTCGAAGCAAAGCCCCAAGCACGACTGCCGCTTTCAACTGCTAGCAATATCTTTATGTCATGCTCGTTCTCTAGTCGAACTAATTCTTTCTTGATCTCTTCGATCATTAGACAAATATCTCGCCTTTCAAATACAACACCGCATTGCCGCCGATCTTCACACGCTCGCCCTTAAGTTCACAAAAAAGCTCGCCGCCGCGTGCCGATACTTGTTTGGCAAACAGCTCTGTTTTGCCAATCCTTTCCGCCCAAAACGGGATCAGATTGCAATGTGCCGAACCGGTCACAGGGTCTTCAAAAACACCTACCTCAGGAGCAAAGAACCTAGAAACAAAGTCTGCCGTATCGCCTTTTGCCGTTACGATAAAACCGTGGGCATCAATTTCGAGAAGCTTTGAAAAGTTTGGTGTTATGTCCCGAATTTCTTGCTCGCTTTCGTAAACCAGGAAATAGTCTCTAGCTTTATAAACCTCTTTCGGCTCTTTTCCTATCGCCTCTATCAAACCCTTTGGAGCTTCAACAGGCGAAACGGGCCGCGATGGAAAATCCAGTATGAGGAGATCGCCTTTCTTTTCAACATCCAACGCTCCGCTCTTGTGCGAATGAAATCTGACCGTTGTCGTCTCAAGCTTTAATATCTCAAATATCACGAAAGCACCGGCCAAAGTTGCGTGTCCGCACAGGTCGATCTCAAATGTCGGCGTAAACCAGCGAATGTCATACACCGCGTCGTTCTTTACAAAAAAAGCGGTCTCGCTCAGATTGTTTTCCAGAGCGATCTTTTGCATCAGGTCGTCATCGAGCCATTCTTCCAACGGAACGATCGCCGCCGGATTTCCGCCAAACGGCTTGTTCGTAAAAGCATCAACCTGATAGATATCAAGCTTCATTTTGCAGAATTCAGCTCCTGTACCTCGACAAACTTTCTGTCCAGTTCATCCTTGCGCCATTTTAAGAATCCGCGCAGATGCATAATGAAAAATATCGAGCTGCCGGTAATAACCGCATAGCTCCCGATATATATGCCAAATGCTATCCAGCTGAGACTTGCCATCATGAACACAAGAAAGCCGAACTTGTTCTTGTTGCCAAGAAGAAAGACCGCAGCAAGTCCGCAGGCAGTTGCAAACCAGTCGATGCCGTAAAATTGAAGCAAGTTCATTTGCTTTATTCTTCCCGTTTGCTGCCGCTTCCTGTTTTGACCACAGCAATAGTCTCGATCTCTATCTTTGCATCACGCGGCAGACGTGCGACCTGAACGGTCGAACGTGCCGGAAACGGTGCTTTGAAATACTTTGCATAGATCTCGTTCATCTTTGCAAAATCATTTATGTCCGCCAGGAAAACGGTCGTTTTCACAACATCTTCCATCGAACTCCCCGAAGCTTTCAGCACAGCCGCGATGTTCTTCAAAACCTGTTCGGTCTGTTCTTCAATGCCGCCTTCTACCAATTGCCCTGTTTTCGGATCGCTGCCGATCTGTCCTGCCGTGAAGACAAATCCATTTGCAATGATCGCCTGCGAATACGGCCCAATCGCTTTCGGTGCATCCGCCGCCTCGACCGCTTTCTTTCCAGCATTTTGGGCATTCACCGCCGTCGCAATAAACACCATTGCCGCAACAACAAAAACTCCCCTCCTTACAAAGGAGGGGTGGCGTCGCTTCGACGACGGGGTGGTTCTCTCTTTGCTATCCATCATTTATTCCTTTGCTGCTATCGCCTGTATCTCAATCCCGACGCCGTAATGCAGATCTCTGACCGGGACGATAGCTCGGGCGGGTTTGTGTTCGCCCATCACTTCGATATACGCCGCATTGACCGCGTCCCACATCGACATATCCGAAACGTATATCGTCATCTGCAAGACCTTGTCCAAACCGCTGCCGCCCGCCTGTAAAACCGCTTCGACATTCCTTAAAGCCAATTCCGTCTGCCGGGAAATGTCGCCCGTAAACGGCTCACGCGTATCAAGCTCAAGCGGCAACTGCCCCGATACATAAATAACGCCGTTGTGTTCAACACCCGGCGAATAATGCCCCTTCGGCGACGGCTGATCTTGAGGTTGAATGACTTTCATCTGCTTTTTTTCACCACAGAGGTCACTGAGAAATTCTTTTCAGAACTTCTGTGCCTCGACGGCGTATTCCATAACCAAAGGCGGAAACACGACCGGTAGGGAGTGTGTGATCTAGATCCGCGTTTTTACACCCTCACTACCGTTCGGGTTTCTGCCTGTTGTCCAAAAGAATCCGGTCGCTACCGCTACCGGCTCTGACCTAAACTTACCCTCTATTTCTCATATTCAATAGCAAGATCAGAAAACTTCACCCTAATATTGGAGTTCTCCGTTACAACTCCGCTTTTTAGACATTCCTTGCAATGAAGTAAAAGAATGTTATCGTTCCATTCAGCATTCACCTGATCAGCACTCACTTCAGATGATAAATGAATAAAAAGTTGGTCTTTGGATTCAAAGTCAAATTCCTTTTCGCTCCTTCGAATATTCAAGTAGTGATACTCACCAGTAGTTGATCCGCAACCTCGTGAAAAGAAAGTGGCAGTGTATTTTGCGCCTTTGACTTCAGAATAAATAGTGTTTTCACACATATCTCCTAGGCACCCACAGAGAAAAAGACATGCACAAAACAAAACTACAAATTTAATCGAAAAATGAGATGCTATGTTCATCCAACGCTTCCCTCAAGTTTCAACCCCAACAACTTCTGCGCTTCGACGGCGTATTCCATCGGCAGTTCGCGGAAAACCTCTTTGCAAAAGCCGTTGATGATAAGCGAGACGGCGTCTTCCTGCGACAGGCCGCGTTGCTGCAAGTAAAAGAGTTGCTCTTCGCTGATCTTGCTGGTCGTTGCTTCGTGTTCTACGCGTGCGGAGTTGTTCATCACCTCGATGTACGGGAAAGTGTTTGCCTCACACGTTTGCCCGATCAGCATCGAATCGCACTGCGTATAATTCCTGGCTCCGGTCGCTTTTGGCATCACCTTGACCAAGCCGCGATAGCTGTTGTTCGATCTTCCGGCCGAGATGCCTTTTGAAACGATGGTCGATCTGGTGTTTTTGCCGAGGTGGATCATCTTCGTGCCGGTGTCGGCTATCTGAGCGTTGTTGGTCAGGGCGACCGAGTAAAATTCGCCAATCGAATTATCGCCCTGCAATATTACCGACGGATATTTCCACGTTATCGCCGAACCGGTCTCGACCTGCGTCCACGAAATTTTTGAGTTAACGCCGCGGCAAGCACCGCGCTTGGTCACAAAATTATAAATGCCGCCTTTGCCGCTTTCGTCGCCTGCGTACCAGTTCTGAACTGTTGAATATTTGATCTCAGCGTCGTCAAGAGCAACCAGTTCGACGACCGCCGCGTGGAGCTGGTTAGTGTCAAACTGCGGCGCCGTACAGCCTTCGTTATAGGCCACGTAACCGCCTTCTTCGGCAACAATTAGCGTTCGTTCAAACTGGCCTGATTCTTGTGTGTTGATGCGGAAATATGTCGATAACTCCATCGGGCAGCGAACGCCTTTCGGAATAAATACGAACGATCCGTCTGAGAAAACCGCCGAGTTCAACGCGGCATAATAGTTATCACCAACGGGCACGACCGAACCAAGATATTTCTTTATAAGCTCAGGATATTCTTCGACCGCTTCGGTAAACGAACAGAAAATGACGCCCGCTTTTTTCAGCTTTTCCTTATACGTCGTTGCAACCGAAACGCTGTCAAAAACCGCATCGACCGCCACGTTTGCCAGCATCTTTTGTTCGCTGAGCGGTATGCCGAGCTTTTCAAAAGTCTTTATCAGTTCCGGATCGACCTCGTCCATCGACGCTTTCTTTGGCTTTTGCCTCGGTGCGGAATAATAGGAAATGTCTTGAAAATCTATCGCCGGATAATTGAAGTTTGCCCAGTGGTCGGGCTGCTCCATCTTTAACCATTGGCGATAAGCCTTTAGGCGAAATTCGAGCATCCATTCCGGCTCATTCTTTTTTGACGAGATCAGTCGGATCGTGTCTTCGGACAAGCCTTTGGCTATCGTCTCGGTCTCAATATCCGTGACAAATCCGTATTTGTATTCCCTGTTTGCTAGTAATTCTGCTGCTGTTGACATATAACTTTAGATCTCTTCACCAATCTCAAAAAATCCTTCCTGAACCTCAAGGGTCAACGTGCCGCCTTTTACACTAAATGCCGTGCAAGGCAATATTTTCCCTTCTACGGTTATCAATGTCGCATAGGCAAGCTCACGTGTTTTCGAATCAAGAGCCTTAACGCTCAACGCGTCACGCGAACAGCCTTTTGGCAGTGAAATTTTGACCTTTGTCATTTCAAGGTCACTTTTTTCGATCGCCGTTCTCATCCTGCAACTCTCTGCGGTTCAATGGTCTTATGTATCCCCTGTATCTGGTGAAACATCGCGTCCACCTTGCTTTCATTCCCGACCATCTGTGCCAGCGTTATGCGTGACAGCGCGTTCTCAACGATCTCATGCAGCCCGACGATCACCGGCCTGATGCCGCAATCGCCCGTGTGAACACATTTTTCCTTCACACCTGTATAGCTGTCGCAGTGCGAACTAAGAACGTCTTCGTCCAAAACCTTTATTATCTCGTTCAGATATATTTCGTCCGCCGGACGCGCCAGAAAATATCCGCCTTTGGTACCGCGGGTCGAATGAACGAAACCGGCCTTGTTCAAAAGCCACATCAGCTTGCCTGCGTTTGCTGCCGAAATTCCTTCAAGCTCCGCTATCTGCGGTAGCGTCAGCGTCTCGCCATCACCGAGATTTGCCAATTGCACCAGGCATCGCAGCCCATATTCCTCTTGTGCTGAGATCTTCATAATCTATCTTTGTTAAATGAATAAAGGATCAGCCTTTACACTGATTATCATCAATCATTACTTTTTAGTCAAGATTGAAGCAGCCCATTTTCCCTTTGTTCCGGTCAAAAAATAACGGCAGCAAATGCTTGCCGCCGCCATACTTATGCCTTTGTGGTGTCGCTTTAAGAACCGCCAACCGTCATTTCAGAGATCAGAAGCGTGGGCGAGGCCGTGCTGCCGAGCTTGAAACTGAGGTCGTTTCCGACGATCTTAACGTTGCTCAGTGCCTTTAAGACATTTCCGGCGATGGTTATTTCCTGTACCGGATGCGTGATCTCGCCATTTTCTATCCAAAAGCCTGATGCTCCCTGTGAAAAATCACCTGTGACAGAGTTCATCCCCGAACCGAACATCTCGCTCAGGTAAAGCCCGTTCTTTACAGACTTTATTATCTCAGCCGGAGGTGTGTCGCCGTTGCTGATATAGAGGTTCGAACTGCCAACGCCGGGCGTTGACTGGTATCCGCGGCCTGCGTTTCCGGTCGGCTTCAGATTCAGCCGTCGTGCAGAATATGCGTCGCAAAGATACTCCTTGAGTACGCCTTTTTCTACCACGGTTCGCTTTGATGTTTTTACCGCTTCTCCGTCAAAGGGTCGCGAGGCAACTCCGTCAACCATCGTCGCGTCATCAATTATCGTGATCAGCGGTGCGGCGATGCGTTCCCCGATCTTATCGACCAAAAATGAGGATCGCCGAAAGATGCGCCCGCCCGATGCCGCTCCGAAAACGATCCCTGCCAGCTGGCTGGCAACCTCAGGGTCAAGGACGACCGGAACCGCAGCCGACTTCACCTTGCGTCCGCCCAGGCGTCTTACGGTTCGCCGGGCGGCCTCTTCGCCTACGGCTTTCGGGTCATCCAGCTTGTTCAGAAAACGTCCGAACGTGTACCAGCCATCGGTCTGCTTTGTGCCGTCCTTATCCTCAGCAAGCAATCCCACAGACAGGCTGGCAGAGGTTGTCTGAAATTGGCCGACGAATCCGTCAGAATTGGCAAGTGTTACCTGCGTCCGCGAATCGCTCCAGCTTGTGCCCTGGCCATTGGTGATGCGTTTATCGAATTTCATCCCGGCGTTTTCAGCCGCTCTCGCCATTTCTATCTTCTTTTCGGGTGAAAGGCTTTCGATCGAACTGTCAAATAACTCCAGCTTTCCTTCGTATATGCCCTGCATCTCTTTAGGAGCGAGGCCGTTATGCTTATCTGCGTTTGAGACCTTTACGATCTCCATTGTCTCGCGGGCAAGATCTTTCACTGCCTTGTCCGCAAAATCGGTCGTAAATGTATTGGCCATCGCACCGTTCTTTATAACGCGCAGGCCCAGGCCTTTACTCATCGATTGCTGCAGACGCTCAATATTACCAAGCCTCACCGTGGTGTTAAAACCAACGCTGGATACTATAAAGACATCCGCCTGATCTGCTCCGTTCTTCTTTAGCTCCGAAACGAGTTCGGAAGCAAGATTTTTATGATCTTTCATTTTGCATTCCTCCCGCGTTCAGGCTTTACCGCCTTTTATCTTTGTGCCGCC
This sequence comes from Acidobacteriota bacterium, assembly GCA_019639215.1. GTDB lineage: Bacteria > Acidobacteriota > Blastocatellia > Pyrinomonadales > Pyrinomonadaceae > OLB17. The sequence continues at coordinate 6,600 of JAHBSH010000055.1, forward strand.
TACGGTTATCTCAGTTACCTTTACCGTCGGTGTTCCCATGCCGACCGGAACCATCTGTCCGTTCTTGCCGCAGGTCCATCCGCCGTCTGTAAATTTCAGATCGTTCCCGACCATGGCGACCTTTGTCATCACATCAGGCCCGTTGCCGACCAGCGTAACTCCTTTGAGCGGAGCGGCTATTTTGCCATCCTCAACGCGGTAACATTCAGAACATGAGAATGTGAAATCGCCCTTTGTTATATCTACATTGCCGCCGGTAAAGCCCTTTGCGTAAATGCCGTTCTTGACGGTCTTCAATATCTCTTCCGCCGAATATTTACCGGGCCTGAGATATGTATTCGTCATGCGCGGCATTGGCGGATGATTATACGCCTGACGGCGGCCGTTGCCTGAGGATTTAACGCCGAGCTGTTTTGCTGAGATGCGGTCATTCATATAACCGCGAAGGACGCCGTTCTCTATCAGGGTCGTGCTTTGCGGCGTGTTTCCTTCGTCATCAACATTGATGGTGCCGCGCATATTCTCAAACAGGCCTTCGTCCACAACAGTACATTGATCTGACGCGACCTTTTCGCCGACACGCCCTGAATAATTGGACAATCCCTTGTAATTGAAATCGGCCTCGAGGCCGTGGCCGACCGCCTCGTGGAGCAGCACGGCGCTTTCTGCCGGGCCGAGCACAACCGTCTGAATTCCCGCTTCTGCCTCTTCGGCGGAAAGGTTCACGATGGCGATGCGTGCAGCCTCTTTGCCTATATCGGCAGCTTTGCGTTTATTAAAATATTCCATACCGATGCGTCCGCCGCCGCCGGTATAACCTGTTTCACGCGTCTTTCCGTCTTCGGCAATGCACGAAGCAGAGAACATAAAGAGCGGTTGTGAATCTTCCCAGTAAATGCCGTCGGTGTTGGCATAGGCGATGTGCTTCACCTCGTCATTGAACCCGATGGAAACACGCACGATCTTTGGGTCGTATGCCTTTGCTGCGGCGTTGGCGTCATTTACAAATGAAAGTTTCTTGGAAAGGTCGGTAGCGGTCGCGAGTTCGCGTACAGGATAAAGATCTTTCGGTTTTATGTCGTTCAGGCCGACGATGCGTGCTTTTGCCACATTGTCCGCTGCAATGACCGCAGCCGCCGACGCCGCCTGCATCATGCTTTGCAGTGTGAGGTCCTCAGTGAAAGCAAATCCGATCTGATCGCCTTTCACCGCCCGTATGCCTACACCCTGAACGATGCCGCGTCTGGCTGATTTGACTATGTCCTCTTCGAACGAAAGGTTAGAGCTGATGCTGTATTCAAAGAACACATCGCCGAAATCTGCTCCTTTGGCAACTGTTGCCGAAAGCACCTTGGCAATGTCTGCTCGCGACACATGAAAATATGTGTCGAGAACAGAAGCCGCAAAATGTGTTGGTTCGCCTGCCATAATTTTATCAAGCCAAAGATCGCTGGCTGCTACAGCTGCTAATGCCGCTGAGCTTTTTATCAAAAAATCTCGTCGTTTCATAGCGTATAACTCCTTTCGTAAAAATTAAAAATATGCGCGAGAAAAATATCGTGCTGAACCTTACGCTCACGTCTGCAAAAAAGGTTCATGTTTGCTCACAATTTTGCAAATATTTAACAAAATGCTGTGGCAACGGCTGACCGCAACGTGATAAACGTCCTGATAAAACACACTTCTCCCGCAGCATCTGTCATAAAAACACCACACGGTCAGGCTTTATGACAGATTTGTTTTCAGACGGAGAACGTGTAGATCTGCTTTGGTTAAAACATAGAACGGCGGGTCACGATAGAGGTTATTTACAGGCGAAGCCTTGTCATTTATGCTTCGCCCTGATATTTACTGCACGTTCAATGGTGTCGGCATTTTCGAGAATTTTCAGCCGCAGGTCATTGTCAAGACCAGGGTGATCGGCGAGGAATTCGTTGATGATGTTCAGGGCTTCTTCGCTTCGCTGGCCGCCGATAAACGCGCCGAGCCAGCCGTTTACAAAGAATATCTTGCGGTTCGCTTTGTGATTCGGCAGTTCTTTCAACGCGCGTTCCAGGTAAGGCAGCGTCAGTGCAGAATGCCTGATCGAATTCCACGGTCCGAACGCCGCCTCGATCCAGCTCTCTGAAATATCTTTGTTCTCCGTAAAGTCTTTCCAGTATTTCGCCTTGTTCTCCGGCGTCGCAATGCCCGCTCTGGCGGCATAAGCCCAACGCTTGGCATCGTCTGAGGTTTCTGTCTTTTCAAGCTCCGCAAGCAGCTTTTCTCCTTCCGGATCGCCGAGAATAATTAGCCGCGTAACGATGTCAAATTTGTCTTTCGTCTTTAGCGGCAAGTCAGAACCACCCGCGTGAGTGGGTGGGTTCTTGTTATCATTACCATTAAGGAACCCGCCCGCTGACGCAGGCGGTTCTGACTTTTTCAGCATCGCCTTGAGTGTATTTCGTGCATTCTCGCTCTCAGCAACATTCAAAAACGCCCTGTAATACGTGATCCGCTGACCTTGCGTTTCGGCATTCTGCATACGTTCGATGAGCAAATCCTCAACGCGCGACCGCAACATTTCTTCTAAGGCGGAAACACGACCGGTAGGGAGTGTGTTCTTTGATTCCTCATTCCGCACTCCGCGTTCCGCATTTTTGACACCCTCACTACCGTTCGGGTTTCCGCCTTTGGCATCAATGTAGTAATTCATCGCCGTCGAAACGCGGCTTAGCAGCAAGGCTGTGGTCGATTCATCCTCCAATGCGGAAGCCCGACCGTCAGCAACGTCGTGACCCGAATTTTGAGCGTTACGCCCTTCCTGACGGTCGGGCTTCCGCAATACATTTACCACCAACTCAACATACTCATTCGGATCAAGCTCGCCCTCGCGGACGCTGTCCCACAACGCGCCCCATATCATGCTTCTGATGAATGGCTCATCAACAATGGCAATGTTTTTAAGGAAATACTTCTGACTTTCTTTATCAAGCAAAAATATGCCGTATCCAAAATCGCCCTGGTTTGGGATCACAAATTTAGGTCGACGCGGGATCCCGGGATATCGTGTCGGGCCGGCAGAAATGTTTCCGGCCCAAAAGATGCGAGCATCTAGCGGATCTTGACGTTTTGTCTTTGATTTTGGAGATTCCGGTGTAGAGTCAAATACCGACGGATGAATATAGAAGCGCTCACCATCACCACCGCCGACATTGCCAAAGGATACGGTCAGAAAACGTTGATCCCAGTATGTCCCGGCATTTAGTATATCTGACTGCTTCATTGCAATGATCATCCTATACGTGCCGGAAGGGCTTGATAAAAAGACCTCATTGTTTACAGTAGTTCGAATAAGCGGCAGTCCGCGCCTTTTCACCCAGACGTCAGCCCATTTCGCCAGATCTCTTTGGCTTTTATTCTCTAACTCCTTCACCAGATCTTCCCACGTCGCGTTCTTGAACTCATGCTTCTTCAAAAACGCTCGCACTGCCGTCTGGAATTTGTCTTCGCCGAGGTAGAACTCTGCTTGCCGCAGAAACGCCGGGGCTTTGTTATAGACGATGTTGCCGTAGGCGGATTTTGCGGCGGAAAGGTTTTTGATCTCCTGATAGATCGGCGTTGTGCCTTTTGTGGAATCGGTGCGGTAAGCGGCCTGTTTCACGCGTTCGTAAAATACCTTCCAGGCGTTTGCCTCAGGCATTATCTTTTCTAGCGCTTTATACGCGGCGAAGTTTGCAAAGCCCTCTTTCAGCCAGAGGTCGTCAAACCATTTCATCGTCACCGTATCGCCAAACCATTGATGGGCCGCCTCGTGAAATATCAGCAGAGCCCGCGAAATATGGTCGTTCTGCGTCGGCTCCTGCGGAAAGATGATCGACGATTCGCGTAAAAACGTCGCTCCGGCATGTTCCATACCGCCAAACGGAAACTCCGGTATCAAGACCAGATCGTACTTAGAGAACGGGAACTTGTAATCAAAATACTCCTCAAAAAACTTTATCGACTCACGATTCAGCCGAAAAACCTCAGCGGCGTGCGGCTTGAATTTCTCCGCCTGAGATTTTCGGATATAGATAGATGTCTGTGTCGGCTCAGAGGCGGAAACACGACCGGTAGGGAGTGTGTTCTTCACCGTTTCGACATTGTTTACACCCTCGCTACTGCTCGGGTTTCCGCCTGTGGTATCAGAAACTTTATCGAACGGGCCGGCTGCAAATGCGAAGACGTATGTGCTAATGGGTTGGGTTTCTTCAAACTCATTCAAATAATAAGTTGATCTTCCTGCAGGTCCATTGAAGTTTTCAATGGAACCTTTTGACACAGAGTTGGATAAAAATACCCAGTCAAGTTGTTTGCTTAGATTTTCTCGCCAATCAAGAGGCTGGCGAATAGTTAGCGTAAACCTCGCCTTAATATCCGGCTGGTCGAATATCGGAAATGCGGTACTGGCGTCGCTTGGCACAAAGAGCGAGTAGATATATTCGCTGCCGTCCTCTTTGTCGATGTAGCGGGTTATCGCCGAACCGCTGGTAAGTATAGGCGAAGTGAAATCGAGCGTAATGACGTTCTCGCCCTCTTTTACGTTGTCGTAGAAGATAAGATGGTCGTCGCGTTCTTCGTACCTAAGGCTCCCCTCCTTACCAAGGAGGGGTGGCGGCGCTTCGCCGACGGGGTGGTTCTCTAAGACAGCTTTTCTCCCATTGATCGTGACATTTGAAATTGTGGATCTTTCTTCATGGCCTCTTATCTTTCGCCAGTCAAGTATAATTGGCGGGATCGACCCGGTCGCTATCGCTCCCGGTTCTGACATCGCCTTCGTCCCCTTTTCTCCCGCACTCCTCGACTCCCCTACTTTCACACGTATCTCGATGCTGCCCTTCAGCACGGGCGACATCTTTTCGAGCGTCAGGCTCAGTCTATAGCTGACGTCTGAATAACGAGCAGACCGCCATTTGGCAAGCTCCTGCGAAACGCCGGGTTCTATCGGCGGCGTTTGTGAGAAAGCGGCGGCTGATGTGCATAGAATTACCAGCAAAAGGCCTTTTATCGACATAGATCTAGGTTTTATAAATGGAATTGCGTGAAAAAGCTTATATTTCCTTGTTTGAGTGCCTATCACCAGCAAAAGTTGTATCTTCGCCAGATATACCTCTTTTTATCATTACTTATATACCAGAAACCTCAGAACCGGCAGACCGCAAAAATCACACATTAACGGATGTTAACAAAAAGTTACAATTTCGCTTGATATTTGTGGAAGCAAAGATCGTTTTGTGATAGTATTCTGCAATTTGCATACGGGCATATTCAGAACAGGCAACTAATACAATATGGGGCCGTTGAACGCCTATTGGCGTGACCGCTTCCTGCTTTAACACAAAAGTACGCAAGATTTTACGGAAATGTAAGATCAAAGAGTGATACTGAGTGTTGCTTTACTGACCACTGCCTAAATGTAAGGTTTTATCTCTTATTGTATATTTTCGGAGAAACTATGTATCCACAAACTCAAGCTAAATCGTTTACAAAATGGTATTTACATTCGGTAAGTATCATGGCGTTGATGATCGCTTTTGCCGTTACCGCCACAGCACAGGTGACGACCGCCAGTTTGGCAGGCCGTATCACCGACAATCAGGGACAGCCCCTGGCCGGCGTAATCGTAGAGGCAGAACATCAGCCGTCAGGTACGAAATACTCGGCGACCACCAATGATGCCGGTCGTTATACTATCCCGCTGGTTCGCGTCGGTGGCCCTTATCTGGTCAAGGCAACATCAGCCGGTTTTGCCGAACAGTCCCGCGGAGAGATCCAGCTCGCTCTCGGAACGACCGGAACGGTCAATTTCACGATGAGCAGTGCGATCTCAGAAGAGGTCACCGTTCAGGCAGATGACGTGTTCAACGAAGCACGTACGGGCGCCGCAACCAACGTTTCCAACACCGTCATGTCGGCCCTGCCGACCATCGGACGTCAGCTGACCGACTTTTCAAGACTGTCACCGCAATTTGGCGGTAACGGTTCATTCGCCGGTCAGGACAACCGATTGAACAACATTACCGTTGACGGTTCTTATTTCAATAACTCATTTGGTCTCAGAGGCCAGCCGGGTGAAACATCCGGTGTTTCTCCGATCTCGCTCAACGCCGTTGAGGAATTCCAGGTAAACGTCGCTCCGTTCGATGTCCGTCAGGGCAACTTCGTCGGTGCGGGCGTAAACATGGTCACAAAGAGCGGCAATAATACTTATTCCGGTTCTGTTTACTACATGTGGAGAAATCCCAGCCTTGTAGGAGACAAATACGGCGAAAACACCTTTAACCCGGGCGATTTCAAATTCCGGACGTGGGGCTTTACCGGTGGCGGACCTATTCCGCTTCCTGATCTGCGTCAAAACTCACGCAAGATGTTCACCTCAGGCCGCGACAGAGCTTTCTTCTTCCTTAACTATGAAGACGAACTCACTACTCGTCCTGGAACAACTTATCTTGCTTGTCCCGGAACGGGCTGCAGAAGCGGCAGTGTAACGCGTGTTCTGGCTTCTGACCTTGATCAGCTGTCTTCATTTCTGAGGACGAATTTCGGTTATGAGACCGGTGGATATCAGGGCTACCCCGCTCTGGTTCCGGGCAAAAAGTTTCTTGTTCGCGGTGACTATAACATTAACAACAGCAACAAGCTGACCTTCCGTTACATGCACCTCGATTCAAGCTCGGATGTTCTTGCTTCAAACTCATCTTCACTCGGTTTTGGAAACCGAAGAACAAGCCTTGACGCATTGAACTTCCAGAACTCGAACTACTCAATTCTTGAGAACATTCGCTCTTATGTCGGTGAGTGGACCTCAATGTGGGGAAGCAGCGTATCCAACAGCCTTCTTATCGGTTATACAAAACAGGACGAAAGCCGCGGAGACGTAGGCGTTCTTTTCCCGTTTGTTGATATTCTGCAGGAAGGATCAACATACACCTCATTTGGTGCTGAACCTTTCACACCCAATAATGAGCTGATCTATGATTCGCTTCAGATACAGGACAACCTCAGCTTCTATAAAGGAAATCATACGATAACTGCCGGGTTCAGTTTTGAACGGTATGAATCGCAAAACACATTTTTCCCTGGATCGCAGAGTGCTTACGTTTATAACAGCCTCGCAGACTTTTACACGGATGCCAACGATTACCTGGCAAATCCGAACCGAGTAACATCGCCTGTTAATCTGAGACGTTTTCAGGTTCGCTGGGCAAATATTCCGGGACTCGAAAAGCCGATCCAGATGCTGAACGTCATCTACACCGGGTTTTACGGACAGGATGTTTGGAAGGTAAGGGACAACTTCTCTCTTACATACGGTCTCCGTGTTGACGTTCCGTTCTTTGGAGATACCGGATACACAAACCCATTGGCGAATGCTTTGACCTTCCGTGACGAGAACGGAGCTAGCGTACAGTATGCAACCGAAAAGCTTCCTGATGCTAATCTTCTCTGGTCACCCCGTGTTGGTTTTAACTGGGCACCTTGGGAAGGAAAAGTACAGGTTCGTGGTGGAACAGGACTATTCTCCGGCCGCCCGGCATACGTCTGGATATCGAACCAGATCGGCGGCAACGGCATCCTTACCGGATTTGAACAGCTTGATAACACAACTGCCCGGCCATGGAACCCAAATCCTAACCACTACAAACCGGCAGTAGTTACAGGAGCTCCTGCAACCTCTTATGAACTTGCACTGTCTGATCCGAAGTTCAACTTCCCGCAATTGTGGAGGACGAACATCGCGGTTGACTATAGGCTGCCGTTTGGCCTCATAGCCGGTTCAGAACTCCTTTATTCAAAGGATATGAACGGCGTGTATTACATCAACGCAAACCTGTCAGATCCAAACACATCGTTTACCGGAGCTGATAACAGGCCGCGTTGGACCGCAGGCAACCGCATTCACAGCAACATAAGCAATGCGGTCGTTCTTAAGAACCAGGATGTCGGTAAATCGTGGAACCTCGCATTTACACTTGAAAAGCCTTTTGCAAATGGTTTCTACGCTAAAGGCGCATATAGCTACGGCGAGGCAAAGAATACAGTAGATCCTGGCTCGATCGCATTCGGTTCATGGAACAACAACCAGCATTCGGGCAACCCGAACAACCCTGGTGTCGGTTTCAGTGCCTCGAACCCGCGTCATCGTGTATTCACTGCTCTCAGCTATCGAAAGGAATACTTCAAGTTTGGTGCGACTTCGGTCTCGGCTTTCTGGGAATCCAGAACGGGCGGAACGGGAAGCTATGTTTTTGCCGGTGACCTCAATGGCGACGGCGGAACAAGCAACGACCTGATCTATATTCCTAGAGACATCTCAGAGATGAATTTTGGCAGGATCACCAACTCAGCCGGTGTCACCCAATTCACACCTGAGCAGCAGGCCGCAGCCTGGGATGCTTTCATCAACCAGGATCCGTATCTTTCGAAGCACAGAGGCGAATACCTGACCCGTGGAGCACTTGATCTTCCGTTCGTTCACCGAATGGATTTCAGCGTCGCTCAGGATGTTTTCTTCAAGCTTGGTGGTCAGCGTCATAAATTCCAGTTCAGAGCAGACATCCTGAACTTTGGAAATCTGCTGAATCACAACTGGGGAACATCTCAGGTATTCAGCACCACACAGCCGCTTCTTACGACAAGCACCAGCGGAACAGCAACGTGCCGTGCCCCGATCGGCGGTGTCGCTACTGACGCATCATATTGTTTGAGGAGGATCGGCAGTGACTTCCTGAACACTTCATATGTTCCGTCAAGTGGTGAAGCAAACGTTTATCGTATCCAGTTCTCGGTTAAATACACATTTAACTAAGACCGGTTCGTAAAACAGCTAAAAGGCCTCTTTGATCTGATCAAGGAGGCCTTTTTCTTTTTTAGCTGCGACGGTTTATTGAACAATTCAACGAAAAGTGTCGTAAAATGATTTTTGGACAATGGCTAAAAGATACGATACAAATCCGCTTGACCCGGAATTCCCGGAAAAGGCAAAAGCACAGACGGTCTCGGTCGGCGGCTATACCTCTCCTACGGCGACGCCCTTTAAGACAGCTGAGCTTCCGACAAATCCCGGTTCGATCACCGAGGAAGAAACACGCCGTTTTAATGAGGCTGATCTGAATGCCCATACGTGGCAGAACGGCCCGGCTCCGGCATTTTATCAGGCTCCGGCTGTTCCCGCTGATATGGGCGAAGCCTCAGAACGTAAGGTCGCAAAGGTAGGCGTTTCTGAAAAATGGCTTGTCGGTTTGCCTTATCTCCCTATCACGCTCGGTTTGATAGCCGGCCTTATCATGCTGCTTATCGTACCTAAAGAAGAGAACAAGGTTCGGTTTCACGCTGCGCAAGGTTTGGCGGCTCATGTGGGCATTTTGATAGTGACGACCATCCTAAGTTTTATTGGCAACGTGACCGATCTGGCAAATGCGGGGAGCGGCATTTTTACGGCCGTCACAACAATAATGCTGATCATCTTTGCCATAAAGGCATGGCGTGGAAAGCCCGTTCATATCGAATCGGTCGATGATCTGACCAACTGGCTTGAAGACAAGATCGGGCCGATCAGGTCATAAACTCCGGAGGATCTCAGCAATGTTCTGCTCGGGATGCGGCACAAAAATCCAGGAAAACCTAAGCTACTGCAGCCAATGCGGTAAGCGGGCTTCTGATGAACGCAGCGACAGCAGAAATGCCCTAATCACAAATCTGACATCGGCTGTTGGGTTTGTCGGTAGCGCGGGTTTCATCGGATTCATCTTTGTAGTTTTGATCCTCGCCAAATCCGGCGTTCCTGCTAATCAGATCATTCCTATCTCGGTCATCTATTTTGCAGCCCTGTTCGGTATCTGCTTTATGATAATGCGGCAACTGTCAGCATTTAATAACGATGCTTCGGCAAAAAATGATATACAACCGCCAGCATCGCAAGCCGCTTACCTTCATCCCAACACAACCGCCAGATTGAATGAACCGGCTGACATGGGTATAGGCAGTGTTACTGATCACACGACAAGAACTCTGGAAAGAACACCGGTCGAACGAAGCTAAAAGCTTTCCGCCTCTGTCGGAACATTCCTTTTTTCCCTAAACAGTTTTATCAACGCTGTACTTACAAGATAGATCGCGAGCAATATCAGCACCAGCGAAGCCAATCCATTTACCATTTTTACATCTATGCCCGCCGAAGCCTGTAAATTTGAATAAACGAGCATCGCCAAAGCCCACAGCGTTATCACAAGCACGAACAGCATAGGCAAAAGCGTAAAGGCTATCCGCTTTCGGGCCTGATAAAGCCATGCCGTTATTGACAGCAGCGTCAGCGCCGCCAAAAGCTGATTTGACGCTCCGAATAGCGTCCAAAAATCGACCCAGGAACCGGGCTTTGCAAAGAAAATAAGCACGAACGGAAGAGCGACCGTTCCAACCGTGCCGATCATTGCACCCGCTCGCCCCGGCATTCCCAACAGCTCTTGTATGATGTAACGCCCGAGCCGCATACACACATCAAGCGTATCAAAGACAAATGTCGAAAATGCCATCGCCCCAAATGTAATTGCGAATGGCAGATTGTCACGCCCGATGATCAGCGTCATAAACTCGCCTATGCCGTTGCCATAGATCTTTCCTGCGGCAAATGCCTTTCCGTCAGGCCCGTATATCATTTCGTTTGACGCGGTCATGACGATCACAATAGCAATGAAAGCGACAAAACCTTCGGCAAGCATCGCACCGTAGCCGATAGGATGAACATGTGATTCTTTATCGATCTGTTTTGAGGTTGTGCCGGAACAGACCAGTCCGTGAAAGCCCGAACACGCACCGCAGGCAATGGTCACGAATAGGAACGGAAAAAGCATTCCGGTCATGCCGCCAACATCCCATGATTTGAACGACGGCTGCTGTATCTCGTACCCGCCAAAGAAAACACCTATAACGCCGACCGCCAATGCGGAATAAAGAACAAAACCGCCCAGATAACCGCGCGGCTGCAGTAGCAGCCAAACCGGAACCAGCGAAGCCGCAATACAGTAAATAAGAATTATTATCGACCACGTCAGATGCCCGAATGCAAGCACATTCGACAGATGCGTTCCCAGATATGCAAGGCCGAAAACCGCAGGAACAAAGATAATGGTCGAAAGCCACAGCGGCGGTTTCAGATAGCGTTCGACCAGCCCCAGCAATATCGAAAGCCCCAGATACATCACGCTGGCAATGGCGACGGCTCCGCCGGGGTTGAACCGCGTCTCGCCTGCAAGCGCCTCATCGCCCGAAACGAACGTCCCCGCCGTAATGTCCGTAAACGCGACGATGATATAAACCAGGGTCAAAAGGATGAACGCCATCATCGCACGTCCTGCGCCAAGCCCAAGTTTGTCTTTTGTTATCTCTGCTATTGATTGAGCCTTATGCCTGACGGAAGATGTAAGAGCCGCAAAATCGTGCACCGCACCAATAAGTACTACGCCCAACGCGATCCACAAAAGCGACGGCAACCAACCGAACGCGATGCAGGCGATGATCGGCCCGGCTATCGGTCCCGCTGCGGCGATCGCGGAAAAATGCTGTCCGAAAAGATAAAAGGGCTGCGTCGGGACAAAATCCTCGCCGTCATTCACCTCGTTCGCCGGTGTCACGCGGTTGTCGTCCAACCGAAACTGTTTGGCTATCCAACGGCCATACGCAAAATAGCCGAAAACAAGCCAGGCGAGAAAACCTATCGCTAAAAGGGTCAGCATAAATTGTAGGATCGTTTAGAGATGTGAGCGTGATAAATGTACACGCTTTTTGCCCTGACAACAAGTTTTCTCAAAGCGAAAACTGATGTTAAGCTGAATAGCGGTAAAGATATGTCAGACGAAAGATCATTACAAGAAACTTTCTCGCCAAAGAGCATCTGTTTCGGCTGCGGCCCGGCAAACGAAAAAGGGCTGCACATCCGCAGCTTTGCCGAAGGCGACGAACTTGTCGCAACGTGGCATGCCGAACCGCACCATCAGGCATTTCCCGGCATCTTGAATGGCGGCATCATCGGCGCCTTGCTCGATTGCCACTCAAACTGGGCGGCAGCGTATCACCTGATGAAAAAACACGGCGATGACGGCCCGCCATGCACCGTCACCGCCGATTTTGCCGTAAAACTGCTCCGCCCGACACCCGTTGACGGCCCGATCACACTAAAAGCCCGCGTCGTTGAATCGACCGAAGACCGCGCCACCGTCGAAGCCGAACTCATCGCCAACGGCAAGGTCTGCGACACCTGCCGCGGCACATTCGTCGCCGTCAAAGAAGGCCACCCGGCTTATCACCGGTGGTAAAGGATGGTGGAAGATCTATACTCCAGATGTCATTGCTCAAGACGAGCAATTGCCTCCTTCAGTTTTTTAATTTCTTCATCTGCCTTATTTTCCGGTATTACTAACCATGACGATCCAGACTTACTAACGGCCTTCTCTTTGCTCTCAAGGGCTTTCCTGTAGAAATGCAGAGCTTCTTTTCTTTGCCCAATTTCCTCATAAGCAACGGCCAGATCCCGGGCGGCGTTAGAAATTGAGAACAAACTTTCGTTTTTAAGTTCATAATCATAACTTAATTTCAGGTACTCGACCTGTTTCGCTGTATTCCCGGCTGCTTTATACGCGTCTGCTAACCGGGAAAGGACACCCCCCTCATTTGAACGTATATTTTTATTCGCGTGGTTCCGCGTTAATGAAAGCAGTACATTCAAATGTTCAATAGCTACTGACGGGTTTTTCATCAACATACCGGTACTCGCCAGATCATAAAGAACAGAGCGGGCCGCATCATTATTGGTATGCAAGAATAACGGCAATGCCTGCAAATAATACTCATATGCCGAATCGTGCCGTTTTGTTTTAGAATAAATATCGCCTAGCTGAACCAACACCCATCCTTCTCCAAACTTATTTTCAGTCTTTTTATGTTCTTCACGCTCATTTGTAAATGCCTCTAATGCCTCGGCACAATTAGCCATAGAGAATATGTTGCTTTCCCCGGTTATGTCATTGCCGGACGAATCTCCATTCTGCATTGACTTAACGGCAGATGTCTGCCTGATTGGACATGCCAGTTCATCCATTGGAAGAAGCGGAACATATTCCGGCATCTTACCTCTCGCTTTTAGACTATTTGCTGCCGAGTCCCGAACACTGTCCTCACGATCGGTCAGCATCGCGACAAGCATCTCTGTCGATTCTTCCGTCAAAAGTTTTCCCAGAGCCTGAGCGACACGCAGACGAACAAACCAGTAAGCATCATCATGCATACTGATTAAGAGCTGAAGAGCTTTTGGGTCTGAAGAAATGCTAAGAGCATTCGCCACATCAAGACGCACTTCCTTGCTGGGACTTTTAATTGCGGTTTCAAGAACACCGGTCACTTCCGGGGTGTCATATTTTGCAAGAATTACAGGAACTTGTCTAAATCTTTGATGCGTATCCCAATCTGATGACATGGAATACATATCCAAAGCTCTTATCCAATACTCTATTGTCCGTCCATCTTTGATGAAATCTAAGAGCATCAGGGCATTCCGTGCATTGTCCTTGTTATTTTCCGACAGCATTTTCTCTCCAAGATCATTTATAACCTCTCCGAGTGCTTTTTCATCTGTGGCTTTTACTGTGATCTTTGTAGATGCTTTGGTTTTAATAGAACTTATTACTGGTGCATCCTCTTTCACCGGCTTTCTTAGAGACAAAACACTTTTCTCCCCTATACCGAGCGTCCTTTCCACCGTGATATTGTAAGTTCCCGGTTTCTCGAATGTCGCCCAATGCGGTAAAAATAGCTTTCGTGTGTAGCTCCCGTTTACAGGAACTACCTGAGTGCCTATAAGGCCGCCCATACTAAATGTCACCTTTGGCTGCGGCACCTTTTTACCGTCGTCTCGGACAACCGTTACAGAATAGCTTTCCGGACGGCCTAAATTGTTCCGGTAATCTCCACCGTCGGCAAAATAAAGGTTTTTATACGAATTATTCTTTACCTCAAACACAATGTAGGTTGTTTCACCCAGCATTATTGTGGACTTTTCAGGCTTTACGCTAACTGAAAATTCGTGGCCGTCCGAGGTTGTGTAGGTTTGAGCGTTTATAGGACATATCGAAAAAAGCAGTAATACAAGTCCTAAAAAGAAAAGAAAGCGGTATTTGTTCATGGGTCCCTTCACCTTGTCATGATCCGATAAGAAGTCTTTATGGTTTTGTCCAACTATTAACGCACAAATTAAATGATGCAGCAAGAACCATTTCGGTTGGTTTAACCACCTTCTCCGATATATCTGATCATTTGAGCTTTATATTCACCCGTAAAGCCAAGTTTTTCTATCCATTCGGTCTGTTCCTTCATCAGCCGTGGTAAATGAACTACGTCTGACAGGGCGTAATCGACGAGTTCCGGTGTCCAGATGCCGTTCCAGTTTTTATTGAATTTTGCGCGTTGGGTTTTGTCCAGATCGACGGCGAAGTAGCGGTAGAGCGTGTCGGCGAGCGAGGCGGATTGGCCGGCTCCGCGCGTGATGAGCTTTTCGGCGATCATCGTGTCAAAAACGTTGCGGACGGTGTGTCCGGCGGCGTTGAGAAATTCGAGATCAAATTTTGCGTTGTGAAAAATCTTGACGATCTTTTCATCTGCCAGAACGTCCGCCAGTTCGCCCATCGCCACGCCCTCGCTCAAAGGGACAAGCACGTTGTATTCGCCGTCCGAGAATTGTA
>JAHBSH010000056.1 GCA_019639215.1 Acidobacteriota bacterium
TCAAGGTCAGCTAAGGCTTGGCGGAGTTGGTGAATTCCTCAGAAGAGAGATAGAAAACCGTAGTGAGAAAGAAACTCGCTGTGTTGTGCTTGGACACCTGCAGCGTGGCGGTAGCCCAAATGCTTTTGACCGTATGCTCGGAACGAATTTAGGTGCGTGTGCGGTTAGAGCGTTGTGTAGCGGCGAAGTTGGTAAAATGGTAGCACTTCAGGCAGGGACTATCGTTAATGTTCCGCTTTCTGAGGCATGTGTCCAGATCAAGACAGTTCCGACGGATGGACAGCTTGTGCGGACCGCTCGTGATATAGGCATATCATTTGCCGCTCTGAAAGAGTCTGATATGTAGAATAAAGGTCCGTTCCGAAGTATAATCCGGGGCGGAGCGATCATACTTATTTATGGAAGAGATCCTAAACAAATTAAAGTCAGAACTTGATTCTCTGGAAGAAGAACTACACTTTGCCTTACCAAAGGAAATTCAAAAAGCCAGAGAATTCGGCGATCTTAGGGAAAATGCTGAATATAAGGCTGCTCTGGAAAGACAGTCGATCGTGCAGGCTCGCATCATGCAGGTACGTCAACGGCTTGGTGAGATCGAATCGATCGATCTTTCAAAGATACCGACAGACCGAGCGGCATATGGCTCGGTAGTTGTGCTTTTTGAGATAGACAAGGAAGAGAAAGTAACATATCGGCTTGTGACCTCGGAAGAGAGCGATCCTGAAAATGGGATGATATCGACCGTCTCGCCTATCGGACAGGCTCTTATGGGCAAGGAAGAAGGTGATGAGATCCGCGTTAAGACACCTAACGGCTGGCGTGTATTTGAGATCAGCAGTCTGACAACAATTCATGATCTTGACCAAGACTAGCTAAAGAGGCTTTCAAACAGATGCTTGGAGAAAGAATAGGTAGAGGCCCGATCCGGATCATCACAGCGATGGTTCAGGGATTGGCGTCTCTGGGTGTGCCTCCGAACATACTTACGATCATCGGCGTAACCATAAATGTTCTATGCGGTGTGCTGTTCGGCATGGGCGAGTTCTTCTGGGCCGGTATCGTTCTGCTCATAGCAAATATCTTTGACATGCTTGACGGCAATGTCGCCCGTCTGACAGGAAATGTTACACGATTCGGGAGTTTTTTAGATTCGTCTTTGGACCGTCTCTCTGACATGGTTGCATTCCTCGGGATAATGGTCTTTTATGCAGGCAATACACCTCAGCATTCGATCATCAACGTTATTTTGGCCGGAACCGCGATGATCGGTTCCGTAATGGTGAGTTATACGACGGCACGTTCAGAATCGCTAGGGGTCAAGGCGAATGTCGGATTTCTTCAACGTCCCGAACGGATCGTGTTGTTGATCATCGGAGCTCTTTCGACGTGGGATTGGTCATCTGATTTCATACTTTTCAACCGTATGCCGCAGGTTCTGTGGGTACTTGCTATTGGTTCGATATGGACAATGATCCACAGGATGTATTTTATCTGGACTGAACTTCGTCGATTGGAAGGGGCATCGGCTGATAAATGACAGAAATACTTCTCGGAGTTTGGGAAACCTTTACGTGGCAGCGATTGATGGTTGGCGCCGGGCTGTTTGTTCTTTCATTTTTTTTGAGCATTCTCATCGTTGCAATTGTTATTGTAAAGATACCGGCAAATTATTTTAGTTCACATTATCAGAGAGATTTTTTGCCGGACAGCTCATGGATAACCCGTTGGGGGGCTACTATTGTTAAGAATGTGATCGGAGTGATTCTTGTGCTGGCTGGTATTGTAATGTTAATAGGGCCGGGACAGGGAATACTGACGATCTTGATAGGCTTGATAATGATAGATATTCCAGGTAAACGACCTTTGGAAGCAAGATTGATAAAACGGCCTGCGGTATTGTCGGCCGTAAATGCGTTACGGAGCAGGTACGATAAACCACCTTTAATATTAGATTAGTACATGGGACTTTTTGATTTTTTTCGAAAAAGAAATGATGTTGATCAGGAAATTGAACGCCGGAATCGACTTATGCAGATCGGGCGGATCACTGATGGACGCATTATTGAAAGCGAGTCTTTGGCAAGTGGTGAAGAAGTAGTTTTTTACACTTATTCCTTGAATGGGGTTGATTTCGAATCCTCTGAACTGATAGGGGCAGACCGCATTTCGGATCCACTAAAGTATGCACCCGGGGCAAAAATAGCGGTGCGGTATGATCCGAGGAATCAGGGTAATTCCATGCTGGATTAATGAGCGGGTCATCTTTCGAAGAGGTTGGGTGCGATTGTTTAGAATATGGGTTTAAAAGGAATGAAGGCGGTCTTTTAAGACCGCCTTTTACGTTTCCCCTAGAGAATATTTCTATTCCAAAGGTCAGGATTCATTCGATTCCTGACCTTTTTCGTGTGTGGGCTAAACTTACCAACTGGAACTGACGAAGTCTAAACCTGTCAGGTCTGAATCCAAAGTGAATGTACGGGTGCCTTCTATGAACTGATGACGCTTGTGCGAGATCGATATCTGATAAAGTTCGGCAACATTTATATCCTGGAAAGTATAGTATCCGAAAGGATTGGTGTTGATGATGCGTGTCTGTCCAGTTGCGAGGTTCGTCAACTGAATGCGTGCACTTGATATGCCGGTTCCAGTCATTGTCAAAGCACGCCCTGAGATAGTTGCTTCTGCTGACGACGGGACGCTGAAAGGTTCCATACACAGCACTACATTCTCGATGGTCGCTCCGCCTGGTGCGATAAGTGGTTCATTATCACCAATCGCAAGGTTCGGATATGTATAAACATTTAGTCCATTGCCGCCGCGAATAACAATAGCCGAAACCGCCCTGTCTATCTGGTTCATCGGGCCAAGAGACCATGATGTCAATACATTTCCGCTTACCGAGGTATTCAATGCCGCAGACAATTCAGGTTTTGCTGGCATGCCGCCGTCCAATTCTACTATCGAACCATTATTTTCAACAGGGAATGAAGACGCGGGAACAGGTTGATTCACTCGCATTTCCCATGGTCCTGAGAAGTGCTCATATTGCGTCTGTCCGTTAAAAACCCCCCAATCCCATAGTTGCTTGCAAGCAATTACGGGTGTCTGATAGAACCAAGGCCCTTGCGCATTTGCAACTGATTGCGGGACAACGCGTTTTGTATCAATTGTCCCAGTCTGTCTGGTCTTGATCTCAGAAGAACGGGTTTGTGCAAAAGATACGTTTACCAAGGCCAAAATAAACAGGGCGAATGTCATTACACGAAATGTATGACTCATATTATTATCTCGGGGGGATTTCATTATTCTATACTCCTTTTTTCTTAAGACTCCGTTGCTGCACTCACCGGTTCTGAAATGCTGAGCCTAAACACAGCTGTGTATGGAGTGAGCAGTCTTGAAACTAAAATATAACTCTTTGTTTAACAAATATTTATTATTAAGTCAACACAATTTGTTAAACACTTTCACCGTTCTAAAGTCTGCATAACCGTCAGAAATGTTACTGATCAAGAGTGTTTGGCTTCGATAATTAGGCACATTTCGTAAAACGATCTACTTGTTGTTTCAACTTAAATGACGGTTATTATGCGTCTGTTTGCACAATAATATGGGTAATTGTATGACAATTCCAAAAAAACCTATTAATTTGTGAAAAAAGGGAAACTAAAAACACCGCCTTTGCAGACGGTGTTTTTAGTTTCCCTTTTTGGGACGGCAGGATTCTATCGGTCACCGTTTAATACATATAAAAATCCAAACCAGTCATATTGTCATAAAGATTGAATGTATGACTGGAAACCACAAACTGTGAACGGCGCGAGTCTTTTGCGTAAACAGTGTAAAGATGGGTGGTAGGTAGTGAATCGAATGAGTAGTATCCGAACGCATTTGTCATTGTTGCACGGCTTTGTCCGGTCACCATATCGGTTATAGTGATCCTAACATTTCTGACACCATACCCCGCATTGCTCATAACCCTTCCACTTACACTGGCAGGGGCGGACGTTGGAGCAAGCTGCTGGCTGCGGAAGATGCAGGTTACAGATTCGCCTTCCTCGATCACAATATTTGCCCTGCGATCTTGGACTGATGTGGAGCTGTTATATGAATGCGGCATGCCTTCTGGGGAGGTTTCTGAGCAGACAATGTCCGTAAGAGTCCAACCGGGTTTCTGTTCTTCGATGACCGAGATGGCATTTTGCTCATCAAAAAGAAAGATATCCGGGTTCACAAGCCTATTGTCTGGTTCACCATCATCACCGATCAATGAAAACGTGTCTGTTCCCAAATTGGTAGCATTATATGTAAAAACCTCAGAGGATGACGTCGATCCATCAAGTGTCTGCACTTCTTTTATGATCGTGACCGATCCAGGCACGGGCGGTTCAGTATCACCGAGCCATGTGTAAAGAATCTTATTTGGAGATAGCGTGTCAATGTTCGAAACCATCCCTTGCGTGGCATCTAGTTTGATACGGTTGGCTACGGTCGAAGGACTCGCTCCCGGATTTGCTTCCAAAAACAGAGCCGCCGCTCCGGTGACCATTGGCGCGGCCATAGATGTTCCGCTCATTACTCTTGTCTGCGTGTCATTAAGGTGGCTGAGAGATCTGATCGCATTTCCTGGAGCAAAGATATCCACGCATGATCCGTAATTCGAATACGGCATTTTTGCATCACCATCACCGATAGCTCCAACGACTATTGCGCTCGAAGCTGATCCGGGTGAATAGTTACAGGCATCTGCTCCATAGTTTCCTGCAGATGTTACGACGGGGATGCCTGCGTTTACTGCATTTTCTATAGCGTTATTTAGTGATTGGGAGACGTTTGTGACGGTAATGCTGATATTAATAATTGCGGGCGAGTTATGATTAGCAGTTATCCAGTTTATGCCTGCTATCATTCTTGAAACCAATCCTGGACCGCTGCACGGCAGAACACGTACTCCGTAAAGACTTG
Source organism: Acidobacteriota bacterium (assembly GCA_019639215.1). Lineage (GTDB taxonomy): Bacteria > Acidobacteriota > Blastocatellia > Pyrinomonadales > Pyrinomonadaceae > OLB17. The sequence goes on from JAHBSH010000056.1 coordinate 4,966, forward strand.
CGTTCTTTGCAACGCCATAAGTTGAGCTTCCTATTGTTCCAGCGACATGAGTTCCGTGACCGGTACAGTCCATGCCATTTTGACCATCACTCAGGGCGTCGTAAGCGATCGTAGCGCGTCCGCCGAAATCCTCGTGTGTTGGTCGGATACCCGAATCGACCACATAAACGTTTACGCCGGCTCCAGTATGCGAATACATAAAGGCACCGTTTAGCGGAAGATCTCTTTGATCAATGCGGTCAAGTCCCCAATCCGAACTGGACTGAACCCCTGTCGGGTAAGTATATGAGTCTTCTTCCACAAAAAGCACTCGGTCATCCTGACTAAGTGCCATAGCCTGTTGTTCAGTCATTTCAGCAGAGAATCCGCGGATGGCCGAAGTGAAGACATCTTCAACAGATGTGCCGTATTCTCCTGCCATCTGATAGACTGTTGACACTGTTTCGTGCTCTGAAGACATCCGCAAAGATGTTTCGGGCATAAATGTGACGATATAACGGCCCGGAGCGGGGTCGTCTGAGCGAAGGAATTTATTCTTGTCTGTTCTTTTTGAATCAAAAGCATCCCTTTGCGTTCTTATCCGTTCCTGAGCGGATGCTGTATCGGTACGGTAGCTGAGACCGAAAGTGATGGCACTAAGAAATAACGAGACTATTACCAGATATTTCATCTTGAACAATTCCTTCTTTATGGTCGTCGGAGAGACGGAATGAGCTTGGCGGAGCGACGGGAAAATTTGCCCGTCATAAACAACGTAAAACACTGTTAGTATAGTGTCAACATTTTATTTTTTTGATGAGTCTTTAATCGGTCAGGATGACGAGGAATCGGTCAATCTGGTGGAATTCTTAAATTAGAAAAGGTAGAAGTGTCGCACAATTTTCTAACGCCGTGAGAGGATAACTATATGGAAGAAACACTGAAAGAGCTTTTGGGAAAACAAGTTAATGTCGGCTGTGGCAACGCTTCCGGCTTCAAAGGTGAAGTTGTAACTGTAGAGCGTGGAGTGTTGTGTATAAAGGACGATGAAGACGTTGTCAGTTATATTGCTGTTGATAAGATCGTTTTTGTGAACGAGGCAAATGCCACTCACTCAAGGCCGGGCTTTGTTGTTTAAAAAACAAACGCCCCGGAAACAAGATTTCTGGGGCGTTTTTGAGATCTTTAAATTAGAGGTTCTATTTGGTCTTTGCCGGAGCGACCGGGTCGGTTATCTTTACCTGCAGGTCGAGTCGGCGAAAACCTACGATCCTTTTCTCCCAGTAACCTTTGAACGGGGAGTATGTTATGCCTTTGCTGCTTGAGGCGTGATAGAATCCGTTCTCGTCTGCCACAATTCCCATATGGCCGAGCTTGTTCATGAAAACAAGAGTGCCAAAGACATACTTGTCGGCGCCTTCTACCGGCGTTGACATTTCCCAAAGGCTTCTCGCGCTTGTTCGTTCAAATTCAAGCCCCGCGTCTTTGAAGACACTCCAGACAAACCCGGAACAATCATATCTGTTTGGTCCGCTGGATCCGTATTTGTACGGAATTCCGAGCCTAGATTGGATGCCTAAAAGAATATTATTGGAAACCGAGGAACCATAAACGGTACGTCTGGCAGCCGCCTTGTTCATCGCAGTAAGCGGACTCGATTCACCGGTCTTTTTCACCAATGATGCTTCGGGAACTACTACGATCTTGTTTGTCAGCGTCTGCGGTTGGCGGTTTGTGTTACCCTGGGTTGGTTGAGATTGTTGTTCTGGGGTTGTTTCTGTTGGTGGTTGATTTATCGGACGGCTTGAGACTGACTTGATGACACGTGGCCGATCTTGTGCCGCTGCTTCAACCGTAAAACAAACGATAGCCACAACAAAAAACGCAAGTGCGGCAATTGAACCTTTATAAACTCCCAAAACTTATATCTCCTTATATTTTAATGGCGAACGCTAACAAGGCAGTAAAAGCCAAAAGCAATGAGATGTGAGGATCGTATCAAGACCCAAAACCCGTAAGGGTAAAATAAACGTTCGATTGTTTTTAATATTTAAAAGAACCGAAAGACTCTTGGGGATCCAACCGCGATCTACAAGGCGACACGGCTGTGTCTTTCAGCTAAAAGAGAGGATAGCATTTTCGAAATGAAAAGTGCAAACAGCGGTTGGCAAAGCCTTAACCTAAGAGTTATGGGCGGTCTCACTATGAGTGAAACCGCCCAACTTTCATTATGGCCGCCTTCGTCCTTTCAGTTGTCCGTATGTTTTTTAGAAAGCTCTAATTGAACACAGATTCCTGAAAAGGGAATCAACCTGAACGAAAAGGCCGACTATCTATGCCGAGAACGATGTTCCGCATCCGCATCCGCCTGTTGCATTCGGGTTTTCAAATGTGAAGCCCGAACCCATCATGTTGGATGTGTAATCTATCGTGATACCGTTCAGGTACTGAGCCGAGAACATATCTACGAAGAGACGGACGTCAGATTTATCCAGAATGAAATCTCCCGTTTTCGATTCTTCTTCGATGTTAAGGCTATATTGAAATCCTGAACATCCGCCAGGAACAACACGGACACGTAGTCCGGCAGTTTCCGGAAGGTCGTCCTCACCTGCGAGAAAACCTTTGATCTCAGACAAAGCTGATTCGGTTACGTTGACATCAAGACTAGGGGCAGCTACAGCTGACATATTTTGTTCGATAACTCCTATTAAAATGAGGACACACAAAGTGAATCCTTACATTAAAATAAATATTAACCGAAAAAGTTGAAATTCTCAACTTTTTAGAGGCTTATTTTGTTATCAGTACAATACGGTGGCTGAAAAGCCGGATCAATTTTCCTTTTCTTTTGACAGAGTTTCCAAAGCCTTTTCGAGTGCGGCGAGGCGTTTTGTAAGCTCGGCGTTCTCGGCTTTGGCCTTTTTGTTTTCGGCTTTTAATGTCTCGATCTCGGTTTGCTGTTCCTGAACAGCGTTGATCAGCACGGGGATCAGGCCGGTGTAGTTCAGTGCCTTTGTCTCTTCCACGTCCTTTTCAGGGCTTTTGACGTTTGAGACGAGTTCGGGCATCACGGTTTCGACCTCCTGTGCGATCAGGCCAAGTTGTGTTCCGCGGTCGGGACGGTCTTTCCAAAGCCACGTCACCGGACGCAGCCGCATCACGTCCCTTAGGCCATAATTGAGCGTGCCGATGTCCGTCTTCAACCGCGCATCAGAGGGATTTGACAGCGTGCCGGTGATAAATACGTTTCCTTGGAACCAACCTGCATAGCTGGTACTTTCGCCATACACACCGTAGTTACCACCTTGGCCATACACGCCATAAACACCTCCCACGCCCCGCACACCGGCTCCGGGACCAGTACTTGTGCCGCGCACGCCATCGCTGGTTGTGCTTGTGCCTGTCACGCCGTGGTCAAAAAGACTTATTCCTTCCACGCCGATTCTGCTGTTGCTTTGGCCTCGTACGCCGACGCCACCGGTGCTTGAGCCAAACACACCCGCACTCGCGTTGCTGTTATGTGAAGTAGTACCAAACACTCCGTGCGTATTGGTACTTGAGCCGGACACGCCTATGCCGTTAGTGCTTGTGCCATTCACGCCAACGTTGGTAGTGCTTTGACCACGCACACCGGTGCCGTCAGTGCTTATACCTGTTACGCCGATGTTATTAGTGCTTTGGCCGCGTACGCCGAAGCCGTCAGCGCTTGTGCCTATCACGCCGGCGTAGTCCCCCTGGCCAACCACGCCGGTATCAAGCTCACTCTCACCGCGTACACCTATTCCAGAGGTGCTAGTGCCTGTTACGCCAAAGCTGTTTGTGCTTTCGCCGCGTACCGCGGTTTGCGTGCCTCCGACGACATAGATTCTGTATGCCGACGAGGAGCCGCCGACGCCAAGCCTTCCGTTGATCACGCCGTTACCGCTGATGTTGAAATTGCTCGATGTTTGCTGGGCGGTCGAGTTTTGTATGTAGTTCGCGCTTCCCGCCGTTGGAGCACGCTCGTTGGTCAACCGTTCGTCATCGTCACGCACATACTGGTTGGCGTCAACACCGCCAAGCTGGTGCGAATCGGCGGCGTTGGCGACGGTTCCCGTTATCTTGCTGCCATCAAGAGAAACGATCTGTCCGTCGGTGATGCAGTTCGAGCAGTTGAGCGAATCGGCCTCTTTGGAGCGGTCTGCGATCTTTGAATATGGCATCGAACCGATCTGTTGACGCGGCGTTAACTGTGTGTATTCGCCGCCTTCGGACGGCCTGACCCATATATCGAGGTATGAGGTTTCAAACCTATGAAAAAGTCCTGTCTCAAACTCTAGATTTACGGTGAAAATGCCGTTCGCAACCTGTACGCCCTCTATCGTCTGTTCGCCAAGAAGATCACCTCTTTCCGATTCGTTGTAAAGCTGGATAATGAGATCAAAACTGCCGTTTGCAGCGGTTCCGCCGACCGTCAGCTTGCCCTGATATGTGAACGGAATCGCTGATCCCATTACGATCTCTTTCTCCCGTTCCCGCTCCTGCGAAAAGCCGGTAACGACAAAAATAAGCATCAATATCACATAAAAAAGAGTTTTTTTCATACGATCTCTCCAAAATGTCCGTGTTCTACTTCTGAAGGCTGTTTACAAGAGTGTGTCTGAAAAGTCTTTTTCTGTGTCTTTTTTTTCTGTGCATTCTGTGGTCAATGTCCTGAAAACAAAGCAGATACCACAGAAGACACAAACAAGAGATCCGAAACACATAGATATGATCCGGCCTTTTCAAACACTACCTACGAACCGGCGAATGGCCGCCTTTTGATCGCTACGCGGAGAAATATGGAAAACAGGCTCAAAAAGCAAAGGAAAAGACGCCTATGGTAAATATCTCTACCTGCATAATTGGTCACGGCTGCTTTTTGGGGCGGCAGTGGGTCAGGTTCCACTCCCACTTTACGGTCGCTCCTTCATAATCGACATAGGTTGTTTCGCCGACCAGATGCTCGCCCCCCTTATCGACGTAGCGGGTTTGGTAGTGTCCGCTCTGAAGTGCTCCGCCGAAATTCATCGTTGTTTCGAGCGAGCGATCATACCCTTCGTCATTATCATAAGGACAGGCGGTTGAAAGGATCTTCAGGTAGTCACGCTTTGTGGCTTTTATGTTGGGCGTGTGAAACTTGAACCCCAACCTGAATTCGTTGTCTGTTCCGCGATAGTCGATCTCAAACGGAGCTTCAAAATTGCCTGCAAAATCGAACTTATAGCCGCTCTGTGAAGTGGTTAAACCCGGACAGCACGGATCGTCTTCTGAACGTACTGGATTGTCTCTGGTCCGGTAGCCGAAAACTTCGTAATATGCATTCGGCCTGCCGCCGCCCGGAGCGGTCTCTCCATCTGCAAGAGCTACGAGAGTTATTCTTGCTTTTTCATGAAGGTTTTCCGTCGGTGTCCATTTATCACGCGTAAATGTGACTTCGCCGCCCCAATTGTTATCTGCCGTGCATGGTTTCCAGTCTTTGATCGGCACTTCGACCCTGAACGACCGCAACGCCATTTTGCCCATCATATCCGGGACGAATTGGATAAGGAACTTAACAAATCCGCCTGATTTCAGATCAAGGCCGCCCCAGAATATCTTTGGAATATCCTTTTCAGCGTCCATCTTTTCGGTTGCGATCCTGATCTGATAGCGGACGCGTTTCGGAACTTCAAAAACAGCCATTTTGGTGAGATCCCGGTTTTGCCGCTGGCCCGTGATCTTTATTTTGCTTTCGCCATTCTCGTCTGTTTTCAGATCGCTGATGTTCTTGAACCTATCAGGCATCGCCTGATGGATAACAGGGAAGTTTGTCGTGTAGCGATCATTTCCTGTTCCTTCAAATATCGGTTCCCAGTGAACCGGAACATCCTTTAACGGACCGTCTTTCGGAACCTGGATGCTTAATCCTGAGATAAGCTTCAAGGCTTTACCGGCGCAATTGATCGCTTCAGAATCATTCGACTTTATTCTGAACGATGCAGTGATGATCTTTTCTCCAACGCCTTCTTCGCGATTTGATTTTGTCCGTTCATACGGCATCGGCGGAGGCGCATCCACCTTGCCTTCGAGGTTGATGTTCGCCATTATTAGCTTCAGATACGACAAAACGATATTTGCTATCTTTATCTGATCGGCTATGGGTTTGAATATGTCCTTTAGTTTTTCGGTCGGCAGTATGGATTTTCCTTCGAGGCCGAACATCTTGCCCGTTTTCTTGATTTTACTTTCGTATCCGGCCAGTTTTTCCAGATCTTCCAGTTCTTTGCAAGGATCACGCATCAAGGGCGCAGAATACGACGCATTTATAAACCTGACCTGTTGCCTATCACCGAAAAGGTCACTTGTTGAACGCCTTGCCGGCGAATAGGCATTTTGAGAAGCCTCTATATATGCATCTATCAGGTCGCCAAGAAACCGCCGTTCGATCAGCGATATCTGTATCATACTCAGCGGCGAATCAACCGAAGTAAGCGGTTTATACTGTGACAGTTCAAAGATCAGGTTCGCTAGAAAACGATTCTCATGCTCTTTTGAATTTCGTGCGGCTTTGAGCGAATCAAATATTTGCCCGGGCAGATCCAGTCGCTTTAATAGTGCGTCCTCACCGGCAAGCGAATTACCAAAGCCGGAGATAGATGATGCCATTCCGAGCTGTGATCCGCGAAGCATTCCCGCAACCTCGAAATCATAAAAAGCGGTGCCGTTCGTCCCCCAACGCGGAGCGAAAAGTATCTTTTGGTCGCGATCAATGATCGTAAATCCTGCAAATTGCAATGCACCGATCAGTGCAGGCAGCGAATTTTCATCATTGGCGAGTATCATCTCGGCGGCGTTCTTTGAATTGCTGACCGCCGTGAATATATGTGCCTTTGGCAGCGAGCCATCGACGGCAAACCTTGTCAGAGGATCCTCGACCTCGATAAGTTCGATCTCAGGTGTGGGAGGCGGGCCTTGCACGGTTCGCTGCACACCGCGTCTTGGTTGAGCAAACGTTGAGAATGCAAAGACAAGTATCATTAGCAGGATCGCGATGTTTTTCATATCTTGTTTCTTTGTCAGATCGAACTATTTTATTTTGCTGATAAGACCGCTGATCACCTGGTCGATCGCAGCTTTTACTGCGTCGTTCGAACTGCCGCTTACCTCGATATTTGCGGGCGAACGAGCGATAACGGTCTTTCCGTCAGGCCCGTAGAGAGTCACGATTATCTCCGCATTCGATTTTCCTGCTTTCGCCAGTGCATCGCTGCCGGTTACTTTGCCAAACAGCCCGCCGACCTTTGATGCACCCGATTCTTTCAATTTTTTGATCTCAACGCCGATGACATTTGCAAAGCCGCCGCTTGCCAGATCAGCCGAAGAACCGATAACAGTTCCATTATGTCCGGCGCTGTTGAGTTCGCTTGCTATGTGCCGTCGGAGAGAGTCCTGATCAAGTTTTGACGAATTGCCTGAGAAATAATCAACGGCAATGCGTCTTTTCTGGTCAGCCGCTCTTCCGTCTTGAAAACGGACCGTATTGCCCGCGGCATCTACGCCCATTCGTGACGACATCAGGTCGCTCATAGAATCGACCTCAAAAAAATCCGCAGGTATTTCGAACAAAGATTGTTGGAGCGTCGCTTTGGAAAGCTCCAGAGTTTCTGTTTCCACTTCGCTGATCAGCTTGCCTTCCTGGAACATCCGCGTAGTTCCGGTCAGCATCTGTCCGGGACTTGCAACGCGCTTTGAGATCAGCCGTGGGAAACAGCCGTCTGCGCTTGATGGTTGCTGGACTATCGGGCAGCTTTGATTCTCAAGCGTGAGAAAAACGAACCAGCCTTCCATTTCCAACTTCATCGGAGGCGTTCTGTGACAGGCATCCGCCGAAAACTCCATTGTTTGCGTAAATTTCAGCCAGCGTGCGTCGAGGCCAAACATCTTCTGCCGTTTTCCCGAATCTTCTATCCACGAATCAGTGGTCATTGTGCCTTTGAAAACTATCTTTCCGGCTTTGCGGCGCTCCAGTTTTTCAGGCGGTGCCTTTGTCCAATCGTGATAATCGATATAGAACTGACGGCCGGATTCATTTATATAGAGGTTCTGTTTCAGGTCGCATTGGGTGATCGTTACGGGCATTGCCGGGATCAAGTTAGCAGCCATCGATCCCATCTCTTTCATCGCGGCCTCGGTTTCCGCGTCCATTTCCATTTTTGACTCGGTTCTCTGCCGAACGCCTTTGCTATAAATGGTCAAAATGGTTCCGGTTGGCGTTCCCACCATTTTCGTTTTTTGCGAAAGTTTCCAATCGGCGGAGGCCGGTGCGGCCAGCAGCAGTAAAAGAAAAAGGGCTGTCAATTTATTTCTCATGGCATTTAATTATCCTTAAAACCTAAAAACTCAAGTACGTAAAATCAGAGCGGCATTGCCTGATACATATGATCGGCTCGTTTTGCTTCAAAGAGGTCAAAGAGGATCGATGTTGGTCACATGTTTCCTCTTTTCTCACTACGCGACGGAATCGCGAAAAGAGGCTCACTTTAATACTGTAAAGAGTGTTCGGAGGGATTTTTCTTTAAAGAATGCAGCCGGGCTTTTTCTTAGTGAAAATAGCCCGGCGGAAAAGATGGGGTGAATGTAAAATAAGGGTCAGGGAAGAGCGGTGAGTTCCAGGCCCGTCATTTCGTCATCTATCAGAACAGCGCGTGTTACAAAAAGGAACTGTTTGTGTGAGGCCGACAATAAATACACTTGTCCGGCTTCAACTGAATCAAAGCGGAAATATCCGAACCCGTTGGAGATCACTCTTCTTGTTGACCCGTCTGCGTTCACAAGCAATACCCAAGCCATAGAGATCGGCCTTCCGTCATTTGTGAGCACCTTTCCGCTGACTGAAATATGTGCCGCGGTCGGGGCAAACTCAGGATGCCAAAATCCGCCGGATAAGCGATAAGAGCCGCCTGTTGACAATATACCGGCCGAGTTCTGACCTATCGTTCCTGTCAACTGGTATTCGTTTCCGGAACTTGTTCCGCCGCCTCCGGCGATCACCGAACTTTCTATCTGATAAACACCGCCTGACTGGGAATAAGCCGCCAAGGTCAAAACAGCAGTTAAGATCAGTATTGTTGTAATTCGAGTCTTCATAGCATACTCCGTCATTTTCTTAAAACTTACGGTTTATCTTCTAAATTTGTACGCGCTCTTAATATCTACGTAGGTGACGCCATAAAGAAAATTAGCGATCTCAAGGTACTCGCCTTGACCGTCTTTTCCAAATTCGTATTCATATACCGCATCGGGGTATCGTTTTTCCCCAGCCTTTCCTTTTTCGTAGACAATATTGCGAAAGTACATTTTGCCACCGGACACGTTGAACGTCCCTTCCGTCTGGCTTTGCGTACTAAAGTGCTTAAATCTTCCGTCTGCATGAAATATATAGATCTCAGCAGACGATGCCTGCCAACTGCCTATCAACTTAGAGTCGATCTTTCCTCCTGAAGACGGTGAGGTTACATTTCCACTTGGTTCCGGAACGTTCGGTGTCGATCCGATCTCGACCAATCGGTTTTCGTCGAACCTGTATTTGGTCACGTCCAGTTTCAGGTATTGATCGCATAACGAAGCTGAGAGTTCCTTAAGGTCGTTCTGTCCCTTCGCATCGGCATTTTCGGCCCTTGCGGCTATGAACATCCCAAACGTCAGCAGATTTTCATAAATCTCCTGTTTGTGCCTGTCCGAAATATCGGCAAATTTGTTGCCGAACTCCCCTCGGAGAGCATCTGTCAAAGAATCGACGTCTTTTTGATTGATAGGTTTGTTCGTGTCCTGCAAATTGATGGCTACTGACGCAAAGAACGCCATCGCGGCGGCGGCATCGTCGCCGTATCCACGCTCCCGCTGCTGATTTTCGTATTTGGATATTTCAGCTTCGAGAAAGTCTATCTGCCTTTGCTGCAATGCCCTGTCATTCGGCGTGATCTGTGCAACGAGCTGCGGCATCGCTATGCGCGTACCCGTTGGCCTGAATGTTGTTGAGTACTCGCTTGTTGACGGCGTCGTCGTCCTTGCGGGAGTTGTTGATATTGTGGTCGGTGGGGATGCAGTTCTTCCGCCCGTCTGTGCATTCTGTGCTGATACGCTTCCAGCCGTGCATGTCTTTTTTGCAAGGGCATTTTGCGCCTGCGACAAGGTCATTTTATTTATCTGAGCCTGTGTACAGCCCATCTTTCTTAGAGATGGAGCAATGGCCATTTTCTGGTTGATGCTGTTCCACAATGAGCTGCTGATCTGTGCACTTACCGGATTGTTCCATGTACTGCCCATTCCACCTATGAATTGGGCATTCGTATCGGCCGCAACCGCGGTCAAGATCAACCCGAATGTGAATACGATCGTAAATTTCTTCATTCCCTACCTCTTGTATGTTCCTATGGCAAAGCCCGGCACGAATACTTTCTCACTTATCAGGACTTTCCGAAGCCTTTTCGAGCGACGCAAGTCGCGTTGCGAGTTCTGCATTCGCGGCTTTCAATGTCTCTATCTCTTTTTGCTGTTCCTGAACGGCCTTGATTAGCACGGGGATCAGGCCGGTATAGTTCAAGCCCTTCGTCTCCTCGGCATCCTTTTCAGGTTTCCTGACCGTCGAAACGAGTTCGGGCATCACGGTTTCGACTTCCTGCGCGATAAAGCCAAGCTGCATTCCGCTTTCGGGACGAGCCTTCCAATTCCAGGAAACCGGACGCAGCCGCATCACGTCCCTGAGGCCGTAACCGAGCGTGCCGATGTCTTTCTTCAGCCGGGCATCAGATGAATTTATCAATGTCCCGGATATGTGGACGTCTCCCTCAAAAGCTCCTGCAAGCCCTCCGCTGGTGGATGACACGCCGTACACTCCAAACTGACCCCGTCCCCAAAGGCCGTACACACCACCTTCACCACGTACGCCGTAAGTACCACCTTCGCCGTGCACTCCGAATCCACTGGAGGACCGTCCCGACACGCCCATTAACTGTCCTTCGCCCCGTACACCGATAGAAGTTAAACTTATTCCTTCCATGCCAAAGTGGCCGACGCTTTCGCCGCGCACTCCGCCTTGCGCATTTCCGACAACAGACACTTTATATACCGGCGATGAGCCGCCGACGCCGAGATTGCCGCCGATGAAACCGTTACCGCTGATGTTGAAATTGCTAGACGTTTGCTGAGCGGTCGAGTTCTGTATGTAGTTAGTGCTTCCGGCCGTTGGTGCACGCTCGTCAGCCAATCTGGGGTCGCCCGTAAGCACATACTGGTCAGCGGCAACTCCACCAAGCTGCTGCGAGTTTGTGGCATTTGCGACCGTGCCGTTCACTTTTGACCCGACTATCGAAACGATGTGGCCGTTCGTGATGCAGTTCGAGCAGTTTAGTAGATCGGCAGTTTTTGAACTATCCGATACTTTTGCATAGGGTGTCGAACCGACCTGTTGGCGAGGCGTCAATTGAACGTACTCGTCGCCGCCGTCTGACGATTTGACCCAAATATCGATATACGCAGTTTCAGATCTCTGAAAAAGTCCGGTCTCAAACTCTAAATTTACGGTGAAGATGCCGTTCACGACCTGAACGTCCTCTATCGTCTGTTCGCCAAGCAGATCACCTCTTTCCGGTTCACTGTAAAGCTGAACAATAAGATCATAACTGCCGTTTGCCGCCGTTCCGTTCACCGTCAGCTTTCCCTGATAAGTGAACGGCATCACCGAACCCGCAATTACGGACTCCTTTTGCCTCTCTTGTGCAAAGCCGGAAAATGTTAATCCAATTGATATTATCGTCAGAATTAAAAGTTCTCTTTTTATGCTTCTCATATTCGAAACCCCGGAAGTTAATGGATGAAAGGTATCAGGCGGAAATAGGTGCCTTTTGATCGCTACGCGAAGAAATGAGCGAAAAAGGCTCATATAAAAAAAGAGGAAAAAATGCCTGTGCTAAAATATCCTTGTAATGGCGACAGAAGTCACTCTTTTACTCAACGAACTAGGGAAGGACGGAAAGGTCAATGACAGGGAAACCCTCGACCGTCTGCTGCCGCTTGTTTACAACGAGCTGCGGCGGTTGGCGGGCAGCTTTCTGAATCGTGAGCATGCCGCGTCTATACAGACCACTGAACTTGTTCACGAGGCGTACTTTAAGCTTACAAATCAGCGCTCGGTCGATTGGGAGAATCGCGGGCAGTTTTTCGCCATTGCGGCACAGGCTATGAGGCGTATACTGCTCGATGCCGCACGTTCCCGTAAAACGAATAAGCGCAACGCCGAAAAAGTTTCGTTAGATGACACACCCTCGATCCCGGTCTCAATGGACGCACAGCTACTTGAACTGGACGAGGCTTTGAAAGAACTGGAATCATTTGACCCCGATCAGGCTCGCGTCGTCGAACTCCGTTATTTTGGCGGCCTTACCATAGAGGAAACCGCCGAGGTTCTAAAGGTGTCACCGGCGACCGTAAAACGTGAATGGGCAACCGCTCGGGCATGGCTTTATGACCGGATCACGAACGGCTGATCCGATCCTGGCAAAAAACTCGCGTAATGTACCGAGACAACATGGATCCTGCAAAATGGAAACTCATTAAAAATGATCTTGCGGCGGCTCTTGAATTAAGCGGTCCTGATCGGGACAGGTATGTCGAGGCTTTGGATGTTTCTATCAGGCCTGAGGTAGAGCGTCTGCTTGCGGCGGAATCTTCGGCTAAGGATTTTATTGAAGAACCCGCGATTTTCGGCATAGCTGAAATAACGCATGAAACCGATCGCACACCCGATCAGATAGACGGCTACCGTCTTCTGCGAACGCTCGGAACCGGCGGAATGGGCACAGTGTATCTGGCCGAAAGATCGGGTCAAGGGTTCAATCAACAGGTCGCTCTGAAAATAATCAAACGAGGTATGGATACAAGCTCCATACTCAAGCGTTTCCTGATGGAACGCCAGATACTCGCTGACCTTGATCATCCAAACATCGCACGAATGCTTGACGGCGGCTCAACCGAAGACGGTTTGCCGTATTTCGTAATGGAATATGTCGATGGCCTTGAGGTCAGACGTTTTTGCAACGATAACGCATTCGGCCTGGCAGAGCGGTTGGAACTTTTCCTAAAAATATGCGGAGCCGTTTCTGAAGCACACAGAAATCTCGTTGTTCATCGTGATCTGAAACCGACAAATATTCTGGTTGCCGATGACGGTGAGCCGAAACTGCTTGATTTCGGTATAGCAAAACTTCTTCTTCCTGATTGGCAAGCGGACACCAATGAGGCGACGTTGACCCAATTTCGGGTGATGACGCCTGAGTATGCTTCGCCCGAACAGCTTGCCGGAAGAGCGACATCAACCTCGACGGATGTTTACAGTCTCGGTGTGATCTTGTATGAGCTTCTGACCGGTGAACGCCCATTCAAGACTCAGGGAAAGGCTCCACAGGAATTGATCGACAGCATTTTGTCTAAAGAACCGCAGCGTCCGTCCTTAGCTGCTTCTACAAGGAATACGCGGTTTGCTGATGAGACGAATAACGGCTCTGTAAAGAACACGAACGGACGGGGAAATATTCCGGTTCTGTCTGCTGCTTTGGTCGATTCAAAATTGCTGCAGGGTGATCTGGACAATGTCGTTCTAAAAGCTCTTCATCCCGAACAAGACAGGCGATACCGCTCTGTAGATGAATTTGCCGAAGACATAAGAAGGTTTCAGGACGGATTACCGGTAACAGCAACGGCGGATTCAAAGGTCTATCGCTTCCAAAAATTTGTTTCACGCAATCGCTTTGCTTTTTTTGCATCTGCCGCAGGTGCGATCCTGTTGGTTATGTTGTCGGCTTTTGCAGGCTGGCAGGCTGTCAGGGCAAACAACGAAAGAGCAGCGGCAGAGCGGCGATTTGAGCAGCTTAGAGAACTTGCCAATTATCTTGTTTTTGATGCTCATGATCAGATAAGCGATCTTCCCGGATCGACCGCCGCACGGAAAGAGCTTGTCGAAAGGGCATTGAAATATCTTGACGGGCTTTACGCCGAGGCAGGCGAGGATATGACATTAAAACGTGAACTTGCTGCCGGTTATGAACGGATCGGCGATGTTCAAGGCGGACCGCTTCAGGCCAATTTAGGTGAATATGATAACGCCTTGAAGAGTTTTGCCAGAGCGATCGAACTACGCGACGAACTTGCCTCAAAAGATGGCGATAATTCTGATCTGTATGCCGCGGCAATGCTGCGCAGTAAAGTGGTCAGGATATTGCAGGTCAGAAACGACCCGAATGCGGCTGAAGAGCATCTCAGCAAGGCTGAAGTGTTATTGGAAGACCTCTCTGCAAAGGAACCGTCCAACATTCTTTATCGTGTTACCCAGGCCCGTTTTGCTTTTGAACTTGGCGAACTGCTGTCGTCAAAAAAGGACAGCGATCTTTCTCTTGCCGCCGAACAGTACAAGAAAAGCATATCTGTTTCTGATCAGATAACACCCAATGACGAGACGACTGCGAGAGGGGCTGATGGTTTGTCGCTGTACGAAAAGGCTCTTTCGGTCAAGCAGTTCGGGTACAGGCGTTTAGGTCAGCAGGCGGAAACAGCGGGCGACAATACTGCGGCTCTTGATAATTACATGAACGCCCTCGATGCAAGCCGACAGCTGTTTGAAGCTTTTGACCCACCGTCTGTTTCGGCTGAGATGGTCTATGCGATCTCGCTTGGCAATGCAGGCCGTCTGCAGGCTGCCAACGGCAATATCCCTGAAGGTTTGGAAAAGGCCGAAAAGATGCTCGAGATATTTGAGCGTGCGGTAAAAGCCGATCCGAATAACAAACTTGCAGGGAGTGAATTGGCTGCCGCTCATTTTTCAGTAGCTTATGTCCTGCAAAAGCAGGGCGATCACGATCGGGCCATTAAAAGTTATCAGCAAGCTTTGGCTATTCAGGAAGATATCCGGTCTTCAGATCCGGAAAATGTTTATAACCTTGGCAGTCTTGCTCAGACACTTATTTCCCTTGGCAACGTTATGGAAGATCGAGCAGCCACTTCGTCAGATAACAAAGTCAAAAGTGAACAGGTGTCGAAGGCAAGAAATTATTACTCGCAGAGCCGGACGCTTTTAGCCGGGCTTCGTGCCTCAGATAAATTGCCTGCATATTTAAGCAAATTGTCCGAGCAGACAGAGAAGAGGCTTCTGGCACTTAATTGAGGAAGCATTATTCTCCTAGAGCTACAACCAGTGCTGCTAAGAGAATAAGATTGACAACTCCGCCGATGGTTGAGAAGAGCCACACCAGCCAACGCCTCTGAGAATGGGACTGATAGTTGTAACTACCCATCATGTCACTGTCAAGATCTTGTTCTTCGATGTCAGGATACTTGAGACGAAAAAGTGAGTAGGTTGCGGTCATTCCTAGTGAGAAAGGCAGGCCTAGGACGATCATAGAGAGTTTATTATTCAGATCATGGACCCTTTCAAATGCATCCTTTATTTCCGTCGGGAAGATCAGGCACACAGCCCAAATAATAAGATTTAAGGTGCCAACACAGTATAGAAGACGAAGAAGTTTCTTTCGCGGTCCGACATTTCCCAGTAACTTGTTAACTGTTGATGCCAGACGTTCAGAATTATCGTTATCATCTTCGTCCCACAACATCGTTCTATTTTGCCCGTGTCAGGATGACAAGTTCCGGTTTCATCGCTTCAATGGAGATCTGTCGGGCGACCTCTTCTGCCGCCTTTTTTAGAGCTTGTGTTTGCGGCGAATCAGGAGCAGAAACAACAACAGGTTTTCCCTGGTCGCCGCCTTCGCGAACTTCCAGTCCGAGCGGTATCTGTCCCAGCATGTTTATGCCATATTCGGCAGCAAGTTTCTCACCGCCGCCTTTGCCAAATATCTCGTAACGCGTTCCTGTATCAGGAGCGATGAAATAAGACATATTTTCGACAACACCAAGCACAGGGACATTGACCGTTTCAAACATCTTTACGGCACGGCGGACATCGGCGAGCGAAACTTCCTGCGGCGTTGTTACAAGAACTGCTCCCTGAACCGGCACAAGTTGTGCTAGCGAAAGCTGAACATCGCCCGTTCCCGGCGGCATATCAACGATCAGGTAATCAAGCTCACCCCAATTTACATCGGTCAAAAACTGTCTGATGACACCATGCAGCATCGGGCCGCGAAGGATCATCGGCTTGTCCGGCGGAACCAGAACAGCCATTGAGATCATCTTTACGCCATAGGCCTCGATAGGTTTCAGC